>NZ_AFHO01000010.1 GCF_000218525.1 Mesomycoplasma ovipneumoniae SC01 | reverse complement strand
TCTCTGGAATTACTTTGATTGGTATAAAAAATCGCGATAAAACCGAGCACTTTAATATACCAGTAACCCATTCAGCTCAGGAAACTGAAAAACTTTTAGACCAAATTAACTATTTATCAATAGGTGATTCAATTTCTGCAGGTTTTAATTGAGATTATTCTATGGATCTGCGCGGAAACATTGGTAAAAATAGAAAAATTAATGGACTTTCATATCCAGCCTTTTTTGCTAGTTTTATTCAAAAAATAAAACCAAATGCACTTAAATCCTTTGATAATTTAGCACTTTCTTGAACAACAGTTAGTGATTGACTTTACTTGCTTAATCCCGAAAATGAAGTCTATAAAAATTCTGATAAGACACATTTTCATTTTAATTATTATTTAGACCAAAAATTAGACTCACCATATGGGCAGCAAATTCGCGAAGTTTTTGGTGACTTTAACTCAAATAACTACCCAAAATTACATCAAAAAATTAAAGACTCTAATTTGCTAACTCTTTCATTAGGCGCAAATGATTTAATCGAAGCTATTGATTTTCGCACAATCGCCAAGCCAATGCAAAAACTTGCAACAAAAGCTGAGGCAAATTTTGAATTTTCCCAAAATATTGAAATTGCAAGCCAAAAAATTTACAGAAATTTACAACTGCTAATTCAAAGTTTGCGAAAAATCAACCCTGATTTACAAATAGTTTTAGTCGGCTATAATTCTTTGTCTTCAAAAATTATTAAATTTTTTGAAAAAATGCTCACAAACGAAATTGGCGTTCCAGAAAATTATGCTGATTTAATAATACGGCATTTGAATTCAACAATCCAAAAAGCCGCAAAAAGTCAAAAAGTAAACTATGTTGATTTATACAATGAATCAATTTGACAAAATAAAACGTCTGAATTTACTACAAACGACTTAGATATTCACCCATCAACTAAGGGCTATAAAAAAATGGCTCAAGATTTGCTATTTAAATTAGCTTTTGAACAAGACCTAGAGTTCAGAAACGAAGCAAACACTAAATTACAATGGGACGAAAATTATGTCCAAAAAGACATTAACTCTTACCGCCGAATTCTAAATTTAGGTACAAATACAGAAATTTTTGACGCTTTAACAGTCGAGAATTCGCTTGAAAAATTTATTTCAGAAAATTCTGAAATTGAAGAGTTAACCATTCAAAATGTTAAAAAAGCTGAAAACTCGCCGATAGAAAATTTTATAAATGTGATACTAAATAATAATTTTGGCGCGTTTTTAAACCGTTTTATCCAATTAGCTGTTCAAAATAATCCAAGTGTTGAAAAAATTTTAACTGATTTTTGACAAGAAAACCAACAAGCTGGCGCTTCTTTTACCGAAATTTTGCAAAAAATTTTCTCAAGTGGCTTTTTTAGCAAAATAATTGACCGCTTTCAGTCTTATGTCCAAGATGTAACTAATAACAAAACTTGAGAAAAAGCAACAATTTCTGGCCTTGTTAGCTATATTTTTGCTGATTTTGACGAAAAACAAATAATTGATGTTTTAAATACTGTTGTAACTTCAGAATTTGCAGATAAAAATCCTGAAAAAATTAAAGATTTAATTTTTGCATCCATTTTTGGCCAAACAATAGTCCAAGATTTGCTAATTAATAACATTATCAAAATCGACCTTAAAAATAAAGAAGATTTAAAAATCGTTTTTACTTTTGATTCGATAAGAAAATTATTTTCTAAAATAATTACTGACTACCATCTTCGGTCAAAAGACTATAAAAATTCACAGAATTTTCACGAAATAATTCGTACTTATTTAGAAAATCCTGATAATGACAATGATAATGTTATTTTTATTCGCAATTTTATCTCTGAAACACTAAAACATCATGAATCTGTTCAGTTATTAGTAACAATTATTAACGATAATTTTGAGTTTAATTTGAATGAGGAAGATCAAACTTCGATTGTTAGTCTTTTAGTTTCACTTGCCGATGCTGTTGTTCGCACTAATGTTTGGGCTAAATTAAATGATCAAGCAGCAAAAAATTTCCTAGGTGCAATTAAACAAATCAAAACTACTGATATCACTGAAAATATTGCTTCAATTTTTTCAGAGCAAATTTATACAAATTACTCAACTTTTTTTAAAGATTCAAAAAATTTACTTGATTTATTTCACGAACTTCTAAGTTTTGACTTAAGTCAAAACCAAATTGATTCACTAAAAAAATTACTTAATAAATTCTACCCAATTTTAACAAAATTTGACCTAAGTAATTTTATTGATACTTCAACTCCAAATTTTGCTAGTTTTTCATTCTTTTTTGATTCACTTAAAAATTTTTTGTCTTCAAATTCATTTAAACCACTTGCTGACATTGTAAATCAAGCGATTAACGATTTTTTAGTAAATAAAAACAAGTACCAACAAATTGACAACTTAAATCGTTTTGGTTTTCAGTTTTTAGCTAACAATTTGCCAAAACTTGAGGAAAATATTTACGAATTTATCGCTATAAATGTAGAAAAAGAGCAATTTTTAACTAATCTTACTAGTTTAATTTCAAGTTCATTAAGCTCGCAAGGATTAAATGAACAATCAATTAAGACTTTTACATCAATAATTGAACTAATTTTTCAAGATTTTCGAGTTAAATATCAACTTTGAAAACAAGATAGCTCAGCTCCAACTGATAATTTAATTTTTGCCTTTGTAAAGGCTGCCTTAGAAAATTTTGAAGCTTTTTATAAAGAAAATTCTGACCGGCATAACTCAGAAAAATTACTTTTAGAAGAAGCACAGAAACAACAAAATGCACTAGAAATTCAGCAGCATTCGCAAAAAATTGCTTTAACTGATCAACAATTAACCTTTCAAAATTTTTCTTCATACTTTTTAAATAATTTCTTTACTGAAGATACAATTTATAAATTCTTAAAAAATCTTGCAAGTCTTGATTTTCAAAGTAAAATTTCAAATGAAGACTTAGTTTTATTTTTCAAAAACCTTTTTGGCCAGTCTTTTTTACAGAATCAACTTCTTGGTAAATTAGACCAAAATAGTTTTTTTGGTAAGCCTAGAATTCAAAATTCACTTTTAAATATTTTAACAACCTTTTTTGAATCTAAGCAAGTTGAACAATTACTTTCAGAACTTATTAATTATTTTTTTGACAAAAAAGAATTTGAAGCACATCCAAATTTTGATTCACTAGTTAAAAATTTTCTCAAACAAAATACTTCCCTAATTGAGCAAGTTTTTACCTTGTTTTTAGGAGATTCTTCAACTTGAGATTCAATTTCTGAATTTCTAAAAGTAATTTTGCATGAATATAAATTAAATTTGACTGAAGGCTCAATTCAGACAACTTTGGATTTAGTTCGTGATATTTTTTCAAAATTAAAAGACTCAACTTTAGATTTTGATCAAGAGCCAAAAACTTATTCGCCACTAATAATAAAAGCCTTAATTTCAATTATATTTGATGCAATTTCAGGTAATTCTACTCCTAAAAAACCGGTTCTTGAGACTTTATTTGACAGTTTTAGCGTTGATATTGCTAATAATTATTATTCAGCAGAGGCAACAAGTGCTCAAGGCCAAGCTAAAATTTCCCAAGATAGTATTGCAACTTTGATTTCCGAAGTTGTTAGAAGTAAGCCTATTTCTGAACAGATTCGCGCAGGTTTAGCAAATATTCCAAAAGAATATCTTGACAGTGTTATGCCAATTTTTAATTGATTTTTAGAATCGCCGGCACTAAAAAATCTATTTAATTCATATTTTAAAATAGTTGCAAAAACCCAAATTAAACAACTACTGAATAACCTTTCATTAATTAAATCACTATTTGAAAAGCAATATTTTAACAAAATTATTGGTGAATTTATTGTTGAATTAGACGAAAAAAGCAACACTTTGAGCGATAATTTTTCAACACTAGTTGGAAAAATGCTTGATACTCAATTTGAAAACGCTGAATTTCAGCCGTTTTTTAAACTAATAAAAGAAATAATAAAAAATAATCTTGAAAATTTTTACAAAGAAGAAATTGATCCAAAAGGACTTTTTCCAGACGAACCTTCCACTGTTAATGTAAGTCAGGATTTATCCCAAGTATTAGTCAATGCTCAACCTTTCAATGATACCAGCCAAGACCAAACCCAAGACCAAAACTCTTCATTACCTGAAACCCCTCAAGAAACAAAATCACCTAAAATCCCGGCAAATTATTCTAAAGAAAATGCCTTATTAACAAAATTTATATTAATTTTAAGCAAATTCACAAAAGGTGAGGTTTCTTTTTCAAATGTTCAAACACTTTTAGAATCCGAAATTGCAAACGAAGGGTTTATCATTGACCTTATCAAACAAATTGCAACAGTTTATAATCTAATTTCTGCAACTGAAAGGGATGAACTTTGAAATATCATCGTTAAAATTTTTAATTCATCATTTTTCAAAGACAAAATTAATTTGTTAAGCATTGGCGATGTGTCCACTTTTTCGCTATTTAGTGGTTTATCAGCAGACAAAAAGCAAAAAGTCGAGCCATTACTTAAAAAATTGCTCATAAAATTTTTACCTGATTCAATTAATAAAGTTTTAATTTTTCGTCTTTTAGATTATATTAACAAAAATTCTACTTTATTCAAAGAAGTAAAAACATTTTCTGGGCTTTTAGCTACATTTTTAAGCGATCAGCCCAAGAAAAACACCAATAATGGCCAGGCAAATTCTCAAAATGGAACAAATTCAGCATTTTTAAAATCATATCTATGATCTGTGGTTAATTTTTTAATACAAGATACTGAATTTGCTGATTTAGCAGCCGACATAATTGCTGTATATTTAAAATTAAATTTAGATAACAACCAAAATCTTACCAAGGTTAAAATAGAAAAACCAAGAGAAATAATAACTAAATTTCTCAATGATTTTGTAAATCTAGGACTAGAAAATCCGTTACTTTCAGGAATTTTAGATCAAATTGTACAATCAATCAAAACTTTAAATCCAAGCCAAGAAGCCACAAGCTTTTTTGGTGCTATTTTTAGCAAATTAGATTTAGCAAAATTAATTAATCTTGATTTAGTTGTTAAAATTGAACCAAAAATTGGCGGAGATGATTCAACTGCCCAAAGTCCAACCGAACAACAAAATCTAATTGATGAAAAAAATTTAACATTAAAAACTCCAACTAATCAAAAAATTTCAACTAAATCAATTGCTGACTTTTTTGATTTAATATTTTTAGCTTCTCCAAACTGAGATAAGGCAAAGGAAAAAGACGCTTCACCAATTTTAAAAGAATTAAATCATATAAAATACACTGGAATTTCATTAGAATCAATTTTTAAATCAAATCAAAAAGATCCTCAACTTGAAGCAATTTCAAAATTATTTCATAGAATTTGGTACTCTGAGAGCACCAAATCTAGTAATAAAATATCAATTAATAACTTTAAAAACTCATCAAAAGGAAGACTCCTTTATAGACTAGTTCTGATCCTTCTTTTTTACACATATGAATCTAGAATTTCTCAGTTTTGAGCTCGATCCTCAGCATTTTACGGTGGTATTTTGTCTTCCTATACTGCATCTGAAATAATTCGTGCATCGTTACAAAACGGTCAACAAGCAAATAGAAATAAAACGAATGATAGAGAATATAAAACTTTCATCGACAAAATAATAGGTGACCCAGCAAAACCTAAAGCTGGTTGATGGCAAGTTTGGACGAATTGATATTCAGCTTCAGATGTTAAATTAAACGATATGCTAACAATGATTTATTACAATAAAGATAACAATCGTTTTTATAAAGACACTGGTCAACTTAAATTAAAAGACCAAATTTTACAACAAATTCATGATGGAACTTATCCTGATAAATATGATAATCCAATTAAAAGGTAAATGAATATAAAATTTAAATTAATGGAAATATTTTTTAGCGTTAATTAATTTTATGTTCTTTTTATAACAGAGTTTTGCTTATATATTTAATCATAAAAAACTTCTAAAGGAGCTTAGAAGTTTTTTTGTGCTCAACAATAAATATTAGAAAATGATCAAATTTCGCTACTCTTTTTGACCGCGCAAGTTTAAATCACTAATTAAAGTTGTTTTTCCTTAGATGGCAAAAAATTTTCATTTTATATCAAAAATTTTTTAAAAAAAGAAAAATTTTAGGAAAATTTAGCCATTTTTTCGCTATAATTTATCTTTAATAAAAATAAATTAAATCAAAGGAATTGAATCGCGGCAATTAAAGATTGATTAAAACTAAAATAATTTACCCCAATTAAAAGTCTAAATTAGTGTACTAACTTACCCGAACAAATCGAAGAAATCCACGAACAAAGCAAACCTCAGGATCAAAACTAATTTTATTTTTCTAATTTAAAAAAACTTCAAAAAAGGAGAACAAATTATGAAATCTAATATTTCAGAAGCCACAATTGCAGGAAGCTTCAATTCTGAACTTAATAATATGGGTCTTGATTTTTGACTAGAAAATGAATGGTTAAATGAAGATATTAATTCTGCGCTTGAGGAATATTTATCCAAAAATGGAAAAAATGGTGGAAATCGCCCTGATTGCAAAATGCTTTTAGAGGACGAACTAGGTAATAGTTATCCTATTTTGATCGAATATAAAGTTGGTCTTAATAAAATGGTAAAACTAGATTCAAATGGATATCCTGATCTTACGCAATGAAATCACATTAAAAATTATGCAGTAAATGGAGCTATTCATTATGCTACAGGAATAAAGCAAGCGACTTATTATACCGATATTATTGTAATCGGCGCCGTTGGCGAGAAAAATGCCAATGGTAAACTTGAACGCGAAGTTCAGGTTTGGTGAGTCTCAAATGATAATTATGGCAAAGGACAATTAATAGGCGAATATAGCGATTTTAGTTTTTTAGACAAAAAACACTTTAATGAATTTATTAAAGATGCGAAAAAATTATTTTTAAGTGAGGAGGAAAGAGATAAATTAAGGCAAAGATCAGAAGCCGAAATGATAGCTGCGCTTAAAAAACTTAATAATGATATTTACAAAAATGAAAATAATATCGAACCTGATACAAAACTATATTTAATTGTAGCTAGTATAATTGCAAGTTTAGGAATCCCTTATAAAGTTGCCCCGCTTAATAAATCCGAACTTAAATCATCCAAAGAAGAAAACAGTCAAGATGGGGACAAAATACTGTATAAAATTATTAATTTCCTAAGACAAAAGCAAATACCAACCGAAAAACAGAAAACTTTAATTAATATTTTATCGCCAAGTTTGAAAGACGAAAGGCTAAATGCCCCAGAAAACGGCGAGTCAAGAATCAAAAGAATTTTTGGAAAAGTTATTGATGATATTGGATATTTTTTCAAAAACGGTTTAGAAATCGACTTTGCTGGAAAACTTTTTAATGAAATGTATTCTTGACTTGGTTACAGTGAGGATAAAGATAATGATGTTGTTTTAACACCACCATATGTCGCAAAATTGCTTGTAAAATTAGCGCGAATTGACCAAAATTCTTATGTTTGAGATTTTGCTACCGGATCAGGAGGACTTTTAGTTGCGGCCATGAATGAAATGATTGCCGATGCAGAAGCAAAATTAAAATCACCAAAGGAATTAGAAGTAAAAAAAATCAAAATTAAAACAGATCAATTATTGGGGATAGAAATTTTGCCAAAAATCCACATGCTTGCAATATTAAATATGATACTTATGGGTGATGGTTCCACCAATTTGTTACATAAAGATTCGTTAAGAGAATTTGATAATAAGGAAAAATTTCCAGCAAATGCTTTTGTTTTAAACCCTCCTTATTCTGCGCCTGGAAATGGTATGGTTTTTGTTGAAAAAGCCCTTTCAATGATGACAAATGGTTATGCTGCTATCATTATTCAATCTTCGGCAGGTTCTGGTAAAGCAAAAGATTTTAATAAAAAAATTCTTAAAAACAATACGCTACTGGCAAGTATTAAAATGCCACTTGATTTATTTTTAGGTAAATCAAGTGTGCAGACACATATTTATGTATTTCAAGTAGGACAAAGTCATAATAAAGAGTTACCAGTTAAGTTTATTGATTTTAGCAATGACGGATATAAAAGAACAAATAGAAAAAAAGCAGCGATTAATTTAGTTGATAGCGATAATGCGAATGAACGCTATCAAGAAGTCGTTGATTTAGTTCATATCGGGAAGCATAAGCTCAATTTTTTAGATGCAAACAGTTATTTTGAAGATGTGATTGATCCTTTAAACGGCGGTGACTGGAATAAGACAAGGAAAATTGATTTAAAACCAGAAATCAGTGATTTTAAAAATTCAATTGCTGATTTTCTAGCTTGAGAAGTTAGTCAAATTATAAAAGATACCGAAATTGGAGCTAAAAAACAAGACCAAATAAAAAAGTATATGCCCCACTAATTGAAAAATTACAAGAAGTTCAGTGGGGAGAATTTAGAATTAAAGATATTTTTGATGTTTCAAGCTCAAATAAAGTCATTCATGCTAATAAGGTTAAAATCTATGATACACAGATTCCAAACACTTATCCTTATGTTGTAAGACAAAGTAAAAATAACGGAATTAAAGGGTATATTCAGGAAAATTTAAAATTCTTAAATCCTGCAAACACGATTAGTTTTGCGCAAGATACTTTTCTTAGTTTTTTTCAAAAACAAAAATATTTCACCGGCAACAATGTTAAAGTTTTAAAATACAAAGGAAAAAATACAATTAAACAAAAATCATTAATGTTTATCTCGATTGCAATTCAAAAAGCCATTGCAAAATTAAGTTGGGGGATAAATTCCTCAAAAGAAAGTATTTTAGAAACTAAATTCCTTCTGCCAATTGATGATCAAAACGAAATTAATTTTGATTTTATAGAAAAATTTATCAAAGAACTTGAATCCGCTCACCTAGCAGATCTTGAAGCCACTCACTTAGCGGAACTTGAAGCCTATTTAATCGCATCAGGATTTACTCAGAATAATTTTGATTACAACGAGAGAGAGAGAGAGAGAGAGAGAGAGAGAGAGCCGCTTCTCAAGCGGAAATAGAGAATTTATACTCCAATACAATCTGGAAAGAATTTAGAATTAAAGACATTTTTGAACAAATAAAAACAAAAAATGTTATCACAAACGGCCCTGGTGATTTACCGGCAACAACTGCAATTTCGACAAATAATCAACTAGGAAGATATATTAATCCTAAAGGTGCAACTATTTTGCAAAATGTATTTTCAGCAACTGCAAATGGAAATGGTAAGGTATTTTTCCAACCAAAACCCTTTACAATATTACAAGATTCTTATGCTTTTAAATTTAAATATGAAGTAAATAATAAAAAGCAATTTTACCTGTTTTTTCTTGGAAGTTTAAATAAGGTTTTTCAGAAATATTCCTGAGATAATAAATCCACCTGAAAAAGAGTTAGCGAGGAATTAATCACTCTTCCAGTCAACAATCAAAACGAAATTGATTTTGACTTCATAGAGAAATTTACATTTCTCATTATGAAAATAATTCTTAATGAGATAATTGATCATTATAATAAAAAGGTTAAAAATATTTTAATTTGCATTGCAAATTTAAAGTAAATCACTTTGTTTAATACTTCTAATTGTTCATTAAATAATGATTGGCATAACAATAAAAGACTTCAAAGTTTTTTATCATATAAAAGCCCAAGTTTTTATATGAGGTAAATTATTTGTCCAAATTTTTTAAAATGAGCGCGCTAGAAAAAATTAACAAAAGTGGTGTAATCAAAATCATAGGTAAAAAACTAATTATCTGAGATTTTTCTACTAATTTAATTCTGGTCACGCAATTATTTTTACCTTATTTTGTGTTCGCTTGAACTTACAATCAAGCAAAATGCGAGCACTTTCGCTTGCATAACACACTTAAATTTTACAGATTCTCTATTTTACAGTTTGTTAGCATATTTTTATAGATTTAGAAGATTAAAATCCATTTTTCTTTCTGTCAGATATAGATCATAAGCCATTACTGCAGGAATAAATCTTACTTGAACATTCTGTAGGCCAATATTTTCCATCATTTCAAGTTTTACTTCACCTTTATTTTCTATAGAATCATTTTCTGAAGGTAGAAGAAAACAATTCTTAACTGCTGAAAACTCATGATCATTTATAAATTTTTGATAAGCTAATTGATATAAATATTGTTTTGTAATTGATTCTATTCCTGGCTGTCCACTTGGTGTAATTCCGTATTCCAAATGTGCGTTATAATACTTTGCATCAAATATAATAAATTCATAATTACCATCATTTTGAAAGATGGATACTAAATCTGGTATTAAAGTATTTTTCGCCTCTTTACCTGTAATAGTCCATAAAGGCTTTTCAATTAAATCTATTAATTTTTTCTTTTTATCATAACCATCTTTTAAAAGCACTGGAAGATTCAAAGCGCCCAAACTATTTTCCAATTGATTGTTCATAATGTGTGCACAAATCTTTTCCCAAACCAAATTAAAACTATTAGTCCCAAGCAAAGATAAGCAATCAAGATCATAAAAGCTGCCTTTTTTGTCTATATAAGAATATATGGTCATTAAAAGCAATTGTTTTCTCGTGTTATACTGTAGACCTAGTTCTTTTTCAATTCTATATAAAATATAATCATCATCGCCAAAATCATCTAATTTCTCATCAGATAAATCTACTTCTGTGATTTCAAATAAATCAAGAAGATTGGCTTCCTTTAACTCTTGGGAAATCTTTGTTAGTATGCATTGATGAAGCCGAGTAAAATAATCAAACTCATTGGTAAGTCTTTTACGAGTGTGTAATTCCATATAATATGGTTTTTCATTTGATAAAATTGCAAATGATTCATTTATAGTTTTATCCCATAGAATTTCTCCTGTCCCATTGAATTCAACAATTTCTTCTGTAGTGTTGTAAATTCCATTTTCATAATAATCATTTAATAAAAACAAGATTACTGCCAAAAGATTAAATGAACTACTTTCATTGCTATCATTAAACATTTTTATAATCTGTTCGGAAGAATTGTATTTTTCAAGAACTTTTATTATTTGTTTTAACTCGTTAGTAGGATTCTTATTGCTTAATAGATACTTTGGATAACACTTAAGCACTCTACCTGCTATAACAATAACTCCAACAAAAGTAAATATATAAAAATATTCATTCTTGCCTACTTCAACACCAGATATCTCTATATCTTCATCTAGTAGTTCATTCATGTTCTTTTGTTTATCAGAAGCTTTTACCGCTTTTAAGACACCATATTCTTTTAATTTTCTAATCAATATAACGACTTCATTTTCATTACATTTCAAAATGCTACAAAGTTCCTTTTGAGTATAACGTATTTGTTCCCTTACAAATCCGGAGATCATGGAGATCATAGAAAAAGCCCCCTAATTATCTAAGTTGTCATTTTTAGGTTCAACATCTTCAATATCGCAATCTGATACAATAGCATGGTTGAATATTCCAACACCTTTTTGTTCAAATTCTTTGCAAATTTGAGAATATCTTGTGCTATCATTAGAGCACCCTTTAAATAGTTCTGATCGTTTTTGTTTGGCTGCATCCTCAAATAAGTACATAATCACTTTATTTTTAAATGCACTAATAAATTTTTCTCTATTAATTTCATCTCCTTGTTCAGGAATTATAATATCTTTAGAAAGAAAATATGGTCCTAATTGTTTATCTTCGTTTATTTTACAATGAGCAAGGAATTTATTAATAGCTTTTCTCAATTTGTTCCATTCAACTTTTTGTGTCTTATTATCAGAAAGCATAACATATTTTCCATGTAGAGCATGATCATTGTCATCAATTCCTAGATATGCGAAATCCCATCTTCTTTTAAATGCAGTATCCATTGGAAATACACCTTGATCAGCAATGTTCATAGTAGCCCATATAAACATATTATTTGGTATCTTTATAGACTCAAGCTTTGATTCTTCGACTCCTAGTTGTTCTGATAAATATCTTCTCATGTCATTAGTGGTTGCAATTTTATATTCACTTACACCATCGCTATCTCTATCCAATAGTTGAAAAATATCACCAAATACTGCAGCAACATTTGCTCGATTAATTTCTTCTATTAACAATACAAAAGGTCTAGGATTATCGGTCATCGCATTTTTTAAGGCTTTAACAAGAACTCTCATAAATGGACCAGGAACGTATTCGTATGAAATATCTTTTTTTCTAGATTCTGGTTTATATAAGTTTACATATTGTCTAATATCTTTTCCAATATTTCGTCCTACATTATTATCATTGGCAGCAGCATTTTTTAATCTTCTGGTAGTAAAGTCCTCATCTGTGTATAAGCCTAACAATACCGGTAATCTATTGAGTCCGCCAACCTTAAATTTATCAAACAATAAGTCATACTTTTCTTGAGCTGACTTAGTTCTGTCTCATAATACAGAAAGAATATATTTATCAGTAATCTCAAGATTTTCGAAAGAATCATCAACCATTACAGGCTTATATGTGCCAACAAAGTTTGCGTATGAATAGTCTGGATGAAAAGTTACTCTCTCATATTGATCTTCATTATTTTCTCCTAAAAGCTGTTGCAAGTCATTATTTAGAGTATAACTTTTACCAGTACCAGGTGCTCCAAAGATAATACGATTTCTAGGAATTAAACTATTATATGAAGTCAAAAATACATTTTCCATATCTTTTTTGTTTTTTTTATCTTGGCTCTGTTTATCCATTTCTAAAGATATGTCTTCGTTTGAAAGGCCTACCATCATATTATTCATTATATATTCTACAAATTCGTCTTTTGTGAATTTTCTATTTCCTAATATGTATTCTTTCTTCTTTTTATCATATAAAATATTCATATAATATCTCCAATTACAATTTTTGCATTGCATTTTCGACAATATTCTTTCAACAAACAGAATACAGTCCAATGTTAGCCATAAAATTACCTAATGAATCTATTTTTATTCTTAATTGATCATTTTTGGCGTGGTTTTCGGGAGTGTTCATAATTTTGTGTTTTAAATTTTATGGATTTTCTCAGATAGAAATCTAATCTAATTTTACATTATTTAAGCGATTAGGGAAAATAATTTCTAACTGTTTTTTAATTTTGTCTCAATTTTTTCTGTTAAATTAAAATTTTTAGAAAATATTTTGGCTTTTTTGGTATAATATATTTTTAATAAGAATAAATTTTGAATCAAAGGTGTAATTATGACAATTAAAGATCGAATAAAAAATAGTAAATGAGCAAACTTCATTCCTTTTAAATTGAAAAGGACACTAGTATTTGATAGTCTTGGTCAAAGAATCAATTCAACACCGGTAATTATTTTTCATGATAGAGAAGACAATTATTACTATTATATTAAAGCGCGTGATGCTCGTTTAACTGATTGAATGCTAAAAAAACGTATAGATGGTGAAGTTTTGATTTCAAAATCAAACAAACCTAATGCGTTATTTACAAATGATTTTTATTTAGACTGTTCGCAAATTTTTTACATCCACGGTAGTCAACTTGAGGAACTAACCAAAAAATACCCAGAGACAGAAATACTTGATTCAAAAGAACTACAATTTGATCAAGTAAAAAAAATATTTGACTACATTTATCAATGCCTGAAATTATACAAGCAACCTTTTATTGTAATTTCCAAAGTCTCTTATGATTCAAAAACCAGAAAAACTAAGTCTGAAGTTGAATATGCTAGTGATTGGCATTTAGAACATGACTATGACCGAGCAAGAAAGCAAACTAAAAAACCCCAAAAAATTAAAGAATTCGAAGAACTAAAAGATAAATTAAAAAAAGATAAAGATATTGTTGAATTAAAAAATCTTGAAATCGCCTTAAGCAAAGCTCGAAAAAAATATAACCAAGAAAAAATATATAATCCTTTGTTTGATTGAATTAATAAAAATAAATTTATACAACAAGGATTAAATTCATTAGAAATTATTCGGGAATATAGAAAACTTCCAAATCCAATAGTTCCTACTAATGTAGATGCTATAATTATTTATAATTCGCTGTTAGAAAACCGTGATTTAGCTTATCAATTAATAGATACTGATTATAAATTTATGCTTGATTGATTTAAAAAAAATGATTTGGATATAAGTATGGAATCATTTAGGCAATTTCGTGAATCAATGCAACAAGCATATGGTCTAACTGAAGTTTTTTATTATCATAAATTAGAGGATAAACTTGATAAAGAAATATCCAAACTAGTACAAAAACAAACCCAAAATCAAAAGCCATATAGAGATGAATTAACTTATCGAAAAAGATCACTAGTTGAAAGATTAAAAAAAGAAAAAGAAAGATTAAAAAAAGAACAACAAGAAGAATCTAAAAAAGATGTTCCAACATTCAAAATGAAAATGTAAAAAACAGAAAAATAAGGAACTTAGACACTTAATTGGTGGGATTTTTCACTAGTTTTTTGATCTAGCTTTGGAATTTATATTAAAAAAGCTAAGCAAACAAACAATATAAAAGCATTTATTCACTAATCCTGAGTTCTCCAACTCGATGGCAAAAATTCACTTTTTAGTCAATGTAAATATGCAAAAATACCCGGATTTACGGATATTTTTGAGACTAAAATCTTAATTTTATTATTTTAAATTAACCTTTTGTAAAAAAAAAAAAAAAAAATGTTTGGTCTAGAAAAAATTATGTTATAATAACCCTCACTAAGAATGAATTAATAAATTTTGTATTGAATTAAGGGGGGGATTACTTATGTTCTTTGGCTAAAAAATCAAAAAATGCGAATTTTCCGTCATATTTTTAAATATGATGCAATGCCTTAAATTTAACCGTTTAGAAATCTTCAAATTTAGGGCTTTTGTTTATTGTTCTTTCAAAACTTCATATATTTTTTTAAACTCAACCTAAATAAAAACGAGTTTTCTATTTAGGTTGAGTTTAAATAGCAGTTGTATTTTTTTATGTTTTTGTCGTTGTTTTGAACTAAAAAAGTAGTTTAAAAATTTCATAATTTTGCTTTTAAGTTAAAATTTTAGCTTTTTTAGTTTGTTTTATTTGATTAATAAGTAGATTTTGCATTCATGAGTGTTAAAAAAGTCCCCAAAAATAAACCAGGACAAAAAAATTAACAGTTTAATATTATTTTAACATCATAGCATATTGCTGTGGTGTTTTTCAATTTAAAATCGATTGAATTCTATAGTTGTTGTATTAAAATATATAATTTGCAATTATTTTTTTCAAATCTTCTAAAGTTATTTTACTGTAGTCTAACTCGTTTAAGCATTCACTTTTTATAATTGAAAATCATAAACTCGGACAAAAAGCCAACACCTTAGTGTTAATTTTTTTTGTCCTGGTTTAAAACCTGACAATTTTTTAGATTATCTCATCAAGCTGGGAAACTCAGAACTAATTTATTAAAAATATTTTAATTTGCATTGAAAATTTAGAATAAATCAGTCTTACTTTAATATTTCTAATTATTCATCAAATATTGAGTTGCGGTACTCATTAGTTTGCTTATTCATTTGAACATGAATTTCAACTCTTATTATATTTATTCGATCAAAATTATCAATAAAAACTGTTTTTAAGTCGTCAAAAGATTTTATTTCGTACTTTTTATTATTAAAATTAAAACTAAATGGCTTTAGTTTATTGAGTTTATCTTTTCTTTGTTTATACATATCTTTTTTAAAATCACTAAAAGATTTGTATTTATCACCGAAAATCATTTTTAAAACATGAGTATCACTACCTTTAAAAACACCTTCTGGCACATTAGTTTCTTTATTTGATTTGGCAGAAATATAAGGAATCATTCCGCCATAATAACCTTTTTCGGCAAGAAGTTCAAATGCAACCCTTCTAAAATTGAGTCCACCTGAGACTCCTTCTGTATTTTCAAGTATCCCAAAATATGGTCTAAAGAAATTTACTGTATAGTAATCATTATGTCCAAATGATCTGACTGAGTCTCCTGAAACATTCGCGCCAACAATATTTTTGTCAACTAAGTCATCAATTGAATTTATTGAATTAAATTCAGAACTTTCAACTCTAGATAAAATATCTTTTTTTGTAAAACCGCCACTTCCGAGTTGGATTTTTCTATAATCACTAGTGTCTGATGGCTTTTTTGCAATTATTGCCTCAGCTTCTGCTAAATCTAAAAGATAAATTATGTCAAAAAGATTTTTATAGTATTTTTCCAAATCAGCTAAATTACTAAATCTTTCTGGACTTGAATTACGGACTAGTTGCTGACCACCTCTGTATTTTTCAATAAAATTAAAGGCTAAATCTCCACCTTCGTCACTGTAAGGTGCCTGAAACATTCCTCGTGCAAAAGATTCAGCCCGATGACCAAATCGTTTTCCATATCCGTCAAGCAAAATATCATTATCAAAAGCATGAGTACTTTCATGTGAAAATATCGATTTTGCGTATTTTGTTAATATTTTTGTGCCATCAAAATACATAAGTTTTTTATTTCCACTCGGAACAAAAGCAGCATAATTCTTATTTCCTAATGATAATCAATGACCAACAGGCAAAGAATAAGCTTTAACGCCAGGTTCATTTTTTGGACCAAAAGTATCATAAACATCAACTATATGATTTTGCATAGTTTTTTTTGATTTTTCATTTAAAATTCGGTATAAAACATCATAGTAACCTTGAGCCGCCTCAGCAAATTCTCTGATTTGTGGTTTTAATGATTCGCTTGAAGAAAAATATTTGGAAAATAATCCCGAAATATTGCTATTTGTTGTAAAAATAAATCAAAGAGTATTTGGGTCTTTTACAGTCAAAAGTGGCAAAAGTTTATTAGCTTGTTCTTCTTGTTTGAATCTTTCGATCATTGTCTTATTTACTAATGTATCGGATTTACTTTCGACTTTTATAATATAAGCTTTTGTCAGTGAATCAAAATATTTGTCGATAGTTTGGTCTTCTTGCTTAAATAAATTATAATTATATTCAATAAAATCACCAACTGAATTTGGTTTTAAATATTTTGTAAAAACATCGCGATAACCATTTGCAGTTTTGTCAGCTTTTAGATTAATAAAGTCCAATTTTCCAATGTCTTTTAACAATGATAGGCTATCATTTGATTTTCCATAAATTCCTAGAGAGTACAATAATTTATCTTTAAAATCCCAAATTGAGTATCAACGGTACAAATAATTTAAACCAATATAGATAGAATTTTTTTCTTTTTCTAATTCTTTTTTATAAAATTCAGTAAATTTAGAGTCATTTAAATCAAAAATATCAATATTATTTGAAACTGAATTAATTATATTTTCCAAGTCATTTTTAACTTCAGTCTCATGTTGGTCAATAAAAAGTTGTTCTTTTATTGGACTATTGTCAACAAAATTATTTTGTGTATCAAAAATTGAATTATCAGATAAATTAATATTTTTTAAAAGACTTATTAAACCAGAAACTAATTCAGTTTTTTTATCAGATATTAAAGTATTTGGATGAACAATAAATTCAGAACCATTATTTCCAAAAGAAAAGTCAACGATTCCGCTATTATTTTCGTTGAAACTGTTTATATTGAATTCATCTTTTTGGCCATCGCCAAAGTAAATCTTTAGTTTGTTGACTTTTGATTTTTCGCTAGCAAGATTTTTTATTAAATTTTGATTTTCATAAAATTCAAATCCAAGTAAATTTTTTCTGTAAAGGTTAGAATTTTTACCCACTTTATGCGCATAATTCATAATTGTATAACGATCATAAAACGGCAAAAGTTTTGCAAAATTTGAATAAGCAATGCTAAAATCAGACTGATATCCTTTTAAATAGGAAAAATTTAAAGTTTTTAGCTTAATATTTTCATTATTTAAATTTTTCCATTTTTTTGCAGCCTCATTAAAAGTATTTTCATCAATTATATTGAGTCAAGGAAAACTTTCATTAACAGAATTATTAACAAAGTTTATATTTTTAAACAATTTTTCATAGTCAAAAAAATTTGATTCATAAAAGTTACCAAAAATTGGCTTTGCGTTGAAAAAATTTATCTTTGCATAAATATTTTCAACACTTCCAGTATCAGGGTGATCCTTGGTTCCATTTGTGGAAACCAAACCGATTAGTCCGCCAGAATTAGCAAATTCATCAGGACCATTATTTAAAACATTTCCTTCAATAACAATGTTTTTTAAGGATGAATTTTGGCCTAATTCGCCAACAATCCCGCCAAGTTTATCGGAATTTATTAATTTAGAGGTGATGTTTATATTTGCATAAGAATTCTCAATTGAACTTCCTCTTATTACTATTCCACTAAGTCCACCGGCAGATTGGGAAGAATAAACATTTCCATGAAAACTTGAGTTTTTGATAACTGAATTATTGTCCATTGCACCGATAATTCCGCCTACCATTTTTGGACCTATAACATCGCCAAAAAGATGGACGTTATTAACTGTTGAACCCGATGAAAAGTTTGCAATGGCGCCAATTTCGTTTTGAGAATTATTTAATGACTTAATTTTGAGATTTTTAAAATTAATATTTTGTATTATGGCATTATTTAAATTGTCAAAAAGCGGCTTTTTTAAATCGTAAATAGTAAAATTTTTGCCTTCTAGACTTTCTAAACTTCCAGAAAAATAAACATTTTCTAAATATGACTTGGAATTGAAGCCTATTTCTGTATTTTCTGCAGAAATATCATTTGCTAATTTAAAATTTCCAGATGGATTTGCGCGAATTTCACTAATTAATTGTTCAAATGAGGTGATTAAACCTGTTGCACTTTTAGTTTTAGGTACATAAATGTCAAAAGTAGAACTAACTGTTCCATTATTTAAAATATTTATGAAATTTTGGCTAAATTCACCAGCAAATTTATAATAATTGCCTTCATCTTCAACAGCTTTTACATTCAATCACACATTTTTTAGCAAATCTTCTAAATCTAATTTGATTTTATAGTTTTTTAAATCAGAATCTAAATTATCGACCGAAAGTAGCTTTATATATTTGCCTCGATTGTTAAAATGATATAAATTTGCAGAATTTATATTTTTAAATTCAATTTTTGATCCATTTATTTTTGAAGAAACATTATCAATTTCGGCTTGCTTGTTTACTAAAAAGGTTTTGTCTTCGAAAATAGAAGAAACATTAATAATTTGTTCTGTGCTTTCTTGATTTGGATTATTTTCTTGCTTTGGGATAACTTGTTCTTGGTTATCAGTTTCATTTTTAGCTTCATTTTTAGAATTTTGGGTCTTAGAAGCATCATTCTCAGCTTCATTTTTAGAATCTTTACTCTTAGAAGTATCAATCTTAGCTTCACTTTTAGAAGCATCATTTTTAGATTCTTCGTTCTTAGAAGTAGTAGGTTTTTTATCCACTTCACTTTTACAAGCTGTGATAATAAATATTGGTGATAATGATAGGAAAACTAAACTAGAACTAACTTTCTTTAGTAAAAGAAATTTTTTCATAATTTCCCCCACAAAAATTTAAATAATTATACATAATTGTAGCATAGATATTTGAGAATTAGAAATCTAATAAAATTTGTGACTATGTTGATTTTTATTGTTTTAACTCTAAAGAAAAAATAAAAAACTAGTTGTTTTAATTTTTTCTACTAATTTACTGTGAAACTCGGGACTAATTTATTAAAAATATTTTAATTTGCATTGCAAATTTAAAATAAATCAGTCTTACTTTAATATTTCTAATTAGTCGTTAAATATTGATTGTCGATACTCGTCGGTTTGTTTATTCATGGCAACATGAATTCTAACTCTTATTGTGTTTAAATCAGAATTATTTATAAAAACTTTTTTTAAATCATCAAAAGAATTTATTTCGTATTTTTGACTATTAAAATCAAAAGTAAATGGTTTTAATTTATTGAGTTTATCGTTTCTTTGTTTATACATATCTTTTTTAAAATCACTAAAAGATTTGTATTTATCACCAAAAATCATTTTTAAAACGTGAGTATCACTACCTTTAACAACACCTTCTAGCACATTAGTTTCCTTATTTGATTTGGCAGAAATATAAGGAATCATTCCGCCATAATAACCTTTTTCGGCAAGAAGTTCAAATGCAACCCTTCTAAAATTGAGTCCACCAGAGACTCCTTGTGTATTTTCAAGTATTCCAAAATAAGGATTAAAGAAATTTACAGTATAATAATTATTATGTCCAAATGATGTAGTTGAGTCTCCTGAAACATTTGAACCAACAATATTTTTATCAACTAAATCATTAATTGAATTTACAGAATCAAAATCGGAATTTTGAGCTCTAGATAAAATATCTCTTTTTGTAAAATCGCCATTTTCAAGTCTAAGCTTTTTGTAATTATTAATATTGGATTTTTTTGAAATTATTGCTTCAGCTTCTGCTAAATCTAAAACATAAATTAGGTCAAAAAAATTTTTATAGTATTTTTCAAGATCAGCTAAATTAGCGAATCTTTCTGGACTAGAGTTGCGGACAACTTGATCACCAGTGTATTTGTAAATAAAATTAAATGCTAAATCTCCATTAGAACCAACCTTAGGCGCTTGAAACATCCCTCTTGCAAAAGATTCAGCCCTATGTCCAAATCTTTTTCCATATCCATCTAGCAAAATATCATTATCAAAAGTATGAGTACTTTCATGCGAAAATACAGACTTAGCTTCATTTGTTAATAATTTTGTATTATCAAAATAAATAATTTTTTTATTTCCTTCAGGAACATAAGCAGAATAGCGTTTTCCTAGGCGTCCTACTCAATGATTAATTGGTAGAGAATAAGCCTTAACGCCGTTATCATTTTTCGAACCAAAACCATCATAAACATCAACTATGTGATTTTGCATAGTTTTTTTTGATTTTTCATTTAAAATTCGGTATAAAACATCGTAGTAGCCTTGGGCTGCTTCGGCAAATTCTTTAATTTGTGTTTTTAGTGATTCGCTTGAAGAACTATACTGTGAAAATAATCCTGAAATATTACTATTTGTTGTAAAAATAAATCAAAGAGTATTTTCGTCTTTTACAGTCAAAAGTGGTAAAAGCTTATTAGCTTGTTCTTCTTGTTTAAATCTTTCGACCATTGGTTTATTTGCTGATTTATCGGATTTACTTTCAACTTTTGTAATATATGCTTTTGTCAGTGATTCAAAATATTTATCGATAGTTTGGCCTTGTTCTTTAAATAAATTATAATTATATTCAATAAAATCGCCAACTGAATTTGGTTTTAAATATTTTGCAAAAACATCACGATAACCATTTGCAGTTTTATCTGCTTTTAGATTAATAAAGTCCAATTTTCCAATGTCTTTTAACAATGATAGACTATCGCTTGATTTTCCGTAAATTCCTAATGAATACAATAATTTATCTTTAAAATCCGACATTGAGTATCAACGGTACAAATAATTTAGGCCAATATAGATAGAATTTTTTTCTTTTTCTAAATCTTTTTTATAAAATTCAGTAAATTTAGTGTCATTTAGATCAAAAATATCAATATTATTTGAAACTGAATTAATTATATTTTCCAAATCATTTTTAACTTCAGTCTCATGTGTGTCAATAAAAAGTTGTTCTTTTATCGGACTGCTATCAACAAAATTATTTTGTGTATCAAAAATTGAATTATCAGATAAATTAATATTTTTTAAAAGACTTATCAATCCAGAAACTAATTCAGTTTTTTTATCAGATATTAAAATATTTGGATGAACAATAAATTTAGAACCATTACTCTCAAAAGAAAAGTCAATGATTCCGTCAGTGTTTTGCTTAAAACTGTCTATTTTGAATTCTTCTTTTTGGTCATCGCCAAAGTAAATTATTAGTTTGTTTACCTTTGATTTTTCGCGAGCAAGATTTTTTATTAAATTTTGATTGTCATAAAATTCAAATCCAAGTAATTTTTTTCTGTAAAGGTTAGAATTTTTATCCACTTTATGTGCATAATTCATAATTGTATAACGATCATAAAACGGCAAAAGTTTTGCAAAATTGGAATAAGCAATGCTAAAATCAGACTGATATCCTTTTAAATAGGAGAAATTTAAAGTTTTTAGCTTAATATTTTGGTTACTTAAATCTTCCCATTTTTTTGCAGTTTCATTAAAAGTATTTTCATTAATTATATTGAGTCAAGGAAAATTTTCAACACCAGAATTATTAACAAAATTTATATTTTTAAACAATTTTTCATAGTCAAAAAAACTTGATTTATAAAAGTTACCAAAAATTGGTTTTGCATTGAAAAAATTTATATTTGCATAAATATTTTCAACACTTCCAGTATCAGGATTATCCTGAGTTCCGTTTGTGGAAACTGAACCGATTAATCCACCAGACTCAGGAAATTCATCACGGCCATTATTTAAAACATTTCCTTTAATTACAATGTTTTTTAAGGATGAATTTTGTCCTAGATCACCAACAATCCCGCCAAGTTTATCAGAATTTATTAATTTAGATGTGACATTTATATTTGCATAAGAATTCTCAATCGAACTTCCTCTTGTTACTACTCCGCTAAGTCCGCCGGCAGATTGGGAAGAATAAACATTTCCATGAAAACTTGAGTTTTTAATAACAGAATTATTATCCATTGCACCGATAATTCCGCCTACCATTTTTAGGCCTATAACATCGCCAAAAAGATGAACATTATTAACCGTTGAACCCGATGAAACGTTTGCAATGGCACCAATTTCGCTTTGTGAATTATTTAATGACTTAATTTTGAGATTTTTAAAATTAATATTTTGTATTATGGCGTTATTTAAATTGTCAAAAAGTGGCTTTTTTAAATCGTAAATAGTAAAATTTTTGCCTTCAAGACTTTCTAAACTTCCAGAAAAATAAACATTTTCTAAATAGGATTTAGAATGACTACCTATTTCTGTATTTTCTGCAGAAATATCATTTGCTAATTTAAATTTTCCAGAGGGATTTGCACGAATTTCACTAATTAATTGTTCAAAAGTCGTGATTAAACCTGCTACATTTTTAGTTTTAGGTAAATAAATGTCAAAAGTAGAACTAACTGTTCCATTATTTAAAATATTTATGAAATTTTCATTAAATTCACCAGCAAATTTATAATAATTGCCTTCATCTTCAACAGATTTTACATTCAATCACACATTTTTTAGCAAATCTTCTGAATCTAATTTGATTTTATAGTTTTTTAAATCAGAATCTAAATTACTAACTGAAAGTAGCTTTACATACTTGCCTTGATTATTAAAATGATATAAATTTGCAGAATTTATATTTTTAAATTCGATTTTTGACCCATTTATTTTTGAAGAAACATTATCAACTTCAGCTTGTTTGTTTACTAAAAAGGTTTTATCCTCAAAAACAGAAGAGACATTAATAATTTGTCCTGTGCCTTCTTGATTTGAATTATTTTCTTGGTTTGGAAAAACTTGTTCTTGATTATCTACATCATTTTTAGTATCATGATTCTTAGGAGCTTCATTTTTAGGATCTTTTTTAGCTTCATCATTCTTAGAAGCATCATTTTTAAAACCTTCATTTTTAGAATCTTCATTATTAGAAGTAGTAGGTTTTTTATCAACTTCGCTTTTACAAGCTGTGATAATAAATATTGGTGATAATGACAGGAAAACTAAACCAACAGTAGCTTTCTTTAGTAAAAGAAATTTTTTCATAATTTTCCCCCCAAAAAAATTTAAATAATTATAATAATTGTACCATAGATACATAAGAATTACACAAATTGAAAAGTTAAAAAATCCTTTTTTTACTAGCTATTTTAGTATTATAAGCCCTTTATTTTTGGCTGCAATTTGTATTATTTTAATTTGTCACACCTTTTTTGAAAGTGCCAAAAATTAATATACTAATTTCAATATTATTTCCTGTTTTTTGTAGAAAACAAATGATTTTTTAATTTTTTTTGGTTAGAATGAAAAAAATTTTAAAAATGCTAACAAAAAAAAAAAAAAGTAAAATTTAATTAACTACAAAAATCGTGAATGGGGTTTAATGTTGGAATACTCACAAAGCATTAGCGCACTTAACATTTTTAAAGTGATTAAAATTTTAACAAAACTGCAAAATAACGGCTTAAAATATGGCCATATTGATTTTGTTGATCAAATTTATGCTCCAAATTTTGGACTAAACTACCAAATTGCAAGTTATTTAATAAAATTATTCCCTAATATTGAATTTGATGCACATTTAATGTGCAAAAATTCACTTGAAAAAGTTGAAAAATTAGTTCAAATAGGTTTTAAAACAATTTTTTTACCCGCTGAACAAGTTTCAAAAACTGATTTTGAAAGACTAAATCAGTTTTACTCGAATATAAATTTTGGTTTAATGATTCAAGCTGACCAAAAAATTGAAGACTTTAGCCAAATAATTTCATGTTCAAACGTCATTTTATTAATGACAATAAATAAAATTGGCGGAGTTGGCGAGCCTTTAAATCAACGACTTCTTTCAAAAATAGCCGAAATTCGCTCAATAAATAAAAAAATTAAAATTTACACTGATGGTGGATTGCGCAAGGAAAATTGAATTGAGTTTGAAAAATGGAAAGTTGATGTTGCAATAGGTGGCAGCATAATTTTTTCATATCCAAATTTTTCTGAATTCTCTAGACTTTGAGGAAACCAAAAAAATGCCCTTAATTAATATTGTTTTGTATTCGACCGTTGGGTTGCTGTTTCTCATTTTGACTTTTTTCATTTTCAAAAGATTATTTGAAAAAACCCCAGAAAAAATATCTCAACAAAAACTAATTTCGGTAGAAAAATTCACAATTGATGCTCTTGAAATTATAAATGCCTCTGCAGATGTAAAAGTTATGACAAATTTACTCTTAAAAAATCGTTTTTCAAAACTAAATTATTCAGTTTTGCCTGGTCTTATTGTCAATGAATCAAACCTCTTTTTCGTTTCTAATATTATCAATTATCAAGTAGGTATTGATAAAATAATAATTGATGAAAACATTAGTTTTTTGAAAAAAGGTAAGATTTTAAAGCAAAATTACTTTTCCAAAAGCCAATTTGAGTCACTTTTTAAATTATTAGATAAGAAATTTTCTAATTCAAAAATTGTCATTTTAGTTGATGATCGGATTGATTTTAGTCAAATTGACAACAAAACTAGATTTGAAATTTGAAGCCAAGGCGAGATTATAAAAAAACTAAGACAAAATAGTCAAAAAATTTATGTTCCCAAAAAAATAATTGATTATTTTAGCTCAATTAACCACTTTAACAAGGAGAAAAATGCTTAAAAATCTGTTTTGATACATTTTAGCTGTTTGAATTATCTTTTTCCTTGTTCAACTTTTTATCTTTTTTATCTATAGAGTCAATCTAAAAATTAAATATTCTAAGCTAAAAATTCCAATTAAACTCGATCTTGAAACGATAAAACAAGACTTTATTAATAAATATCAGCAAAAATTCATAATTTTACTAATTAAAGATTTTTTCTTAAAACCTATTTGAATCAGCCAAAAAATAATCAAAATTCCTAATTTTTATTTAGAAAATAACATTTATGGCGTAGTTAATTTGCTTTATTTTTATAATTTTTATCTCCTAAAGACCAAAAAATCATTGCAAATTGATATGTTTCTTTTTTCCAGTTTTCTTATAAGTTTTCATTTGAGTTTTTTATTTGCATTTTTAAGCTATTTAATTGTTAGTTTGTGTTTTTTGATTTTAACTGTTTTTGTGGTATTTTTGGATTTTTTTCTAAATCAAAAAATTTACTCACAATCATATAAAGAATCAAAGCAAATTTTACTGACAAAATTAGAAAAGGACGAATTTAAACTGGCTAATTCATATTTTAAATATAAAAAACTGGCATTTTTGAAGAAGTATTTTTTGTTTTATCCGTTTTTATTACAGAATTTTATCAGCAAATTTAACGCATTGGGGAAATAAATGAGAAAAAAAGAACTAAAAAAACAACTTGTTGAATTATATGACTTTGAAATGTCTGAGCTTGAAAATAAAAGCGAAATTGAACTAGAAAAATTACTTCAAAAGTCCAAAAATGAAGCAATTATTTTAAAAAACAATCCAAATAAATTTTTTTACATCAAATCAATGCCAAAACCAAAAGAAATTCAAACAAAAACAACAACAAAAGCAGGGTGAATCGTCTTTTTTGCCTTTATTGGCGTTCTTTTACTTGCATTTATATTGTTTATGACACTCGCTTTTATTAATACCGGAGGAAATAATGGAACTTTTTAATGAAAAAATGACTAAATTTTGCAAAATTCAAAACTGAAAGCAGTCAGTTCATGAGGGCGTAAGGATCTTAGTTGAAAATAAAAAAGCAACTTTTGATCTTGAAAAAGCAATCATGGAACAAACAGCAAAATACGGTGCCTATTATGTACTTGAAGAAGGTGTGGCACTTTTGCATGCGCCTGTTGGCGATTATTGTCTAGAAGTTGGAACTTCAATTTTAGTCTTAAATGAAATGATCACTTTTAATAACCAAAAAGATAAAAAAGCAAAAATTATTATCACTTTGTCTGCGCCAAATTCTGATGATCATATTGAATTAATTCAAGAATTTGGGCTCTTTTTTGGTAATTCAGATTTCAAAAAAGAAATTTATGCTTCTAGAACAATTAAAGAATTTTATCAAATTATTAATAAATACCGAGGTATAAAAAATGAACATTAAATGCGTTTGTGGTTCAGGACTAGGTTCATCTTTATTATTAGAGATGAATGTAAAATTTGTGCTTGATAAATTAAATGTCAATTATGATTCAGTTGAACACACTAATATTTCCAGTTTTAATTCGCGTGGCGTTGATTTAGTAGTTATTGGCGCTGATGTTGCCCCAAGTCTTGATTTTGATAAAGAAAAAATGGTAATTTTAACGAACATTTTATCAAAAGAAGAACTTGAATCCAAACTAAAAATAGCTTTAAAACTAAACTAATACGAAAGGATAACTGATGAATTTCGGTCTTTGACTTTTAGGTTTTCTAAAGGATTTTGTCGGCACACCAGCTCTGCTAGTTGGACTTTTTACGCTAATTGGCGCTGTTGCAATGCGCAAAAAAGTCTCACAAATTATTGTTAGTTCTTTTAAAGTAAGTGTTGGTTTTATTATTTTAGGTGGCGGTGCTGGTGTTTTAGTTAGCTCGCTAAATTCATTCCAACCACTTTTCCAAAGAGTTTATAATCTAAGCGGTGTTATTCCAAATAATGACGCTTTTGCAGGCGCGCTAGCCCAGAGTTTGCCAAGTATTGCAACTTTAGGATCGCTAATTATGGTTATTGCGATGATTTTAAATATTATTCTGGCAACTTTTTCAAGACTAAAATATGTCTATCTTTCCGGCCATGTTCTTTATTATTCTTCTTTAATGCTGGCCGCTGTTATGTACACTTCTGGCTTTGATTTTCAAAATAGTTCAGCAGATTTTGCAATGGCCCTAATTGCCGGAGCAAGTATTTTAGCCCTTTATATGGTAATCTCACCTGCAGCTCAACAAAGATATATGCGCCAAATTACCGGAACAAACGAAATTGCCCTAGGCCACACCGGCGGATTTGGTTATGCCCTTTCAGGTCTAATTGGCGAGTCAATTGCAAAAATTTCCAAAAAAACACTGCTTTCAACAGAAGAAATTAAATTTCCCCAATCACTTTATTTTTTTCGAAACACATTAGTTTCAATTTCTCTAACTGTCTTTCTTTTTTACATTTTTGCCTTTTTACCAGCAGGAATTCTTTATGAATTAGGACGGTTTGACACAGTTGCTGATGCTAATGTAATTAGTATTTTATCATCAAGAAACTGAGTTGTAACGATGATAATTTCGGCCTTTACTTTTACTGCCGGAGTTGAAATTATTCTTGCCGGAGTTAGGCTATTTGTTGGCGAATTAGTACCGATGTTTAAAGGTTTTTCGGACAAATTAATTAAAAATGCCAAAGTCGCTGTTGACTGTCCGGTAGTTTTTCCCTATGCGCCAAATGCAATTATTATTGGCTTTATTTCCTCTTTTTTAGCAGGAATAATTGGACTTTTTATTACACTAGGACTTGGCTATGCAGCTCTAATTCCGGCAATAATTCTTCCAGGACTAGTTCCACATTTCTTTTTAGGGGCAACTTCAGGAGTTTTTGGCAACGTAAAAGGCGGAATTTGGGGCGCTATTATCGGACCTTTTGTTGGTGGACTGATTATTACATTTATTCCGGTATTTTTTGCGCTTGGAAATTGAACACCGCTTGAGACAAACTCACTTGGTGATTTAATTACAGCTGGCGGAGCCACAAAACAATCGCTAATTAGTCTAAACTGAGGCGATACAGACTATTTTATTGGCTATATTCCCGGAATTCTTGGGCTAATTCCCAAAGTTGGAAAATATGTAATTCTAGCTTTTAGCATTTTAGTTTATTTGATTTTTATTATCGACGGAGTTATCAAAAAATACCATGGAAAACGAGCAAAAACTGCCTAATTTAAAGCTTTTTTTAGCAACAATGCGCGCAATTGCCCTTGACGGAATTAATAATGCTGGTGGCGGTCATATTGGTATGGCTCTTGGGGCAAGTGAAATTTTTTATAGCCTAATTGGTCAAAATTTAAATTTTAGCCCGCTAAATCCAAAGTGAATTAATCGCGATCGCTTTGTTTTATCAGCCGGCCATGGTTCAATGGGTCTCTATTCTCTGTATCATTTAATGGGTCTAATCTCCCTTGAAGATATTAAAAATCATAAACAACTTGAGTCAAAAACACCGTCTCACCCCGAGATTGACAAATTAGAATATATCGATGCCTCAACTGGACCGCTAGGCCAAGGAGTCGCAATGGCTGTCGGAATGGCACTAGCCGAAAAAACACTAGGCCAAAAATTTAATCAAGATGATTTAAAAATTATTGACCATTTTACTTATGTCTTATGTGGCGATGGCGATTTTCAAGAAGGTGTTAGCTTAGAAGCCCTAGCTTTTGCCGGCACAAATAAACTGTCAAAATTAATACTTATCCACGATTTTAATAACATTCAAATCGATACAAGCGCTAGTTTTGTTAATAATCTTGATTTTGCTAATTTTTTTAAATCAATCGGCTTTGATGCAATTATTTTAAAAGATAATCAAGTTGAAAATATCAATTTAGCCCTTGAAAAAGCAAGAAAATCTGACAGACCTGTTTATATTCAAGTTCCAACTATTATTGCCTTTGGAACAGAATTTGCCAATTCAAGCAAAGGGCATCATGGATCAGTCAGTGCTCAAAAAACCTATGAATTTAAGGCTAATTTGGGACTGGAAAAATTAGAACCTTTTGACTACGAGCAAAAAGCCTATGAAATAGGGGCTAATTTATTAGTGCCAAAAAATCAAAAATACTTAGAGTGAGAAAAAAATTTTACTATTTACAAACAAAAATATCCACTTCTTGGACAAAGATTTGAAAACTTCCTTAAAAACAAAGAACTTTTTAATTTAGAAGGACTGACTTTTGTTAAAATAAACCAGGCAATCCGGGATTATGTTGAACAAATTATCCAAAAAATTGGCAAAAGTGACTTGCTTGTTTTAGGCGGATCTGCTGATCTTGGGGTTGCAACTAAAACTAAATTTAGTGGCCAAAAACTAATTGACTACGGAATTCGTGAGTTTGCAATGGTGGCAATTAACAACGGAATTTCCCTTTATGCTAATTTTTATACAATTTGTTCGACTTTTTTAGTTTTTAGCGACTATGCAAAAGCAGCACTGCGGCTTGCGGGCTTAATGAATCTTTGCCCAATTTACATTTTTTCGCATGACTCATATCAAGTCGGCGGCGATGGGCCGACCCACCAGCCTGTTGAGCAACTAGCAATGCTAAGATCAATTCCAAATTTTTTAGTAATTCGGCCTTGTGATGAATTTGAAACAATTTTTGCCTTTAATTATGCGCTAAATTCAAAAAAACAACCAACTGCAATTATCTCAACAAGACAACCCTTAGAATCTTGCAACAAAAATCTTGAAAAAATTGACTCAGCCTACTATATTAAAAAAACTGAATCAGCTAAAATAAATATACTCGCTTCTGGCTCTGAGGTTCAGCTTGCCAAAAAACTAATTGATAAATTAGGGCAAAATCAAATTTTTGCTAATTTAATTTCAGTTCCAATTTTACAAAATTTAGTTGAAAATCCGCTATTAATTAAAAAATTAGAATTAGAAAAGTTGCCTATTTTTGCCCTTGAGGCTTCAAATGATCCTTTATGATTTAAATTAGCAACTGTCCAAAAATTTTCCGGACATTTTGCTAGTGGCTTTGGTGAGTCAGCGCCAGGAGACATTGTTTATGAATTAAAAGGTTTTAATGTTGATTATTTATTTGAAAAAGTTTTAAAATTTTTAGAAAATAAGTAAATTTAAAATCAACATAAAAAACTTGTTTCTTAAAACTCTGAAGTTAAATTAATATTAGAAATTCAGACAGGCCTTAGTTAGCCTGTCTGAATTTTATTCAACGAATTAAAACAAAAAAATACTAAAATTTAAACTAAAATAGTCTTGTTTTGTCTATATTTTATTAGGTTACAAATTGAAACTGTAGCACAAAAATGTCTCCTGGGTTTGCCGGCTTGATGGAGAAATTCACTTTTTAGTGAGTATAAATACGCAAAAATAACTGTAAATCCGTGTTTTTTGACGGTCAAACCTTAATCTTTATTATTTTGAAATTAACCTTTTGTAAAAAAAAAAAAAAAAATGTTTGGTCTAAAAAAAATTTTCTGTTATAATAACTTTCACTAAGAATAAATTAATAAATTTTGATATTGAATTAAGGGGGAATTAATTATGTTTTTTGCATGATAAAATCAGAAAATGCAAATTATCCATTATATTATTAAATATGATGGAATGCCTTAAATTTACCCGTTTAGAAATCTATATAAATTTAGGGCTTTTGGTTATTGTTCTTTCAAAACTTCATATGTTTTTTTAGGCTCAATGCAAATTAAAACGAGTTTTCTTTTTGCGTTGAGTTTAAATAGCAGTTGTATTTTTTTTATGATTTTTCCCAGTTGGTTTTTAAGACTAAACAAGTCTTTTAAGTTTTGTAAAGTTGAACTTAAGTTAATTTCCTTAGTGTAAATTTCAAATTTTTTGACTAATTGGTCAATATTAGTTTTTCGCCACTCATATCACGAATAGGCATAATAAGACCTAAATGCGAATTAGGGAAAGCTTTTTTCCTAAAAATGAAACAAGTGCAGAGTCAACTCCACCAGAAATACCAAAAATCACTCCTTTTTTATTTGCTTTTTTTACTTCTTGGCGAATTCATTCTATAATATAATTTATATAATTATTTATTTGTTCTTTATTTTTCATAATTAGAATAATTTCTTGTATGATTATAGTGCAAAAATAATTTTTTTAGTATAAATTTCATATATAATATACAATTTTTCTAGGAGGATATAGATGGCTTATCAAAACAATACCGCTCAATTATTAAAATCAACTAAATCATGAGCAAATATATTATTAATTATTCGTATAGTTAAATTTGCTTTAGGTGTTATAACAATTATTGTATTTTTTGCTGCAGGTGCTGTTGGTGCAGGTCAGGGCAGCACCGGCCCAGAAGATGCTAAAAAAGCTTTCTCAGCAATTTTAGAAGCAGCTACGTTTGTACTTGTAATGCTTGGTTTTTGGTGTGTATTATCATTTGTTTACTGAATTTTATTAATTATTTCCCCTTTTAAATTAAATGATCTACCAATGCGAATGAACCTAAAAAATGCTCACTTTATTTCAAAGTTTAAGCTAATTTTCGGACTTTCTATTGTTGCAATTTTTATTCCTTTAATTAGTATAATTTATCTTATTATGCTTAGATCATTTATTTCAAAGTCAGGAAAAGAAATTATTGAAGATTCTCTTGATTAATTTTTTGTAACACATAAGACAAAAAATTTTTTTTAAAATTAAAATAAAAAGGGTGAATAAACTAAACCAGCACACTTTTTTAAGATTACATCATCAAACTAGGAAACTCGAAATATTAGAAATTCAGACAGGCTCACCAATGCCTGTCTGAATTTTATTCTAATTAATTAAAACAAAAAAGTACTAAAATTTAAACTAAAATAGTCTTGTTTTGTTTAAATTTTATTAGGTTATAAATTGAAACTATAGGCACAAAAACGTCTAAAATATATAAAATTAGTCGAGTTCGTTTGGAATGTATATTAACAGAATCTGCTAAATAACGGGGTCCAATGTATAAAAGGTAAGTCATAGTCGAAATATTAAAGAAATTAAACAAAATTATACTAACAGCAGTGTTATGAAGAATTTCATTTTTAGTTATAACTAGCCACATTGTTACTGTAAAAACTATAAGAAAAATTAAATGGAATATATTTTTTACAATTGTAAATTGATAAAATTGTCGAATAATTTTATTATTAATTACTTGTGTTTTTGCTTCATTTTGACTTGCTAGTGTATTTTCTCTAATTTTTAATTTTTTAGAAAGTCTTAAAACATTTTTTCAAGCTTTGAAGTAAAAAAATGGCATGAAAAAAACGTAACTAGCTGATTTCCAATAGGTTCTTTCTCTTTTCTTGATTAATCTATATATTTTAAGAGAATAGGAAGCCAAAAGATAAAACGGAATTAAAAGATAAAAAAACCCAATAAAGATTATAATCAAAGCGTCCCTTAATTGTTCAAACATTGTATTATCTGAACCAAAGCGAAGATAATGAATTAACGAAACAATAGCAAATACAATTGAGAAAACCCAAAAAAGAACAATCAAATCCTTAACAAAGTTAATGATTTTTCATTTAAGTATTAATTGCCTTGTGGTTAAATCATTACTAATTGGAGTTTTGTCTTTATATGACTTAGTAATTAATATAATTGAAGTAATTAAAGGAATAAACTTAAAACCAATCAAATATTGCTTAACATCTAGCCCAGATTGCTTAAAGACTTCATCATTACTTAAATTTCGAACAAAAAAGATACGAAAAACCAATGACAAAACAAATAAACCTATAAATATAAGAAGCATTGGATTATTTGGTCTTCCTGGTGTTGCCGAATCCACTCCAGTTGTTAGTTTGCCATCAACACCGCTAATACCATATAAAATAATATTTACAATAAAAATTATTGTTTTAAAAATCGACAATAAAAAAAGTAATATAAATTTTATGGAATTATCATAATTAAATTTTGCGTTCATTTTTAAATTAATTAAATAACGGATATTTACGCCTTTTTTTAATATACACTTATGAATGTTAATTAATTTACCCTATTTACCCCCGTTATAGAAAACTGTATAATTTATTATACCATAAATATATAAGAATTATGCAAACATCAAATGCTTAAAAAATCCTTATTTTACTGATATTTTAGTATTATAAGCCTTCGTTTTTTACCTGTTTCTTGCGCCATCATTATAACCAGCAAATTTGAATTATCAAAAAGGGATTCTGACAGGATTTAGTTAGCCTGTCTGAATTTTATTTTAATTGATTTAAACAAAAAAAAAAAAAAATCTACTAATTTAAACTAAAATAGTCTTGTTTTGCTTATATTTTATTAGGTTATAAATTGAAACTATAGGCACAAAAATGTCTAAAATATATAAAATTAGTGAAGTTCGTTTGGAATTTATGTTAACAGAATCTGCTAAATAACGTGGTCCAATGTATATAAGGTAAGTCATAGTCGAAACATTAAATAAATGAAAGAAAATTAGAGCAACGCCAGGGTTGCGAAAAATTTCACTTTTAGTTATAGCTAGTGATATTGTTACTGTAAAAACTATAACAAAATTTAAATAGAATATATTTTTTACAATTGTAAATTGATAAAATTGTCGACTAATTTGGTTATTAATTACTTGTGTTTTTACTTCATTTTGACTTGCTAGTGTATTTTCTCTAATTTTTAATTTTTTAGAAAGTCTCAAAATATTTTTTCAAGCATTGAAGTAAAAAAATGGCATGAAAAAAACGTAACTAGCTGATTCCCAATAAGTTTTTTCTCTTTTATTGATTAATCTGTATATTTTAAGAGAATAGGAAGCTAAAAAATAAAATGGAATTAAAAAATAGAAAATCCCAACAAAGATTATTATAAGCACAACCTCATTAAATTCTTCAAGCATTGTATTACCTAGGACAAAGCGAAGAATTAACGAAACAATAGCAAGTACAATCGAGGAAAGTCAAAGAAGAACAACCAAATCCTTAATAAAGTTAATGATTTTTCATTTAAGTATTAATTGCCTTGTAGTTCAATCATTACCAATTGAAATTTTGTCTCTAAGTGACTTAGTAATTAATAAAATTGAAGTAATTAAAGGAATAAACTTAAAACCAATCGAATATTGCTTAACATCTAGCCCAGTTTGTCTAAAGACTTCATCATTCATTAAATTTCGGGCAAAAAAGATACGCAAACCCAATGAGGAAAAAAGTAAAACTACAAATACAGCAAGCATTGTAGCGTTTAATCTTTCAATTGGCGTTTGTGGATCCGATAAAGTTATTGGTTTGTTGCCAACACCACTAATACTATTTAAAATAAGATATATAACAAAAATTATTGTTTTAAAAATTGACAATAAAAAAAGTATTATAAATTTTGTGGAATTATCATAATTCAATTTTGTGTTCATTTTAAATTAATTAAATAACGGATATTTAGCCTTTTTTAATATACAGTTATGAATATTAATTAATATGCCCTAATTTCCACCCGTTATAGAAAATTGTATAATTTATTATACCATAAAAATATAAGAATTATACAAACATCAAATGCTTAAAAAAATCCTTATTTTACTCATATTTTAGTATTATAAGCCTAGGTTTCTCACGCACTTAAACGAAGATTTTAAGCCTAAAACATTAAAAACATTATTTTATGTAAATGACAAAACTGTTGAATTGGCTAAAGAAAATGTTTTTATTCAAGATATCAGCTACACGCAAGGTTCGTCAGGTTCCCCTCTATTTTATAAAAACAAAATTGTTGGCTTGTATAGGGGCGAAAAATTAAAAAACGGCAAATTAACCCCGTTTTTTAGACTTATTGATTTAGATACTTATCAAGAAATTAAATCTGTAGTTTCAAAATTATAAACACTCCACGCTTTAGTTCATAATAAAAAAATATTTGATATTAGGCTATTTTTCCAAAAAAGTTCAATATACTGTGTATAATTTACTAATATGATAAAAATTGTTAATTTTGGAACTATATATATATATATATATATATATAGTTAACATTAATAAAACCCAAACAAAAAGGATTTCTAATGTCTAGGATTAAGGTATTAGAAACCTTTTCTGGAATTGGGGCGCAAGCAAAAGCTATTGCTAATTTTGAAAAAGGCAAGAAAAAATTTTTTGAAATTGTTGCCACAATTGATTGAGATGCTCGATCAATTATTACATATGCTCAAATCCATCATAATGTTTTGTCTGATGTTGATAAAATTTTAAAAGAAAATCAACTTAGTTCACCAGAAAAAATAAATTTTTTTTTAAAAAATTTTGAATTGTCTCTAGATTCAAAAAGACCTTCACAAATAACAAGAAAAGGTTTAACTTTTAAAAAAATTCTTGTGGCTTCAATTATCAAAAGTAATAATTTAGGGTCAATTAAAAATTTAGATCTTGGTTATATTAACCTTTTAAGCCCTGATTTGATTACTTATTCTTTTCCATGCCAAGGTCTTTCGATTGCTAATATGGGCCGTGCTAACGGTATTTTTGATAAAAATTCAACAAGTTCGCTTATTTGAAATGTTTATTCACTAATTAAGGGAATGAAAGTTAAGCCAAAGTATCTTTTAATGGAAAATGTGCCTAATTTAATATCAAAAAAATTTATTAATCAATATAAAAGGTGAAAAGAGACTTTGGAAAACGAAGGTTATAAAACCTTTACTGCAACATTAAATGGACTCAATTTTGGCTCAATTCAAAAAAGAAATCGAGTTTTTGCTGTTAGTTTTCTAAAAGAAATAAAAACACCTTTTGCCAGCGACTTAGAATTTAAAAAATATATCTTAAATTTAGGTCAAGATATTTCGGCCAATTTGCATAAAAGGAAGCAAATTTTTCAATCAATTTTTAACTTTGATTCAAAAAATAGTGAAAATACTAGGTTTTTAATTAATGCGACTCCGTCCCGGATTAAGATGGTTGAAAAAGCTGAAAAAATTAATGAGTCAAAAAATTTTATTATTAGAACCTTGACAACCAAGCAAGACAGAAATCCAAATACCGGAATTATTAAGCTCGAAAATATTTTAGAAAAAAAACTTAATTATCGTTTTATCTCAAATCGTGAAGCCTTTAAATTAATGGGTTTTGAAAATAGTGACTTTGAAAAGCTAGAGCCTTTAATTTCAAAAAATATATTAACAAAAGAATCATTATATCGCCAAGCCAGGAAATTCTATTATAGTAACAATTTTAGAAGCCCTAATAAATTTAATTTATAAGATCGACAAGGAGAATTATGGCGAAGAAAAAAGCTAATCAAAATGGAAATTTTGCAAAAAATAATAACTTAAGGCCATGAAGCATTGGTACTGCTATATTCGCATATATCAAACCTTTTATAGAAGATTTAGGTCCAATAATCAACAAAAGGTATTTAGATTATAAAGTAGAAGATAATAATAAAATAGTTGCTTGTTCAAAATTTGCACACGAAAAAATTACTACTAAAGATATCCAAGTAAAAAAACACATATCCTGGACAACACTTCGTCAACGTGTTGTCATACTTGAAAGTCTTAAAATTGTATCTATGAATGAAAAAGATAATTCTCTTATTAGGCTTAAGATTACCAAGGATTTAGCCAATTTTTATAAACAGAATCGTGATGAATGAGATGGAAATTCAACTTTTAGGCATGATCATATTAAAAATATCGCTTTAGATTTATTTGAAAAATTTATATCTTCATTCAAAAAAGCAAACAAAGCGATTGATAAAAAATTAAATTCAATTTGTTTTAATTTACTTTTATCTTTTGATGGTTTGTATCTTAATAGCAAATATAAAGAAATTTTAGTAAAAAATAGTGGTAAAAATGATGCTGTTATAAAAGGTGCTATTGAAAGTTTCGGTAGCCTTTGAATACCAATAATGAAAGATATAAAAGGTGATAAAGAAAGAAACAACCTCATAAGCAAAATAGAAAATTATCTACAAAAAACAATAGAAATTTTAGAAAAGGGTGAAATTCAAAATTCCCAAAATTTAGTAGTTAACAATAAAATAAAAAATAATGAGTCTAAATTCATTAACACAGAAGATTTAGTAATAAAAGATGAAAAACTAAATAAAAATAATAGCGAAGTTCTTGATATGAAAGATGAATTTGAAGCTATCGATGTGAAAGATGAAGACGAACATGAAGACGAAGATGAAGATGTAGGCGAAGATGATGAACCAACAAAAAGTAAAACTTCTATAAATAAAAGCTGGATTAATGAAATAATGAAGGCTGAAATAAAAGAAGATTACAAAAAAAATGATAATAATATTAATTTAGTCAGAGAAAAAAGCAAAAATGTGTCTTCAGAAACAATAACAGTACAAGAATATTTACAAAAATTTCATGAATACAAAATCTATTTACCTTTTTTCAAAGAAATTATACTTGAGATCCTGGTCTAATAGCAAATTTTTTTGACTTAATTTTCAAAGAGTTTGATACTAAAGAAGATTTTTTGTTTTTAAACACAATTATTTTTGCAGAAAAAAAAGCAAGCGAAGGGTTTTGAATTGTTGATGGGCAGCAAAGAACAGTTTCTATTCTCTTAATTTTGATCAGTATACTAAAGATGGCAAGCCATCCTGACGAAAATATATTTTTAGAACAGTCTAGCATTTATCAAACAATAAGCAAAATATTAGTAAACTTTTCTAAAAACAATAGCCAATATACCACTTTGCTAAATTTTTTTAAAAATAATGAAAAAATGGACAACACTATTTTTTCCAGAAATATACAAAAAATTTTAAAAAAATTATTAGAAATTAAAACTAATAAAAACTCAGTAGACTGAATAAATGATTTTACAAATTTTATTCTGAAAAAGATTTTATTAACATTAATTAGAATTTCGGAAATTAAAGATAAGCAATTTGCAAAACTTTTTATTAGTATAAATGTTCAATCAAAACCAATTGATGTGGTTGATTTAATTACCTCTAGGGTAAATGAAGAATCCCAACAAGAACAAATTCCATACATCAAACTGATACAACAATATTTTGGTGGAGAAAAAGAAAATAAAAAGAAACTAGGGGCATTTTTACAAAATCAACAATATTTTATTGAGGATGAATTCAATACCCAAAATACAGAGAATAATTTATTTTCCTTATACCAACAACTTGATAATTTATTAAATAAATGAACAAATAACAAGGCATTAACTAAAGAAACGCTAGAAGAATTTGTTAAAAAGATATTAGTTTTTGAATATGCATATGTCGGACACATAAATTTTTTATCAAGTAAAAAAGATATAACTGACAACGACAGCATAAAAGTTTTAATCCAAAAATTTAAAGAAATAATTCATAGAAATGAGCTAGCGTTTATAAATTCACAAATCAATACGATTTCAAAAAAAGGTGCCAACAACCCGTATTCATTAATAATACAAAGTGCAATAAAGGAATTTGAGATTTTTGACGGTAACCTAGACTTGACCGAGAAAAAAGAAAATTTAGAGTTATTTAGTTCTGTTTTATTTCAAATTGAAAAGTCTAAAATTATTTATTACAGCAATTTTCGTAGCAAATCATTAAGAAAACCAATCTATACGATGTTGTCGCAGCAAAAAAATAATCCAAGTTTTTTAAAAAATGACAATGAACTTTATCACAAATTAGTAGAATCACCGACAAATGCAAGTGATGATGTTAATTTTGAAAATTTTATACCCTTCATAGATAAAGAAGGCAAAAATGATAAAAATTTAAAAAAAAATGTTATTTTGAGAGTTCGAATTAGCCTTAGAAATAATGGAGAAATTCATCCAAAATATAAAAAACATTTTGAGACTGAATTTACAAGTCAATTAACGAATTTATACAATAACACAGACGATCCTATTTCAGTTGATCACTTTTTTCCACAAAAACCTAGCAAAGATTATAATATAGGATTTTTGATAAATAACGACAAAAGTTACCAAGAAAAGTATAATAAAATAGTACAAAAAATCGGAAACTTAATACTCCTTCATAAAGATACTAATTCAAGAAAGCAAAATAAAAATTCTGAACCAATCTGCCAAAATATACAAGATGTTTTGATTCAAGGCGCGGTTGATAAAAACGGAAATTCTAAATTAGAAAGTCTTTGTCCAAAAGACGGGTCTAAAGGTCTTTATTATGAAATTGATCCCGCTGATAAGAATCATAAAAATCTTGAAAAATATAAAGAGGATTTTGAAAAAATTGAAAAACTAATTAATAAAAGAACTGAGCAAATATTCGAGATTTATTTTGAAATTTTCTTTGGCAAAAAGAAAAAAACTAAATAAATTAAAGCGTTTTTTTATGTTTTGAAATTCTATTTTTGGACTGTGGTTGCTAGCTTATAGGCAAGAATAATTTAATTAGTACTATTTTAAACAAGTTAAAACTAACTAAAAACAGTTAAAAAATAATAAAAAAAATAGCAATCGCTATTTTTTTTTAATGAGACTAATTTAGACTTTTTATTTTGTTAAAATGTATTCAACAAGAGTTTTAACCATTACGCCAGTTGGAAGGTTGTGAACAAAGGCGGTTGCGGCAATATCTAAATGAAGAAATGGTTTGTCTTCGACAAATTCAGCAATAAACATTGCAGCAGATGATGAACCAGCTTTACCTGAAAAATCAGTGTTTTTTAGATCAGCCACTTTTGAGTCACGAATATTTTGGGCAAAATCTAAATGTAGTGGCATTCTTCAAATTAATTCACCAGCTTCTTTTGATGCTTCGTTAAAACTTTTTCAAAGTTTGTCATCATTAGCAAAGGCGCCAGTAAAAGTTTCGCCAAGAGCAACGCGAATTGCTCCTGTTAGAGTTGCTACTGAAATAATTTCGGTTGCATTTTCTTCACGAATTGCATATGTAATTGCATCTGCTAAAATCAAACGACCTTCGGCATCAGTATTGTTAATTTCAACAGTTTTACCGTTTTTTGATTTTCAAACTGAATCAGGTGTATTTGCATCACCATTTAGGCGGTTGTCTGTTAGTGGTAAAACGGCAACAACATTAGCTAGCGGATTAAATTTTGAAAGCGCATCAATAGCAGCAGCACAAATTATTGCCCCAGACATGTCGTATTTCATGTCATTCATATACATACCAGTTTTTATATTATATCCACCAGAGTCAAAAGTTATCCCCTTTCCAACAAAGGCAGTTTTATATTGACTTCCTGGCAGTCCTTCATAAGAAATAACAACAAGTTTTGCATCATAAGTTGAGCCACGATTTACAGCCAAAAGTAAATTCATCCCTAATTTACGAATTTCTGACTCACCAAGAACCTTAACAGTTAATTTAGGGTTTTGTGAAATTTTTTTCTGTATTTCAGCTGCTAAAAACTCAGAAGAGGCAATGTTTGGCGGGATATTTTGGTAATATCGAGCATAATTTACGGCATTATTTATTATTTGGTATTTATTAATTATTGGTTTTAATTCTTCTAAATAACTTGAGACAACTAAAATATCACGATATTTTGCTCGCTGTTTATCATATTCTGCTCTTAGCGAAAAAATATCAGAACGAACAAAAGCAACAACTTCAATTAAATAACGAAGGAAGCTATTTGGAAATTTATCAAAATCAATTTGGATATCTCGTGGGTAATTAGCTAGTTTTTGTGCGATTTTTCGAAATCTTGAAGGTGTAAATTCTTTTGTGCGCGAACCTAAATTAATATATGCTTTATTTTGGCCAAGATATTCAGTGATTGCAAGATCTTCTTTTAATAGCATTGGGATTTGTGAGTCAAAAAAGACAGGTTCAATTGTTATCCTATTTGATTCGAATTTATTGGAATATTTGACAAAAATTTCTGAAAATTTTTTCATTATAAATATGTGAACCTTACTAAATTAATTATATATAGCTTAAAAGATTTATTATAGGAAATTATAGCCTAAAAACTATATTTTTTTGAAAAAAATAAATATAAAAAAAGTTATTTTAAAATAATGCACTAATTTAATAAAAAGTAATCTAAAAAATATTACTAAAAATATTGATTTAATTAAAAGTGGCTTCTAAATATTGTATTTTATAACCTAATCTAACTCATTTTTCTTCATAAGAAGTCAAAACATTTTCGCTATGGCGGGAAGAATTTAACAAATCATTAGTTTGGTAAATTATTTTTCAACCATTTTGTTCTAAAGATTCTAAAGAGTATTGGAAAAATTTTTGATTATCTGTTTTTAACTTTAAAAGACCGTTTTTTGTTAGTATTTCCTTATAAATATCAAGAAAAAGTTTGTAAGTAAGTCTACGCTTATAGTGTTTTTTCTTTGGTCAAGGATCAGGAAAGGTAAGCCATAGCTGGCTTACCTTTCCGTTTAACATTGACAATAAATTTTTTGCATCACATATAATGATAAAAAAATTTTTTAAATTATAAGTATCAACATATTTTAAAGATTTAACAGCAGCTGAGGGAAATTTTTCAACACCTAAAAACTTTTTAGAAGGATTGTCAAAGGCAAGCTTTGTGATCATTTGTCCCTTGCCCATTCCGACTTCTATTATTCAAGAATCATCAACAAATATTGGATTTTCAACTAGTAAATTATGTTTTTGAATTCTTTCAAGTGCATCTGGAATATTTCTTAGTCGCATATTAAAATAGAAAACTATTTTTAATTATTTTTCTATGAATGGCAATTGATATCATGTTGTCCACGAATTTCAAAATGCTCATCAACAATTCCACTCTCAATTTCTTCAATTGTAAATGTAGTATGGTGAATGTGTTTTAAATTGTGTAAATCAACAGGAATTTCCATTTCGTGAACAATGTTTAATTGACTTGCATGAACTTGTTCAGCATTAATCATTTCAATTTGTCTTGCAACATCAAGGTTTTGCTCTAAATTAACAACAGGTTCTGGTTCTATTTGTGGCTCAACATAAACTGGTTCAGCAGGTGCTTCGTAGTAAGTTGGCTCAAAAGCAGGTTCTTCAAAAACAGGCTCTGGCTCAACATAAATTTCAGGCTCTTCAAAAACAGGTTCTGGTTCTACATATTCCTCAGTTGTTTGAACTTGTAAGTCTAATGGTTCTTCAAAAACAGGCTCTGCTTCAATTGGTGCAACGGCCACTGGTTGGGGTTGTTCAACAGGAGGGTTGTCAAATTCGCTTTCTAATTCAGGGTTATCTTCAACTTCTGTTCCTCAATGGAAAATTTTAACACCTTTTCCATCTCTAAGATCAGCGGTGAAAATCATAATTAAAGTAATTATGTTTCAAAGTGCAGAAACACCAAGAATTACACCACCTGTGATTGTCAAAATTTGGACATCTCTTGCGATTTCGTCTTGGGCTGTTGATCCTAAAAACATCATTTGGGAAATGAAAATCATTAAAAGACCAACAAGGGTAAATGTAAATCTAATAATTGCTAGACTTATTCTACCCAAATACCAAAAACCAAATCCAAACAAACCAAGAAAGAGCTCATTGTAAAATGCGTCGCTTTGCAATAAGCCATCTTTCCTTTTTTTGTCTAAATATGCCATTTTTACTCCTTTTTTTAAAAAATTAGGTATTTTTATATTTCTTGAAAGAATCTAAAAATTAATTTTATCTATCGATTTAAAATTATACACAAAAATAAAAAAAAGCAATAAAAAAATAAATTTTTTTTAATAAACTATCTTATTTTTTTTGAAAATCCACCAAAGTATAATATAAAACATTTCCACCAAGATTTTCTTCAAAAATTAGTTTTTCAACAAGTTGCACGCTAACACCTTCAACGCCGCTTCGGTAGTTTGAAATAATTCTAGCATATTCTTGTAGTGGGAATTTTTCAGTTTTTTGGCCTATAAATTTAGGATAAATTTGAATTCACGGACTTAAAGTGGTTTCTAAATTAAGTATTTTTTGGTCTTTAAACTCTTTTTTAATAGTTAAATTAAAAATAAAATTATCCTGATTTAGAAGAAAAACTTGATAATTTTTAGTTTCAATATTTGTCTCTGGATCAATTTCAGTAGGCGATTTTACAATTGCAATGTCAATAAATTTATTTGAACTAGGTTGATAAAAACTATTTTTTAAAGCTTCATTTCTTAGGCCGATATTTAACTCATCATTTTGTTGCTGAAATTGGTCAATGTTTGCCAGACCGCGAACAAAAACAGCAGAATCCAAATTTTTTAAGAGTCAAAGTCAATTGTTTTCAAACAATTCATTAACACTAAATTTAGCTTTTTCAAATAAAACAGGGTTGGAAGAACCCCTTCCAAAACCACTAATTATTGTATCACTTGGTGAGTTGTTTATTGAATTATAAAAGCTTAAATTAAAGATTAAATCGTTCAAATAGTTTTCAGAATTAATTGTTAAAATTCGGTTTATTAGTTGCTCTTTTGAATCACTATCTTCATAAATTTTATCTAAAAGCTGATTGATGATACTGTTTTCTAGAAAAGGTTGGGCTTTTTCCGGGCTAGGTATATCATTTGTTGCAAATTTTTCATATTTAGTTTGATAATTAGTTGCCTGTTGAGATGCTTGAGTGCAGCTAGCTAAAAAACCAGCTGATAAAAATGCTAATAAATTAACAGAAAATACTAATTTTTTATTTTTTTTCATCTTTTTCCTTAAAAAACATTTGCGCAGGCAAATTATAACGGAATTTTTTTACAAAATCATTTTCAAAATCACGATAAGCTTCTTCGGAGGCATGATAAAGTGCTTGGTGGAAAATTTCGGTAAGAACTTTGACCGAAATTTTATTTTTTGTTTTAGGAAAATGATATACAAAAGGATTTAGACTTACTTTTGGTTCTGAAGTTGAATAATCAACTCTTAAATTTATTAATGTGTTTTGTTTTAATATATAAAGATCTTTATAATTACTTACAAATCTTGATGTGTCTCCTTCAGAAATTGACTCAAGAAATTTATTTGCATAATAAAAAGGTTCTGTAAGATCTTCTTGGTCTTTAACAAGCTGTTTAAATTCGTCACTATGAGCAACTTTTATATTACCATTTTCATCAAATTGATCAGGAAATGAGTATCATTTATAAAAATCAAGCCTAAGTTTGTCAAGTCTTTCGAGAATAAAAAGTCAGTTTGTTTCAACAAAACTGTTATATTCTTGAATTGCAAGTTCAAAATCTGGATTAGTATTAGTTAATTTTTCTTGAATATTTTTTCATTGAGATTCTAATTTTTCAATGTTTTCTTTTGCATAGTAAGAATTGAAAAATTGAACTTTTTTGCTTTCGTTGTTTTGCCAAATAGTTTGAAAAATATATTCAAAAACACGGCGATTATTGAATTCCTCAGGCGTTTCATTTTTTATCTTAATATCAAGTTTTTCGTCAATGAATTTGGAATAATCACCTAAAAAAGGTGAATCTTTTTCAGGTAATTTTTCAGGGTTAGCACTAATATCACTACCTTTTTCTAAATCTATTGAATATAAACTATATTTATGAAATTTATAAGGAGAGTTAAAAGTAGAAATATCAGTGGTGATGTTTGAGAAAAAATTAACCGCAGTTAGATCATTTTTTTCATTAAATATTTGATTTTTTACAGTGTTTTCGAGATTTGAAAGATCTTGGTTATATTTTTTTTCAAGCTCAGCAAGTTCTAAACTAGGATCTTGATTTTGATCGCCAGGGTCTTGAAAATTTGTGACACTAATGTCTTGAAAATTTGTGGCACTAACGTTTTGGGTTCTTCCAAATGCTCGACGATTGGTTTTTTCTAGGAAATCTTTTTGCTCAGGCGTACAAAATTGCAAATTTTCAGGGCTGCAAAAATTTTCTTCGTCTTCTTCATCTTCAGAACCAAGATTTGATTCTTGGTTTAAGCTTTTAAATCTAGCAATTTGTTCTTCTAATTCAGCCTTTTTTTCTTCAAAAGCATCGGTTAGATTTTCTCGGGCAGTTTCGAGTTTATCCTTAAAATACTTTTGTTCTTCAATTTTTACTCAATTTTCGATTGCATTAGCAAAAGAAAAATTGTCAGCAATTTGATCTTCAAGCACAAACATATTAAAGTCAAGTTTTGTTTTTAATTCATTATTAGTTTCAAAAGCAGTAAATCTGATAAATTTATTTTTGTCAAAAATCAAATAATAAACACTATTTTTATCAAACTGATCAGCTTCTCTATCAATTTTAACAAAATCAAAATTTTTATTTGAAATTCTGATTTTGTTATCTTTTAACAAATTTATTTTTTCTTCATCGGCATTTTTAACAAACCGACCTGTATAAGGATTGAAAATAAAAGATAATTTGTCGATATTTTCTAGTAAAAATAGTCAATTTTTTGATAAATATGAATGAATTGTAAATCGGGAATTTTGACGTGTTTCTCTGTATTCATCTCTTGACATAATAAAATAAGGTCTTGAAAAAATAAGAGAATATTTTAATTCGCTAGTTAATGTTGGCAAATTTAGATTAACTTGGTTTGAAATATAGTCTTGTTTTTGAAGTTCGTTAGTAGAAAAAACTGAATTGACAAATTCTTGAAATTTGGCATTTGTAAGCAAGGATTTGTTCTCGGGTTTTGGCTGAGATTCATAAAAATTATAAATTCCACTGCAAGAAATAAATAAAAAAGACGTTGGTAATGTAGTTAAAATGAGTAATTTTTTCTTTAACATTATGTAGTAGTCCCCGTTTTTAATATATATTTTTGATACATTTTTTGCAAATTTTCCGTTTTTTGACCACAATAGTAAATTTGTCCCTTATTTATTAGTGTTAAACTATCAATCAAAGAATCAATTTCTTGCAAATTATGACTTGAAAGGAAAATTGTTTTTCCTTGTTTGTGTAAAATTTTAATAATTGCTAAAAATTCAGCCCGTGCTGAAGGGTCTAAGTTTGAAAAAGGTTCGTCAAATATTATTAGTTCTGGATCATGAATCAAAGACTGAACAAGCATAATTTTTCGCTTTTGACCTGAAGAAAAGTTAAAAGGTTTTAATTTTGCTAAATCTTCAATTTTTAACAGTTTTAAATAATAATCGATTTTTTCCTTTACTAACTTAGAGTTCATTTTTGACATTAGTCCAAATTCATACAAAAATTCGTATGAATTTAATTCGGGAGGAAAAATTGAATTTTCCGGAACATAACCAATAAATTTTTTTGCTTCTGGCAATTTATTTGAAAAATTATTAATAAGAATTGTTCCTGAAAAATTCTGGTATGCATCGACAATACACTTAATAACAGTTGTTTTTCCCGCTCCGTTTTCACCAATAAAGGCATGAATTGTGTTTTTTTTGACCTTAAAAGTGACATTTTTTGCACCTTTTTCGGATTTAGGATAGATTTTTGTTAAATTTCTAACATCCAAAGCTCAATTTGACATTATTTATAATCCTTTCTAGTATAAATTCGAAAGATAAAATAAACTAAAATTATTGAAATAAATGCTCAAATTAGCGGGTAAAAATTTTTGATTACAACGTGATGATTAGATTTTATTTCCATAATTTGTAAAACTGGTTGGAATAAAAAGTTGTTGCTTTTTGCTAAATTAAATCTTTTTATCACTTTGTTATCAACTAGTCTTTGTTCGGCGCTAAATGAAGAAAATCCACCGATTTGATAATTTTGTTGGTCAATTTTGACAAAAAATGGAGCTGGATCAAAATTATTTTTGTCATTTTTTAATAAATTATCAAGAACAAAGCTATTTTGTTTATTAAAATAAAGTCAATAAATCAATGAGGTAGCCAAATATATTTTTCTTTGAACTTGGTTTTCAATTTGTGTTATGTCAGGATTTTTTGCAAGAACAACAGTTTGTTCATCAACTAAATCTAAAAGTTCTTTATCAGTTGAAATTGCCGCAGAAATTTTTTCAAGAATATCTTTTTGGGTATTTTCTTCTATAAAGCTTTCAAAAAATGCGCGCGCGTATTTGTCAAAAACCTTAGATGAAACGACTTCTTTTATTAAATTTCACTTTAATTTACCAACAAGATCAGATGTAAGCCCAAAAGTTTGTGAGTCTTGTGGAAGTATTTTTTCAAAATTAGAAGCATCTTCATTAGCATAAATTATTTCTCGATTTTCAAGATCCTCAAAATGCGAATCATTTTTAAGAGCCCCAGGAACTAAAATTACCTCTTGGTTATTTGAAAGTTTATATCTTTGAAGACTTGGGACTGTTGAGAGAAGATAATTTTTTTCTTTTGATTCTAAATTGTTTGAATAAATGTAATTTTTAAGAAAACTATCCTGATTTCCGGCAGCATTTTCAATTGCATCACGGTCTTTTGGTTCAAAGATATTAATTAATTGATAAGGAATTAATAAATAAGAAGCTACTTGCCAGATTTGGGCTGCAGCTGAAGAATCATTTCATGCTTGTTGAATATAATTTATTTGTCGATCGGTAAAATTAGGGTTGTCAACTTGTTTTGGAATTATAAAAAAACGATCTTGTTTATCATTTAGGTAAAATTTTTCGACATCAGCAATTGTATTTGAATCATAACCTTTATGTTCTAAATTAAGAATTTCAGCAAATCTGTTAATGCTTGAAGTTGAATTAAAAGCTGTTGTTGAACCAATTAAAATAAAAGGTGAAAACGAAAAAATAGCGATAGCAAGCGATGATTTTGAACTAAATTTGTGACTAACAATTACTGTAATTCCACCAAAAATAATAAATGAAAAAAATGGCGATAAAAAACCAAATAATAAAGGAGAGTTAACTTGGTCAAAAAATGAGTAATTAATTAAATAAAATCCTATTAATAAAAAATCAATAAAAACTGACCAAATAAGTCCAAAAAATATTAAAAACAAGATTTTTGTCGCAATAAAATATTGACGAGAATATGGTTTTGTGAAAGTTATTATATCAAGACTTTGAGTTGCTAAATCTTTAAAAATAGATAAAAACATATAGGATGATATAATTATTGTTAAAGAAAGATTTATAAAAAGGGTTATAAATGAAAAAAGACTAAAATTTGTCTCAGTTGCGTAAAATTTTGTAATTAAGGACAACATTACTGTTGTTAAAAATGAAAGAATTATAAAAACATATACTGCTTTCTTTTTAAAACTTAATTTAAATAAAAATTTAAAATATTGATTTGATCTAAAAATGTTTGTTCTGACTTGTAGCAAAGCCAACCTCTTCTACTTTTCTACTAATTTATAGTATAATAAAATAGTGAAAATTTAAAATTAAAGTCTAAGCTCGACTGTGTTAAATATTAAAATATTATACCACAAACTAATAAAAAATATTTTTTACAAAAGGATAAAATATGATTATAGCACTTATCGGAGTGACAAACGCTAGCATAAATTTAATTTATAACTTGATTTTGGCAAAAACAAATGTTGATTTTTTACTCATTGACGAAAATTTTATAAAGACAAACCAAATTATTAAGGAATTAAATCTAATAATAAAACAAGGCGGATACAAAAATAAAATATTTTTGGAAGATTATGCGTCCTTGGAAAAAGCCAATATTTTGATAATTGATCCAAATCAAAATTTAGTTCCTGGAATGAGTCTGGTTGATCTTGCACTTGAAAATTCAGAAAAAATTTATAAAATTGGTTATTTAGTTCGACACTCTAATTTTAACGGAATTGCTTTTGTCTTAGGTTATAACAATTCAATTTTATGTAAAATTTTTAGTTTTGCTAGCGGACTTATTGGCAAAAAAGTATTTGGAATTGGTCCTAATTTAGAAAATATGCATGCAAATTTATTTCTTAATGATTTAAATTTAAACATTGCAAAAGATAACGATTTTTTAGTATTAGGTGATCATGGCCATTCATTTTTGATTGACGCAAATATTAAAAAAAACGACACTAACATTGATAAAATCAGCAAAATTGATGATTATGTTAGGCAAACAAACGCTGAAATAATCGAAAATTTAATAAGAAAGACGCCACACAGCCGACTTCTCGGACTAATTATGTCCAAAATTTTGCTTGATATTTTAAATCAGAGTCAAAATTTTCACCTTTTAAATTGCTGAGTTGAATCTTTTTATAATATTAGAGATGATTTTTTTTCTCTGCCTGTAAAAATCGATATTTTTGGACAAGTTAAAACAAAAGATATCAAATTAACTCAAGCAGACCGTGAAAAATTAGTTAAATTTATTTGGGAAAAAAATAAACTTTTAGACTTAACTAATAAGTTTTTGAGTCAATAACATTTATTTATTTGCATTTTAGGCAAAATATTTTATAATTTAATTAATTTTTTTAAAACTGGAGGTCTATAATGTCAAAATTTCACTCATATAAATTTAAAGGAATTGGCGCTTCTAGCGGAATATCAATAGCAAAAGTTTTTAAACTTACTGAACAAAAAATTGAAATTAGTGATGCAAAAATAACAGATATTGATGCTGAAATCAAAATTTTTCAAGACGGAGTGCAAAAATCTGTCGAACAAATTGAAAAAATTAAAAAATTAGCAACTAAACTTGCTGAAGAAGAACTTGAAATTCTTGATGCTCATATTTTAATTGCAACTGATCCGGTTTTGGAAGATGATACAATAAATATGATAAAAAGCGGATATTCAGCCGCATATTCCCTAAAAGAAACAGCAAAAAATCATACTAATTTTTTACTCGAAACTGGTGATGAATATTTAATGGGTAGAGCCATTGATATTAAAGATGCTTCGCAAAGAATAATAAAAAACATCCTAAATTTGGAAATAATTGATCTTAGTGCAATTGATGAAGATGTAATTATTGTTGCTGATGATTTAAAACCTTCTGACACCGCGCAATTAAATGAATATGTTAAAGGTTTTGCGACAAATATTGGTTCAAAAACATCTCACTCTGCAATAATGGCACGAAGCTTGGAAATTCCGGCAATTTTAGGAATTGGTGATATTCTTGAAAAAGTTGAGCATGGTGATATTTTAGCAATTAATGGTGATCTTGGCCAAGGAATTCTTAACCCAAGCGAAACTGAAATTAAAGAATTTGAAATTTTAAAACAAGAATACGAAAATGAAAAAGCAAAACTCCAAGACTATTTAAATAAAGAATCAAAAAGTTCTGACGGGAAAAAAGTTGTAATTGCTGCAAATATTGGTTCAGTTGATGACTCACATGCTGCAAAAAAAGTAAATGCTGATGAAATTGGTCTTTTTCGCTCTGAATTTTTATATATGGACAACCAAAATTGACCAACTGAAGATGAGCAGTTTTTCAGCTATAAAAGTGTACTTGAAACTCAAAATCCTAAAAAAGTTGTTGTCAGAACACTTGATATTGGTGGTGATAAAACCTTAAAATACTTTGATTTTGCAAAAGAAATGAACCCTTTTTTAGGATATCGGGCAATTCGTTTGTCACTTGATAAGACTGATATTTTTAAAACTCAACTTCGGGCATTAGTTCGGGCATCTGAATTTGGAAATTTAGCAATTATGTTTCCAATGGTCGCAACTCTTGATGAATTTTTTGCCGCAAAAGCTATTTTTGAGCAAGTTTATCAAGAAGTTAGTCAAGAAAACCCAAAAGTTGCAAAACGTGAAGATATAAAAATTGGTATTATGATTGAAATTCCAATTTCAGCAATTCATGCTGATCAATTTGCAAAATATGTTGACTTTTTCTCAATTGGAACTAACGATTTAATCCAATATTCCTTTGCCGCTGATCGAATGAATGAAAAAGTTGCCTATTTATACCAAACTTTAAATCCTGGACTTTTAAAATTAATCAAAATGACAATTGATGCAGCTCATAAACACGAAAAATGAGTTGGAATGTGTGGCGAAATGGCCGGTGATATCAATGCTGTTCCACTTTTATTAGGTCTTGGTCTTGATGAATTTTCGGTTTCAACAAGTAGTGTTTTAAAAGTAAAGAAACTAATTTCTGAACTAAATTACGAACAAATGGTTAAAATTGCAAATGAAGCATTGCAATTTGATACCGAAAGTGAAGTAGTAAAATATCTTGAATCTCTGAATTTAATAAGACATAAATAACTTCCAATATTATTGAATTAAAATAAAAAGGTGAAATTTCACCTTTTTATTTTAATTTTAAAAAAAATTTTTGTCTTATGTATTATAAAAATTAATCAAGAGAATCTTCAATAATTTCTTTTTCTGACTTTGAAATAAATGATCTAAGCATAATAAGATAAATTATATCAATTCAAACAACAAAAATTGCGACAATAGAAAGAACGAAAATTCCCTGAAACTTTGAAACAAAGTGAACATTTTTTATGTTCATTCGTCTTGGTAGATCATGTAATTTAAAAGGGGAAATAATTAATAAAATTCAGTAAGCAAGTGATAATAAAAGCCAAAAAACAAACATTACAATTGCAATCGTGGTTGGTGCAAAAAGTACTGAGACAGCTCTTCTAGTATCTTCTGGGGTGGGACCGATCTGACCTATAGAAGTAGTAATTCCAGCAACAAATACAATTAGTGTTATAGTGCCTAAAACAAATTTAACTAAACGAACAATTAATAATTTATTTGCTCATGATTTAGTTGATTTTAATAATTGAGCGGTATCGTATTGATACGTCATTTATATCCTCCTAGAAAATGTATATTTTATATGAAATTCTATATTAAAAAATTATTTTTGTGCTATAATTATACAAGAAATTATTCTAATTATGAAAAATAAAGAGCAAATAAATAATTATATAAATTATATTATAGAATGAATTCGCCAAGAAGTAAAAAAAGCAAATAAAAAAGGCGTAATTTTTGGCATTTCTGGTGGAGTTGACTCTGCACTTGTTGCGTTTTTAGGAAAAAAAGCTTTCCCTAATTCGCACTTAGGAATTATTATGCCGATTCGTGATATGAGCAGCGATAAAACTGATATTGGCCAATTAGTCAAAAAATTTGAAATTTCCACTAAGGAAATTAACTTAAGTTCAACTTTTGAGAACTTAAAAGACTTATTTAGTCTTAAAAACCAACTAGCAAATTACAATATTCAACCTCGCCTTCGGATGATTAGTTTATATGCTTTTGCTCAAGAATTGGACTATTTAGTTCTTGGAACTGATAATTTTTCCGAAATGTATCTTGGCTATTTTACAAAATACGGCGATGGTGGCGTGGATTTATTGCCAATTGTTAATTTAACAAAAATGCAAGTTTATCAAATCAGTGTGCAAATTGGAATTCCAGAATCAATAATTCAAAAATCCCCAAGCGCAAATCTTTGAGATAACCAAAAAGATGAAGATGAATTAGGATTTACTTATAAAGATTTAGATCTATTTTTTATAGATCCAAATTTAGTTAGTGTTCAAGTAAGAGAAAAAATTGAAAAATTACACAATTTAAGCGCCCACAAACGTAATCCAGTGCCAAGACCTGCAAAAAAATTAGGAGATTTTTAAATGGCTGGTCATTCAAAATGAGCTAATATAAAGCACCGAAAAGGTGCCCAAGACGCCCTAAAAGCAAAAATTTTTAACAAATTTTCGAAAGAAATTATGGTCTCAGTAGCAAAAGGTGGACCTGATCCTAACTCTAATCCAGCTTTAAGACTTATTATTTCTAAAGCACGTGCAAAATCAATGCCAAAAGCAAACATTGAAAAAGCAATCGCCAAAGGCCAAGGGGCAACAAGCGAAGGTCAAACTTTTAAAGAAATAATTTATTCTGGAACTTTATCAAACGGAATTAGTGTAATTGTCACAATTTTGACTGATAATGTTAATCGATCAGTTTCTTCACTTCAAGCACTTTTCCGCCGTGCAAATGGACAAATTGGAAAACAAAATTCAATTCCTTATTTATTTGAACAAAAAGGTTATCTTGAAATTGACAAAACTGATCAATTAAATGGCGATGACCTTATGATGTTTGTTCTTGAAAATGGTGGCGATGATTTTCAAGAAGATGAAGAAAGTTACTTGATTTATTGCGAACCGCGCGCTATTCAGGACTTAAAATCAGCAATTGAAAACAATTTTAGTGTAAATTTTAGCGCTGTTGAAATTAGTTATTTCCCTAATTCTTGAGTTGAACTTAATCAAGAAAGTACTGAAAAAATACTAAATCAAATTGATAATTTTCTTGAAGACGATGATATTCAAAATGTTTATCACAATTTAAAAGTTTAGAAAAAATTTTTAAAGATAAAAATAGGAAGAACATATATGCTTCCTATTTTTTTAAATTTTTATTTTTATTATAATAAAATTTTTTAATTTCTGATACTAAATCGATTTTATCATTACGAAATAAAATTCCTGTAGTCATATGTGATGTTAAATTGTTTTGATCATAGTAAAGACTTTTTTGATTTTTTGTTACGGTAATCAATTGATTCATGAAAATTAATTCGCCGTTTGTGTTATAAACACCAGAACCAGAAGCCCCAGGTCCGTTTGTTACAAAAAAATTAGGGGCACCGTTTTTAATATAAACGCCTTTAAACATATTTTTTGAAAATGCAAACTGAGGTCAAAAGCCGCCAATTTTAGTTGTATAGTCAATTTCGCCGTCTTTTCATGATTTTTCACTAATTTTTAGCGGTGGAAACTGTTGAACATGATCTCAGAAATCAGAAAATATTTTAAATTGACTATCAAATCTAGTGATATCGTTTTCAATAGTTTCGCCATTTGAATAACGAAATGATGATAAAAGTCATTCTTTATGTTTTTGGTAAAAATTGAATAGATCTTGAATATCTTTTCTAAATTTAGCATGGTTAAAGTAAAATATTGCTACATCTTTGCCAAAATTGTTAAAATTTTTTTCTTCTCTAAAATATCTTTTGTGCAAATCAATGTTAAATTTGGTTAATTTTTCTTGCGTAATTGGGTCAATATAAATTATCCGACTTGTTGGAATTCGATCATGTCTTGCCCTTAACTCTTGAACTTGTCTATCATATTCAGCTTTTATTCAAAATAAACTTAATATTCCAGAACTAGCTAAAGAACCAAGACTGTTAACCTTATCATTATAATAAAAACGCATCAAAGGAAAGGCCATTGTTTCTCAAAATGGCTTTTGTCTAATATATAGAACATGATGATTTGTTAAAAAAGCACTTTCACCTTCGTGAGAATCAAGCAATACAGCTGTTCCGGTTGAAAATCTTACATTTCTCTGAAAAATATCTTTGTATCTTTGATCTGAATAGTCAAGCGATCTAAAACCAAAATAATCTGGTTTGAAATAATTTCTTCGGAAACGAGGATTTAAATAACCGAAATTAGTTTGCTTTACATTTTCGTTTTCAGAAACACTACCTGTATTTATTTTATCAAGCAAATAAATATTCAAGTTTTCATTTTTTTCGCCAAGAAAATGATTGTCATTTTCTTGTTTTATCACATTTGATTTTATGACAAAAGGTTGATATGAAAAAGTATTAGCTGGAACTCTATAATTTAAATCAAATCCGATTTGTTGTGCGGACTTGTTGTCATAATCACTTAGTTTCGAAATATCTAACTTATCATTTATTATTGGTATTTTTTTAATAGGTAAATCTTCAACAACTTGGTTTATTTCTGATCTTACCACCCGATTTTGTTCAAGTATAGACTCGAGTTTAGGTTCAATTTTGGGCTCAGGTTTTGGTTTAGGCTTTGGCTTTGGTTGATTTGATTTGACTAAAGATTTTAAAGAAAAAAGATTCAAATTTTCAATTTGAGCTTTATCTAAAAACGGGTTTTGAATTGTTGATATTGATGAATTTGCTAAATTATGATTATTTTTAGGAGCAGAATTTTCAACGACATCATTATTATTTTCATTGGTCGATGACAAATCATTATTTAAATCATTTATAGTTTTGATATTTCCAATTAGGCTCAAATTTTCTTCAATTTGCACCAAATCATTGTTTGGAGTTCCTAATTTTGGTAAAATTTGATTTTTTGAGTCATTTTTTTCAGTAATAACTTGATTTTTAGGACTTTCATCCTTATTTTTATGCTGCAAAGGTATAACATTGGCGCATGAAACTATAAAAAAATTAACAAAAAGCAAAGGAGCTAATGATTTGAAAAATTTAGATTTCATAACTAAACCACCTTTCTCCTTATTCTGATAATTAATTTTATAATATATAAATTATACCAAAAAAACATTCAAAAAATAAATATTACTATATTTGATGCTAAATGCAAGATTATTCAATATTTAGTTAAAAAATGATTAGAAATATTTTAAATTTTTAAGAGTTAATAATTAGAAACGGTAAAGCGATAATTAAAAGTACAAAACCAACAAGAAATCCCAGAAAAATCGGTAGAATGGATAGTTCTTTTTGTTTTTGCTTGACAAAATTATAATCAATTTTTGGGCTAACAGGTTTAAATCCTCGTTTTTCTAACATTCTATTTTGGGATTGAATTCGCCATTTATGGTAGGAAACTGAAAAACTACTAAATAAACCAAGTCTTAACACCGTTGCAAGAACTGAAATTGAAATTGACAAAAGTCCCAAAATTGAAACTATGTCATATCAAACTTTTTTTTGAACAAAGGCCATGACAAAACCAATGGCAGCTAAAAATAACGCTCAAAGAATCAAAGCCAAAATTGAACGTTTCTGGATTTGTCGTCTAAAAATAGCACTAAAAAAAAACGAGAAAATAAACTTCATAATAAACCGTCGAATTCAAGTAAAATAATTTTAAATATATTATATACTAAAAATTGATTTTTTTATTTTTAAACGGTTAATAGATAAATTATTTTTTTGCCATCGTTTATTAGAACGACTCAATCATTTTGGTTTTAGCAGTCAGTCTTTTAGAAAATGCTAGATAAAATTTTATATTTTATACATTTTTAATTTAAACAATAACAAATTTTATAATTTCATAATATACTAAAAAATTATAAAAACTTTTAACTATTTTTTATTAATTATAATATAATTTTATATATTATTCACCCATGATAGAAAATAACGATACTTACTTAGCGTCAAAATTCGACCATTTTTCCAATTGAAAAAAAGAACGAAAGATTTCGTTGATTTTTTCTTTACTTATTCTTTCAATTACAATTTCGCTAATTGCATATTCAATGATTGAAAACCGTAGAGAATTTGTTCTTGACAAATATTATTTTATAAGTTTTACTAATTATTTTCAAAATTTTAGCGCCTTTTTTTACTTAACTTACCAGTCAAACTTAATTTATGGAATTACCTTATTTACTTTTGTCCTTAATGCAACTCAACGCAAATTTCAAATTTTATTTGTTTTTACAGTAATTTTAACGATTGTTTTAATCGTTTTTTGGACTGTATTGGCTTGAAATTTAAATATGACTTGATCAGTTTTGGCAACAACATCAACTGTCCATTTTTTTCATCCAGTGTTTGCAATATTTGTACTTTTTTGGTATCGAAAACAATTTTCGGTTAGCAAATTAGGTTTAGGTATTGGGGTTATTTATTCAGTTTGTTATTATATTTTTTGTGTGCTTTTGTATTTTTTCACACTTAGACAATGAGTTGCGCCCGAAATTAAAAAAGTTGGAGCTCAAGAGATAAAAAATATGGTATTTTTTTACACAGGTTTAACTATTTATCCATTTATAAATTTTTTACACCCATTTTTTTATTCAGGAAATAACCAATCAATCGTAATTTTGTTAAACTTGTTAATGGCTTCTTCGGTTGTTTTTCTTCCATATATGATTTCGCTTTTTTATATTAATATTTTTGGAATTAAAGCAACAAATTGGCGTTTAACTCGAGAAATAAAATCGATTTCTAATCGTTTAAAAGCATTTTTCTGAGTATCCAAACCAAAAAATTAGGAGTAATTTGTTAAAAAGTGGCTAAAATTGTTGTTGGTCTTTCAGGTGGTGTTGATTCTGCAGTTAGTGCATATCTTCTAAAAAAACAAGGACATGAAGTTATTTGTGTCTTTATGAGAAATTGAGATTCTGACCTTAACAATGATTTTTTAGGTCAGAAAAATTTAGTTGACAATCATATTTGCCCTCAAGAACAAGATTGGCAAGATGCAAAAAAAGTGGCAGAGCAACTAAATTTACCAATTTTCCGTGTCGATTTTGTAAAACAATATTGAGACGAAGTTTTTAGCGATCTAATTCAAAAATACAAATCTGGTTTAACTCCAAATCCTGACATTTTGTGCAACAAAAACATAAAATTCAAACATTTTCTTGATTATGCAATTAATGTTCATCAAGCCGATTTTATTGCAATGGGTCACTATGCAAAAACAAAAAACGGAAAATTATTTACTCCTAAAGACAAAAATAAGGATCAAACCTATTTTCTAGGACAACTTTCAAAAGATCAGCTAAAAAAAACAATTTTCCCGCTTGGTGATTATTTAAAAACTGAAGTTAGAGAAATTGCCAAAAATTTAGAGCTAATGAATGCAACAAAAAAAGACTCAACCGGAATTTGCTTCATTGGTGAGCGAAAATTTACTGATTTTCTCCAAAATTATATTCCTGCTCAACCTGGTCCAATTGTCGATATTAACACAAATGAAATTATCGGAAAACATATTGGAATTATGTATTTTACAATTGGTCAGCGAAAAGGTTTTGGCCTAAGCGGAATGAATGAACCTTATTTTGTTGTTGGTCACAATCTTCAAGAAAAAATTTTGTATGTGGCTCCTTCAAGTCAAAAAATTTGACTTGAATCAAACCAGCTTTTAGCAATTAATGCTAATTTTTTGACAGAAAATTTTCCACTCGAAAATTTAAAAGCCAAATTTCGCTACCGTCAAGAATTTGTCGAGGTTAATATTAAAATAATTGATCAAAATTCTTTTTATGTTTATTATCAAAATTATATTGCAGTAACGCCTGGCCAACAAGTTGTGATTTATTCTCAAGATCAAGTTGTTTTAGCTGGTGAAATATCACTTATTTTCCGTGATGACAAAAAACTTGATTATTTAAGTTAAGAAATCCCGAGTTTTCCAGTTTGATGAGATAATCTTAAAAAAGTGTCTGGTTTTTCACACTCTTTTAACTAAAAAAGCAAAATTATAAAATATTTAAACTACTTTTTTAGTTTAAAACACTGACAAAATCATAAAAAATACAACTACTATTTAAACTCAATGCAAATAGAAAACTCGTTTTTACTTACATTGAGCCTAAAAAAATATATGAAGTTTTGAAAGAGCAATAATTAAAAGCCATAAATTTGTAGATTTCTAAACGGTTAAATTTAAGGCATTCCATTATATTTAAAGCCATAATAGAAAAATGGCATTATTTAAGTTTATTGTGCCAAAAACATAACTAATTCCCCCTTAATTCAATATCAAAATTTATTAATTTATTCTTAGTGATGGTCATTATAACATAATTTTTTCTTAGAACAAGCATTTTTTTTTTTTTTTGCAAAAGGTTAATTTCAAAAAAAAAAAAAAAATAAGATTTTAGCGTAAAAAAACCCGGATTTACGGGTATTTTTTAATATTTATATTCGCTAAAAAGTGAATTTTTGCATCAAACTGGGAAACTCAGGAAATAAATTAAATTAATTTAAAAAAAGTACGATTATAACCAATAACTTTTCCTTTTATTGCGCTAAGAACCTCAAATGATGTCAAAGGTTTAGTTAAATTTCGCGCAATTTGACTTCAGTCAATTACTTGATCAAGACCAAAAATTTCAAGTTGATATTTTCCTTGGCCATTTGTAAGACCAGGAAGATAAATAACGCCGTATTTTGCCTTAATAAATTCAAATTTTTCTGAAGAATCTAAATTAATTTTTTTAGCAATTGAATCAGCACAAAAGGAACCAAAACTATTATAAACAGGAATTTCACTATCAAAAAGATCAAAATTATTTTTTCCAGCATTTAAAATAGTTTTATATTCATTAGTTTGTTTGATAATTCCAACCCGATTTCAGACATTTAGTCCAACGCCAAGCGAGAAATTTTCGGCAAAACTAGTTACCATTATTACATATTCCTTAATTTTATCAGAATCAGAATAAATTTCAATGTCAAAATTGCGGGCACTAAAAAATGGACTAGCTCCTTGTTTGCCTAAAAATTCAATATCTAAAAGATGATAATCATTTTCTCTGGCAATTAGTGCTGATGAGCTAAAATTTATCGGTAAAAAATCAATAAAAAAATTTTCTTGTTCTTTGGGCAACGGTGCATTTAGTTCACTTTTGGAAATCTGTTTTTTTACAAGTAAATTATTTTCAACTTTTCCATGTGAACGGTATAAAAACGAAGTAATTCCAAAGTCAATAATATGATTTTTAATTAAATCAAGAAAATCATCGTAAAATAAAGGTTTATTTGCTAAATCTTCTGGAATTATATTTTCAATATCAAGGGCAAAAACCTCAAGTCGATAGTTATGATCTTGAGCTGGCGGCAGTGGTCCAAAATAAACTCCATCAGGATGAGGTCGATAAAATGAATCAAGCAAATAATTATTTGCATGGCGCGTCATTGAATTTTCAAATTGATACATTTTATCTTGGCGCGAAAAAGAATCATCTCATTTTAGCTTGTTTTTTTTAATATTGGCCGCAACTCAATGAATAAAAACAAAACCTAATTCAGCAGTTGCTTCATAGTCAATTAAAGTAAGGGCATATGATTTTGCGCCTTTAACTTTGTCTCATTTTATAGGAAAACTTACCGAATTAGGGTATTTTTTACCTAAATTACCATTACCAAATTGGGTGTCTAAAACGCCGTTTTTAACATCAGGAATATAAATTTTTATCATATTTTTTTAGTCTTTATCAATATTTTTTGGATTAACTATTATAAAATTTTTATTTCTTTGATTATAATATTGGGCATATTTGTCTGGTAGGGACAGTTTTTTTAAATTTTGCTCAAGATCAATAGGTTGGAAAGGCAAAAGGTTACCACTTTTAAGAAAACCACTAATATTTATTCGTCTCTCAACGTAAAATATTTTTGGATTTTTAGGGTCTTGTTTTTTAATTTCATCTTCAAGCTGAGGTAAACTTGCGCTATAAAGTCCACCTCGATGGAAATTATTAGAATTTGTAAAAGGATATTTTTGGATTTTGTCAGTTAATTTATATTTATCAAAATCATGAATCATACCAATTTGTTGTGCTTCTGCTTCTTCTCTAGTTTGAGGACCTTGAACTGGCAAAGGCGAATTTTGTTGGAAAGTTGCGACTTTTTGGGATGAATTTTGTGAAAAAAGGCTTGGTTTTTGATTTATCAGGTTTTTTTGGCTTGTAGATTTAGGTTCATTTTGATTTTGACTTTGATTTTCAGATTGACTTTCAGCCTCAGGAGCATCAGGATTTTGGTCAATTATTCAATAAATACGATAAATTGCATCTTTTATTGTATTAGTTGACTCATCTGCATGAGTTTTTTGGTCATTAAGAAAAAAAGCACGCGGTTGAACTTTATATTTTCGGCCATCTTTTGCTGTTATTGAATATTTTTTTAATTTCTCAGTTAGTTCTGCTTTTTTTTGGTAATCTTTATCATTAAGAATCGGAAGATCCAAATTAGTTTTTAAATTATTTTCGATAATTTTACTAAGTGTATCCAAGATTTTATAATTATAATTTCATCAAAACAAATTTGAAAGAGGTTGTCTGGTTGCTGCTTCTATCCCGTTAAGGATGAATTCAATCGTTGCAGTACCGATTTCAATTTGCTCATCTTCTTGTGTTTTGTTTTGATCTTTTTGGCCTGAATTTTCTTGAGCTTGCTGGTTTTGGGATTTAGCTTTTTCCTCTTTGTTCATTTTGACAATTAGTTTAGCAAGCTCTTTGACTATTTTATAGTATAAATATTCTTCTCTTAATTCCAAATTATTTACAGCAATACCTGATCCAAAATTTTCGGGTAAAAATTCAGGATATACCTTAAAATCTGTGGATTTTAAGTATTTTTCTTGCGATTGTTTTCATCGTTGTAAAAATTCAGAAGCTGTTAAATAAGAGGTACCTTGATAATATTTTTTAACAATTTCAGGAAAATTAGGAGTTTTAGCAAGTTTTTCCAGTTTCTTTTTAATTACATCATCAGGTTCATTTGGAATAAAATTTTGAAAATCTAACCTTGAGCTAAATGCGTGAATTACATCCGCAATGGCAGTATTTCCAATTTCTTGAGTTTCAATTGACAGGGGTACATTCAAAATTTCGGTTAATAAATTATATTTTTCTGGGCTAACGCTATTTGAAAAATTTTTTACATCTGAGCCTTGATTTTCGATGCATGAGACAACAATAAGCGGGAAAGACAAAGGAATTAAAGCCAAAGATTTTTTAAATTTTCATTTCATTTTTACACCTACTTCTAAGCCTTAAATAAAAAACTAAAAGAACCAAAGATTATTCTTTTAGTTTTTTTACATTTGTAAAATGATACCATATTTTTCAATTTATGAGTCACTTTTTACATAAATTTCTTCAAAACCATTGCGCCTTCAAAAAAATCCCCTAAACACATCATTATTTTGTAGTTTTGCGGAATTTTCGCGCTGATAAAAAGCTAAATTTGAATAGTATTCTTTTGAAAAAAATGGGATAATTCCGTCGTAAATTAGCTTCAGTGATTGTTTGTCTAAAACTATTTTGCAATTTTGGACAGGAAAAAAGATAAAAATAGCATCATCTGATTTTTTTAAAACAGCTTTTATATCAAGACGAAAATCAATTTGGCGTAATTTCATTAGGATGTTAAAATTATAAAAATTATGATCACCGTTAAAATTAAAAATTATTTCTTTTTTTTGAAAATCATTAAAATTAACAAGTTCTTCAAGAGTTTTTGCTTTTTTTATAACATATCCAGTTAATTTTGGCGAAAAAATCTTGAAAAAACTAGGAACAAGTCAATATCCATCTGATAGATGGTTGACTTTAACTTTATTAAAATTAGAAATTTTTTGACGCAAATTATTCATAATATTTTTCAAAAAAGTTTGCTATTCCATCATTGTCATTTGAGTCGGTAACCAAATTAGCTTTATCTTGGACTTCTTGACTAGCTTGACCCATGGAAATTGCTAGTCTAACCTGTTCAAACATAGAAATATCGTTTCGAGCATCACCAAAAGCTAAACTTCTTTTGAGATCTAAATGATAATTTTGATTTAGAAATTTAAGTCCTTGACCTTTATTTGACCCAGAAATCATAATATCAATTACCGATGATTGAGATTGAACTAGATAAATTTGTTCGACATTCTCAAGTTGACTAATAGCTTTTTCAAAAAGCACAGGATCACTATCACGTTTTATAAGTAAAAATTTAACTACATCAAGATTGAAAATTTCATCATCATTCAAACTTTGGTAGTCATAAAATTTTAGCGGTAACTGTTCGGCTTCTGAAAAAATTTCATTTTGATTTTTAAGATAATCAAATCAAGGGCAAGTTGTATTTTTTTGGCTAAAAGCAAGCATATTTTTAGTTGTGTAAATTAAGAAAAATACTTGGTTTTGGGCTAAAATTTGAAAAATTTGTGAGACTTGATCTCCAGAGAAAACCTTGCTAAAAACAACAGTTTCTTTTTTGTAGTCATAAATTAATGAACCATTGCAACTTATTATTGGAAAATCAGGCTTTAGTGCAAAATAATATTTTTTTATAAAATATCAAGGGCGACCTGAACAAAAAATTATTTTTTTATTTTTTTCACGTAACTTTTTTATTGCTTCAACAGTTTTAGGGCTAATTTCGTGATTAGATTTTAGCAAAGTTCCGTCAAGATCAAAAATAAAATTATCAATATCTTTTAAAATAACTTTAATTTCATTAGTCTTTTTGTCCATAATATGCGTTTTTACCATGCTTTCGGTTATAGTGTTTTTTTTGCAGTGTTAAATTAGCTTGACTTTGATTAGGATTTATTATTTTTGTATAAAGAGCCATTTTGGCAACTTCTTCAAAAGTCATTGCTAATTTAACAGCATCATCAGCAGACTTATTAGATCAGCAAAAAGGCCCGTGTTCTTTGACTAAAACAGCAGGAGTTGCTATAAAATCAAGATTATTTTTTTTGAAATGATCAACTATAACAACGCCAGTGTTATGCTCATATTGACCATTAATTTGCTCATCACTTAAGGAATTAGTGCAGGGAATTGAACCATAAAAATTATCAGCATGCGTTGTTCCAAGTGCAGGGATTTCTTTACCTGCTTGTGCCCAGGCAACTGCAAAAGGAGAATGTGTATGTACAATAGCCTTAATTCTTGGGTCGGCTTTATAAAGAAGTGAATGAGTTGGCGTGTCGCTTGATGGATTTAAATTTGTCTCAAGAACATTATTTTCAAGATCAACGGGAACCATATCTGAATATTTCATTTTTTCATAAGAAATTCCACTAGGTTTAATAACATAATAAGATCGATCTGAACTTATGGCTGAGACATTTCCTCAAGTATGAAGCGCTAATTTTGAATTATATAGTAAAAGATTTGCTTCTAAAACTTGCTTTTGTAGTAAAATTAGTTCGTCTCTATCTTTGATTTTCATATGCAATCCTTAATTTTTCGATAAAGAAATCACGTGCTTTTGCGATAATTTGGCTTTGTTTTGCCAAATTATCAGAAAGTTGCAAATTTTGGTCAAAATTTTCTTCTTTGTGCCACATTTCAATTACAAAAGGCACACTAATTTGCGCTTTTAAAATGTAGCTAAAAGCAGAAACAAAATCTACATCGCCTTGCCCGAATTCAAGATTTTTAAAAATTCCAGGGAGAGTATCTTTAAAATGAAAGGCAACAATTTCTGATTTTCCTAGTTTGATTTCTGCTTCTAAATCATTAGAAAAACGCGATAAATTACCTAAATCCGGGTATAAAAGTACACCTGAGCCAATTTGTTTTTGGAGATAAAGTAGTCTTGAAATTGTTCCGGCAAATTTTGTATCCATTGATTCAAAAGCGATTGTGATACTATATTTTTTTGCTAATTGAACAATTTTTTTCATTGTTTGGATGAAAAAAATCTCAGAATTAGGATGGGGTTGCTCATAATAAATATCATATGCAGCAAGTTGAATAATTCTAATTCCGAGATTTTTAGCTAAAATTAGCGCTTTTTCCATAATTTTGAGCGCTTTTTGGCGAACATTTTCATCTTTTGCGCCAAAGGGAAATTTTCGGTGCAAAGACAAACACATTGAATTTATATAAAAATCATTTTCATATAAAGTATCACGAATTTCTTTAATTTGATTTTTAGAAAAATCAAGACGAGCAGCAAATTCATCACTTTCATCAACGGACATTTCAATAAAATCAAATCCAGCTTTTTTTGCCACTTTAATTTTATCGACAAAAGTCAAACGTTTATCAATTGCTTTTTCGTAAATTCCTAAAGGAAAATTAATGTCAGTATTTTTTAAATTCATCCTTAAATTCCTTTGCTTTTTCTTCAGGATTTTCAGCATCACGAATTGAACGACCGGCAATAAAAATGTAAATTGGGATATCTTTAAATAATTTAATATCCTCAACTTCAACTCCGCCAGTAATTGTAACTTTAAAGCCTAAATCAGCAAGTTTTTTTACAATATCAATATCTTTTTGTGCTCATTTAACCCCTGCTGCTTGTGAATCCCTAGCTCGATGCCAAACTACTTGTGGCACTCCAACTTTTTTTCAGTCCTGAACTTGATCTCAAGTAAAATTATTTGTCATTTCAACTTGAATTTCAATACTTTTTCCATTTTTTTCAGAATAAACGTGTGAAAGATCAACTAAATCTTTAATTGTTGGAGTTTCAGCTGCGCAAATTGCAGTTGTAAAATCAGCGCCTGATTCAAAGAACATTTTTCCAAAAACTTTCCCGGCATCAGCTATTTTACCGTCAGCTACAATTATCTTATCGGGAAAACTTTTCCGAAGTTCAGAAATAGCTTTTTTACCTTCAGCAGCTAGTAAAATTGTTCCAACTTCGATAACATCAATATATTTTTCTGCTTTTTTAGCAGCCAATATTGCTTCTTCGATAGTTTGATTATCGAGTGCAATTTGTAAAAGTGGGAGTGCCATGTTTGTTCCTTTCCTTATAAATTTATATATAAATTATACAATTTTTTAGGATTTTTAGATCATTTTTGGCAAAATTATCGGTCATGATTTAAATTTTTGAATATTAGATCATTTTTTATTAATCATTAAAAATACTAATTAGTTTTTTGGCTAAAGTATTTTTTTAAACTAATTTCCCGAGTTCCCCAATTTGATAAGATACCTTAAAAAAGTGTCCTAGTTTATTTAGTTTTGGGTACTTTTTTAACTTTTTTGGCAAACTCAGAAAAAATAATTATCAACTCAAAAACACTGAATTTTAAATCTAACCATCACGAATAAAAATCTGCTTATTAATCAAATAAGGTAGGATAAAAAAGCTAAAATTTTGACTCAAAAAGCAAAATTATAAAATATTTAAACTACTTTTTTAGCTCAAAAACACTGGCAAAAATCAATTGATGAATAAACAACAAAAATCATAAAAAAATACAACTACTATTTAAACTCAATGTAAATAGAAAACTCGTTTTTATTTACATTGAGCCTAAAAAAATATATGAAGTTTTGAAAGAGCAATAACTAAAAGCCATAAATTTGTAGATTTCTAAACGATCAAATTTATGGCATTCCATTATATTTAAAGCCATAATGGAAAAAGTGGCATTATCTGAGTTTATTGTGCAAAAAACATAATCAAGTCCTCCCTAATTCAATATCAAAATTTATTAATTTATTCTTAATTGAATCTTATTATAACATAATTTTATTTTACACCAAGCATTTTTTTTTTTTTTTGCAGAAGGTTAATTTCAAAATTATAAAAATTAGGATTTTAGCGTCAAAAAACACGGATTTAGTGGTATTTTTGCCTATTTATATTCGCTAAAAAGTGAATTTTTGCCATCAAACTGGCAAACTCAGGAAAATAATCGATCATGATTGAAATTTTTGAAATATTAGATCATTTTTTATCAGTCATTAAAAATGCTAATTAGTTTTTTGGCTAAAGTGTTTTTTTTAAACTAATTTTTTACAGGAATATTTACTAAACAATAAAGTAAAAATATCATATATATAATTTATATTTATTATATAAGTACCTAAATTTTATGCTTGACAAAAATAAATTTTTTTTGTTTCTTTATTTTTAAAAAAAGTGTATAATTTCATACAGGTAAAAAATGATGCAATCAAAAAACTCTATTAAAAAAGCAAAACAAATTAACATTATTAGCTCTAATGTTAATTTTAAGTTTTCCATTTTTTAAAATAGTAGTTTTTGACTCAATTTGTTCATAACATTAAGTTATATAGGATAAAAAAACAAAAGCTACTATCAAAAAAAGATAGTAGCTTTTGTTTTAAAAAAGGAGGGAAATGAAAAAACTTTTTATCGGTTCAGTACTTAGCGTTTTTTCAGCAGGGGTTTTTGTTTCGTGTTCAATTCAGCCTGCTTGAGAAAGACAGGAATGAATTACGACTGTTAATTCTGCCACTTCGTCTCCTGGCGCGTTTAAAACTTGAACTAACACTTTTACCTCGCCTTCAATCGCTAGTTCGTATTATACGGCTTCTTATTTAGTCCAAACTGTTTATGAAAATAGCGTTGAAATCAAACAAGATGGAATTAGCGAAGAATCAAAAGAGAAACTTGATAAAAGTTTTAATTATTCGATTGCAAAGCCAACATATAGTTATGAGTCTTTTGTTAATGCCGCTGCGATTGTAGTACGAAAAAAAGACGGTACTGAGCTAGTTTTTGACAGTGATGCTCATGAAAAAGGTTATCTTGAACCTGGTCAGACAACCAATTCGCTTGTTATTAAATTAACATCAGACCAAAAAAATTCAATTAATTCTGACTTTTTTGTTCAGGCACTTGATGAGGCTGAATCAATTCATTTTTTCTTAAAAAATGACGTAAAATGGGTAGATTATCAAGGAAATCCAAGCCAATATACTCTAAAACCTGAAGATTATTACTACGGATTTAAAGCCCAAAGACTTTCTGATCCACAATATCGGGCAAATGTTGGCGGTAGCAAGCAAATTGACGAAGAAGCACAGAAAAAAATCCCTAATTTTGATCCAAAGTCAACATATTTTACAAATACTATTATTAACTGATATTTATTAGATCTTTTTGGACTAGATTTGGCTGATTTGGATGATGAGAATAAATATATTGAACAATACAAAGGTACAAACGCTAATTTTCAAGGGCAAAAATCGGTAAGTTTTTATAAAGGTGCTTCAAAAGACAAAGTATTTTTTAACGGATTTTACCAAAAGTCAATACTTGGCGGGATGCTTTTTCCGGCGCCTTCTGGATTTATCGACAAACGAAATAGCCAAACTCAAACTATAAAAGATGGAAAACCAACAGGCCGTTTTGGCGAAACTGGCGAGGCCTTGAAATACGGAGCCTATTGGTATGGCGAAGATTTTAAAAAAGATCAACTTTTTGTCTCACCATATACCCAACTTAGTCAGGAAACTAATCGTGAAACTTGAAAAATTAATAAATATTACCCACGAACTGGCTGAAAAGATCAATTACCTTATGTTTTTAACAAAATTACTACTCTTTATTCTCAATATGCTAGTGCTTCTGCTTTTGAAAATGCCAAATTCAATTCTTATCGTGAACAGACAATATTGGCTATCGGTTTTGATTCGCTAAATGATTCAATTAAAAATTTAGTCTCAAGTGATCAAGAAAGATACGGTTGAAGACTCAAAAAAGCCGAGGATAAAGACCAATTACACAAATGGTATTACTCTGCACTTGTCCCAGGTTCGCTAAAACAAAATTTTAGGGCCGAAGTTGGGGTGACTTTTGATGAAAAATACTATGGATTTAACGATAATTTTGCAAAATTAAATTTTGGCGCTTCGCTTGCTGATATTGCAAAAGGAAATGCCAAAGTTGTCGAAAATCTTGTCTCAGGTCCAAGTCTTGAATTTCGACTAATAATTGCAAATGCCTGAAATTTATACACAACAGCCCAATCAATTTCTAACTCAAGTTTACCTTGATACAATTTTGTTGCTCCTGATAACAAAATCACTTCAAAACCTGATTCAAAAACACCGCGCGATTTTTACCAAGAAGCAAACACAATTAAACTTGTTGACCAAACCGGCGAAATCTATTACACCAAAAACCCTGAAGATGAAAAGAAAAAAAATTTTGAAAATGTCAGTGATGCAACTAAACAATTCCAGGCGCCTCAATTTGAGATGTTAAAAGCGCGAATGAAAGCTCTACTTGATGATTTTTATGCCAAAAATAACATTCCTGCTGACCAAAAAGTTGAATGAACAAACCACAGTTTTTTTGTAAATGCTGGAAACAAAGAAATTGCCGCAATTACTAACGGTGCAAAAGCGATAATGGATCTTGATCCACGACTAAAAATTAACGTAATTTGGCCAATAACAGACAGAACTCGCCGGGCAAATTATTTACTAACTCGAACTGGTGGGGTTGATTTTGGTGGTTGAGGCTATGATTATGACGGAATTGGATCGGTTTTAGATGGTAAAATTCAGCGAAATGGGGTGGGTTATGCAATGCTTTCAGCTATTTATGCCCTAGGCCCTGAGTCAAAAATAGCAAAATCTTATCCGCACGTGTATCGTTATGCTCTTGGAGTTAAAGATTTTTTTGATAAATTTGCCAAAAAAGGTTATATAAGAGAGTTCAAAGATTGAAAAGATGGCACAAATTCACCTGATTTTGGCGCCCATGACCAACACTTGGCTCCAGATCTTACTCATTTTTTTACAGGTGAAGTCAAAGAAGTTCCTGATCCAAATGATGCAACTAAAAAAATTATGGCATACAAAACTTTTGTCGATACAATTAATGAAAACCAAAAAAGTGACCAAGAAAAGGCGTCTTTTGACTTTCACGCCCAGTCAGCAATTTTCAATTTAACTTATCAAGAAGAACATACTGATGAAGAACTAATTAAATTAAGTGCCGAACTAAGTTCACTTTTAGGTTTTGGACTTAATGATCTTTTGAATGTGCCATCTTCAACTCCTTATGCATTTTTAGAAAATACAAATATTTCAATTCCATATGCAAACAACACTTATTCAGGTTATGTTCCGCCTGACATGATTTCGATTATTCCACTAAAAGAAAAACACCAAAACTTGACTAAAAAAGGAACAAATTAGCAATGATTTTAAAATATACTCTTAAACGTCTAGCGCTTGCGCTTTTAACTTTTGTGGCAATTTATATTTTAGTTTTTGTTTTACTTGCTAATTTTTCGCCTGATCCTTTTGGCGATGTTATCGACAGAGGGGGACAAGGATCAGACCAGGCCAAAAAAATCGCTGATTTACACGCAAAATATTATTTTGACCAGCCAACTTTGACAAGACTAGCTTATTATACAGCCGATATTTTTCAAGGAAATTTTGGCGCACGGTTCAAAACCGGTGAAGATGGTAAAATTCCTGAATTATTTTTCATGCCTTTGCGCTATACAATTTTAGTTTCTTTGCCTTCTTTTTTGATAAGTAGCACTTTAGGATTAGTTCTTGGAACAATTGCTGCTTATCGGCGTGATCGACTTGAAGATGCAGCAATTTCGGGGATTTCAACTTTTTTTGTTGCAATTCCATCGTTTGTCCTAGCGCCTTTTGTTGTTTTAATTGCAATTCAAATTGGACTTCCTTTTGAGTTTAAAGATGCCGAAACTTACGGTAGTCTAACTTCTTTTGCCTCACTTTTACCACCAATTTTTGTCTTTAGTATTACTTCGGTAGCTGGTTATGTTTTTTTAGTTCGAAACCAAGTTATTAGTGTTTTGTCGTCTGAATACATTTTGATCGCAAAAGCAAAAGGGCTTTCAAAGTTAGATATTTTTGTCAAATATGTCTTAAAAAACGCCGCAATTCCGCTTGTAAGATCCTTGATTTTTTCTTATATTATTCTCCTTTCAGGTTCAATTGTGCTTGAGCAATTTTTCAGAATTCCCGGTTCTTCAACCGTTTTAGTTAATGCTGCCTTTGATGGTGAAATTAATATTTCAATGTTTTCAATTATTTTCTTTACTTCACTGTCATTAGTTGTTGATATTATCGGTGATTTAAGTTATGTTTTTATGGATCCGCGAATTTCTTTTGGTCAAGACTCACCAATAAGTTACTGAGCGCGAATTAAAAATTGAAAAGCACGTAATTATCGCGCTACGGAGGGAAAAAATGCTCGATCCTAAAGAATTTAACCAAAAATATAATCTCAAAGAAAACCAAACAAAACTGTTAAAATTAGCTAGTTTTTCCGAAAAAAACTACCAAGTAACGGGAAAAATTGTTGAACTCTGAAAAGATACAGTCCAAAAATTTTTCAAGTCAAAAATCTCACTTATTTCCACGCTTTTATTTCTTAGTGTTTTAATTATTGCGATTTTTACAATAATTTTTAGTCCATATAGTGTCGATAAACCAATTTCAAACGCTGATCCTTCGCTTGTCTATGAACAGCTTCCGAGCACTTTAGGGACAATAAAAACAACAATTTCAACCGATATTCTTGAAAAAATCCGGGCAATTGAGGTTGAAAAAAACATTAGCCTAATTCAAGGTTCAACAAAAGAATTATTCCCAAACCGTTGAGAAATTAACGTCAATCCTTATCAAGTCATGAGTGCACTTGAAAATGGTAAGAATTTTATTTCGCTAGTTGGAACTGACCAATTTGGCCGTGATATTTGACTCAGAACTTGACAAGGGACTCTAAATGCACTTGGAATTTCTGTGCTTATTGCTTTAATTCAATTTTTAATTGGAATTACGCTCGGAACTTATCTTGGTTATCATATTGGAAGCTGAATTGACAATATTGTTCTTAGAATTATTGACATTTTTGGTTCAATTCCTTGAATTATAATCTTTATTATTTTTATTGCAATTTGAGGACCTCATACAATCACAATTATTATTCTTTTATCTCTTACAGGCTGAACAGTGCCAACTTATCAAGCCCGATCTTATACTGTTATTGTCAAAGATGAAGAATATATTTATGCAGCAAAAGTAATTGGGGCTTCAAAATTCAGACAAATTTATTCACACATTTTGCCAAATATTCTCGGAAAATTACTCTCAACTTTTATTGCAAGTATTTTTTCATCAATTTCAACAATAGCCTCACTCGCTTTTCTTGGATTTTTAAAAGAAGGTCCTGATTCAGCAGCAAATTTAGGGCTAATTATTAATTCATCAGTTCCTTTGGCAGACAAAAATCCAATTGCGCTACTTTTACCTTCAATGATTTTAGTTGCCTTAGCTGTTACAAGTCGATTTATTGCCAACGGAATTCATGATGCGCTTGATCCTCGTGTTGGAGGCAGAAAATAATGGAAAAAAAACGAATTTTAGACGTAAAAAATCTTCGTGTTAGTTTCAAAACCGGCAAAAAAGAATATCTTGAAGTTATAAGAGGCATTGATCTTAGTGTTTATTCTGGCCAAATTGTTGCTTTTGTTGGCGAGTCAGGTTCGGGAAAATCTGTCTGTTCAAGATCACTTTTAGGAATCAATAATTTTGCAAAAACAAGTTCAACAAAAATGGAAATTGACGGCATTGATGTCTCAAATTTCAAAAAAGACTATCAGTGACGACAAATCCGTGGTCAAAAAATTGGCTATATTCCTCAAGACCCTTTGGTTGCCCTAAATCCAACCCGGACAATTGGCAAACAATTGCTCGATGGTCTCAAAAACGATAAACGCTTTAAGTCAAAACAAGAAAAAATTGACTTTTTAGTCAAGTTGCTTGAGTCTTTTGGACTTGAAAATGCCAAAAATCGCTTTTATTCTTATCCACATACTTTATCTGGCGGAATGAAACAACGGGTAGTAATTGCAATGGTAGTAGCCGCTCAACCTTCAATTATTATTGCCGATGAGCCAACCACGGCACTTGATCCGACAGTTCAGTCTTCTGTTTTGGCACTTTTAGATAAAATTCGCCATCAATATAAAGTTTCAATTATTTTTATTTCCCATAATATTTCAATAGTTGCTAAATTTTGTGACTATATTTATGTAATGTATGCTGGGCGGGTTGTTGAAAAAGGAACTCGCCAAGATATTTTTACAAACCCAAAACACCCTTATACTTGAGCGCTAATTTCGGCAATTCCGGAGGGTTCAAAAAAAGAAGAACTCTATACAATTAGTGGTTCTCCGCCTGATTTAAGAAATCTAACAGCTGGCGATCCTTTTGCCCCAAGAAATGAATATGCTCTTGAACTTGATTTTGAAAAAGAGCCGCCACTTATTAAAATTTCGGAGACTCACTATGCTGCAACTTGACTTTTGCATCCTTCTGCGCCAAAAGTTGAACTAAATCCTGAATTAAAAATGAGAATAAAATTATTTAAAGAAGTATTATAATGGAAATTGCATTACAGACAAAAAAATTAGAAAAATATTTTATAAACAAATTTGCAACCGTCAAAGCTGTTGATGGGATTAATTTATTGCTAAAAAAAGGCCAGATTTTAGGCATTATTGGTGAGTCAGGTTCTGGAAAAACCACAATTGGTCGCTGTCTTGTTCGTCTTTATGAAAACTTTGGTGGTCAAGTTCAACTTTTGGGTCAAATTATTTCAGGTAAAAAACTCTCACGCAAGCAAAACCTATTTTTACGAAAAAACATGCAAATGATTTTTCAAGATCCTTTTTCTTCACTTAATCAGCAAAAAAATATTTACTCAATTTTAAAAGAAACACTCGTAATTAACGGCGTAATTAAAGCCAAAATCAAAGATATTTTTCTTGACTGAAATGATTTAATTTTTCATTTTAAACGCACTCTTGAAAAAAAATACCTTGAAATTGAACTTTTAATGCTTCAAGGTCAAAATCACGAACTTGAGCAATTTTTTGGCTACTGACAAGAGCAAATCAAAATAATTGAAGATGAACTTGAAAAATTTAGTCCACAAACTGGCGATCAAAATTTAAATAACGAATTTTTTGGTCAGTATTTACTTTATTTTGAGCGTAAACAAAAACTTTTTGGCAGTATTTATAATTTAGCTTATGAAAATGTGGCAAAATTACACGATTATTTTTACGAAATTCAAAAAATTTACCGTAAAAAAGAGCAGGCAAAAGTTGAGGCCGAATATCGCCAGGCACTAAAAGATGTTGAAGATCTAAGATCGCTAATTAAAGCACAAAAATCATTTTTCAAAAAAACACTCAATGAATCAGGGATTAATTTAAAAAAACAAGCAAGTCAAGAACTGTCTAAATTCACAAATCAAAACAATTTAGTTTCATCTTATATTGCTGAATTTTTTTACGAGTACAAAATTGCAAATAATAATGCTCTAACTTCAACTGATCTTGAAAAATATTCCTTTTTTAAAAAACAGGCAATAATAAATTGCCAAATTAGTAAATTTTTGCGCTATCACAGTCGAAAAATCTGAGAAAAAAATCTATTTTCCTTTTTGGAAATTAGTCAAATTGAACAAATCATCGAAACTTTAAATAATTTCAAAAAAACAATGTCAGAAAATTATAAAGACGTAATTTTTGACAAAACTAATGCCAAAAATTACCTCAGCACAAAGGATTTTCGTGCTAAAATTTCTAGTCATCTTTTGAAAATTGAATTAAATACTTATCTTGAGACTGCAAAGAAAAATAAGCAAATTTTTGCTCAAAAAGTCAACTTTAAAACAAAATATCTCCAATTTAAACATATTTATACTATTAATAAAGAAAGAGGAAATTCCAACGCTGACAATATTAAAAAACTTGCGAAATTAGAAGAAATTTTGGCAAAAAAACAAGCTGAATATGATATAATTAAAAACGAATTTATTCAAAATTACAACAATTGACATAGCGAGCAAATGAAAGAAATTAGTTTTCAAAGACAAGCCCAAACTGATTTTTTCAACAAAATTTCGCTCTTAGAGAAAAAAGTTCATGCAATTCACCAAAAATTTATTGCAAAAATTAAATCTGTCGGCCAATTTAGCGACCAAATTGGCAATATAAACACCCGTTTTAGTGAAAAAATCGCAATAATTAAGACGCTTAATGTTGAAAAAGTCAACATTAAAAATGTTTATAAAAACATTCAACTTTTTTATGGAATCAAAAAAGCGCCTTCATTTTTCTTACTAAAACGTTCAATTAAGAAATTTATTCTCAGCGAACTAATTTACGAAGCACTTGAAAATGTTGGACTTTTGCGCTCATTTGCCTACCGTTATCCTCACGAGTTTTCTGGTGGTCAGCGTCAACGGATTGCTATTGCCCGAGCTTTAATCGTTGAGCCAAAAGTTATAATTGCTGATGAGCCAATTGCTTCGCTTGATATTTCAATTCAGGCACAAATTATTAACTTGTTAAAAAAATTAGTTAAAGAAAAAAATCTTTCCTTAATTTTTATAGCCCACGATCTTTCTGTTGTTGAATATCTTGCTGATGAAGTTTTAATTATGCATGCTGGCAAAATTGTCGAAAAAGGTAAAACTGACGAAATTTTCCAAAATCCAACTCATCCTTATACAATTAATTTATTAAATTCAATCCCGAAAATTTCAAATGCTCACATTCCTTTTAGTCCAATTTTATTTAATAATGTTTATCTTGAAGAGCAAAAATTTCCTAATGTTATTGAAGAATTAAAATTAACCCAAAACCATTTTGTCTATGGTACTAAAAAACAACTTGATAGCTGAACTTTAAATAAAAGTCAAAACTAACAAAAATAGATAATTTTTAGTCTAAAAATTTGAAATACTAAACTTTTTTGTTGATAAAAAACTTTTATGCAGGAAAATTTAAGAAAATTCCCCTTTTTTGAGATTTAATTCAAACCTGAGTTTGTCAGTTTGACGGCAAAATTGACTTTTTAGGGAATATAAATATGAAAAAATACCCGTAAATCCGGGTTTTTTTACGCTAAAATCTTAATTTTTATTATTTTAAAATTAACCGTTTGCAAAAAAAAAAAAAAAAAAATGCTTGGCCTAAAATAAAATTCTGTTATAATAAAGTCACTAAGAATAAATTAATAAATTTTGATATTGAATTAGGGAGGAATCAATTATGTTTTTTTGTCTAAAAAAATCAGAAAATGCGAATTTTCCGTTATATTTTTAAATATGATGGAATGCCATAAATTTGACCGTTTAGAAATCTACAAATTTATGGCTTTTAGTTATTGTTCTTTCAAAACTTCATATATTTTTTTTAGGCTCAATTTAAATAAAAACGAGTTTTCTATTTACATTGAGTTTAAATAGTAGTTGTATTTTTTTATGATTTTTGTTATTTTATCCATAAATTGATTTTTGCCAGTGTTTTAAACTAAGAAAGTTGTTTAAATATTTTATAATTTTGCTTTTTAAGTTAAAACTAACCAAAAGTAAATAATTTTTAGTCTAAAAATTTGAAATACTAAACTTTTTTGTTGATAAAAAACCTTTATGCAGGAAAAATTTAGAAAATTCTTTTTTTTGACGATTTTTAATGTATAATTAGTTGTTGTATTTTTAATTAAGTATCTTTATTTTTTTATCTAAACAACCCGAAAATCTTTATATTTTAAATTATTAGTTTGGAAATTATATGTCAAAAATTTTAGCAACCCCAAAAGCAAGAGCGATGGCTAAGCAAGCAAATATCGATCTTGCTGATCTTAAAATTGAAGGACGAAAAATTGAGTCATCCGATGTTGAGAAATATCTAAATTCTCTAAAATCTTCGCCTGCTCCTGCAGTCGAAGCTCCAAAAGTTGAGGCTCCTACTCCAAAAACCCAACCAGCCTCAACAACCACAGTAAGTCCAACATCAAAACTAGATGGAAGACGTGAAAAAATTGCTCCAATCCGAAAAGCGATTGCAAGAGCAATGACAAATTCATGAAATTCTGTGGCTTACGTTAATTTAGTAAACCAAATTGACGTAACAGATCTTTGAAAACTTCGTAAATCTGTTTTAGAATCAGTGCAAAAAACAACTGGAATAAAACTAACATTTTTAGCTTTTATTGCAAAAGCAATTTTAATTGCACTTAGTGAATTCCCAATTATCGCTGCAAAATACGACGAAGCTGCAAATGAAATTGTCTATCCTGAGACTATAAACTTAGGTTTGGCTGTTGATACTGAAGCTGGTCTTATGGTTCCAGTAATAAAAAATGCCCAAACTCTTTCAATCGTTGAAATTGCTAGTGAAATTGTTCGACTAGCCAAAGCAGCTCGTGAGCGTAAAATCAAACCAAGTGAAATGCAAGGTGGATCATTCACTATTACTAATTATGGATCTGTTGGTTCTCTTTATGGTGTTCCGGTAATTAATTATCCAGAACTAGCAATTGCTGGTGTTGGTGCAATTATTGATTCAGCCGAAGTTAAAGACGGACAAATTGTTGCAGCCAAAATTATGCATCTAACAGTTGCAGCCGATCACCGTTGAATTGACGGAGCTACAATTGGTCGTTTTGCCGCAAGAGTTAAAGAATTATTAGAAAAACCAGAAATTTTAGGAATTTTATAATGTATAAATTTAAATTTGCTGACATTGGTGAAGGGCTCCATGAAGGAGTTGTCGCCCAAATTTACAAAAAAGAAGGCGACCAAGTTAATGAAGGTGATTCGTTATTTTCAGTTGAAACTGACAAAATTACCGCTGACATACCTTCGCCAAAATCCGGAAAAATTGTTAAAGTTTTAATGTCTGAAGGTGATACAATTCACGTTGGTCAAGAAATTTATTATATTGATGATGGATCAGGTGATAGCGATGTTGCCGAAGTTAAAACTGAAGAGAAAAAGGAAGAAGAAGCAAGTGGAGCAAGTGTTGTTGGTGAAGTAAAAGTAAGCAATGATCTTTTAAGTTTTGATTTTGGTCCAAAAAAATCAATAGCAAAACCAGCCAAAACTCCTGCGCCAAAAGCTGAAAAAGCACCTGAAAAACTTACCTCTTCTGTAAATACCGGTAAAGTTTACCAAGGTAAAATTGACCAAGAATTTGATGTAATTGTTATTGGTTCAGGACCTGGTGGTTACCTCGCAGCTGCTGAGGCTGGTAAAAATGGTTTATCAACCTTAATTGTTGAAAAAGAATATTGAGGTGGTGTTTGTTTAAATGTTGGCTGCATTCCAACAAAAGCAATGTTAAAAACTGCCGAAGTTCTTGATTATGTAACTCACTTTAGTGACTATGGTCTTGAAGGAAAAATTGATGTAAAAATTTCCTGAGAAAAAATGCACCAACGAAAAACTGAAGTTGTTAACAAATTAGTTGGTGGAGTTAAGGCGATTGTAAAATCAGCAAGAGCTACAAGCATTTTTGGTGAGGCCAAATTCCTTGGAGCACACGAAATTTCAGTTGAAGATAAAGTTTATCGTGGAAAAAACATTATTCTTGCAACTGGATCACGTGACCGTAAATTGAATTTACCTGGTTTTGAACAAGGTTACCAATCTGGAAAAATTTTAACTTCAAAAGAAGCAATTAATCTTGAAGAAAAAGTTAGTTCAATTGTAATAATTGGTGGCGGTGTTATTGGTGTTGAATTTGCCCAAATTTTTGTCGCTGCTGGTGTTAAGGTAACAATTTTACAAAATCTTCCAAGACTTTTGGCAAATCTTGATAGCGAAATTTCACAAATTATTACAAAAAATTTAACTGACCGTGGTGTTAATGTTGTCCTAAATTCTAATATTATTAGCTATGAAAACGATAATATTATTTACGAACTTGACGGAAAAAGACAACAAATTAGCGCTGATAAAATTTTAGTAAGCATCGGTCGTGAGCCAAATTCTGAAGGTCTTAGCGAAGTTGGAGTTGAACTTGACGCCCGCAAAAGTGTTATCGTTGATGATCAATGCAGAACAAATGTAAACGGAGTTTATGCAATTGGTGATCTTTGTGCAAAAGCAATGTTAGCCCATGTTGCCTACCGTCATGCTGTTGTTGCAGTAAGTACAATAACCGGAAAAGGTGAAAAATATAACGATAAAACTGTTCCAGCTTGCGTTTATACTCACCCTGAAATTGCTTCAGTTGGTCTAACTGAAGAACAAGCAAAAGAACAAGGTTATGATTTTGTTGTTGGAAAAGCTAGTTTTGCTCACATTGGTAAAGCAATTGCTGCTGGAGATGCACACGGATTTGCTAAATTAATTGTTGATAAAAAATATGGCGAAATTCTTGGTGCTCACTTTATTGGCCCGGTAGCTACTGATATGATTTCAGAAATTGTCGTTTCAATGGATGCAGAAGTAACAATTCATGAACTTGCAGCGGCAATTCACCCACATCCTACTTATAGCGAAGTAATTTGAGAAGCGGCTCGTGCTGCACAAGCAAAACTAAAAAGATAAAATCAAAAAATTAACTAAGTTAATTGATTTTTTCAAAGCATCAAAAAAAAGGGAATTATTTATTTAATTTCCTTTTTTTAATTTAATGCAAAAAAACCACAGATAAATTTACTTACCAACATTCAAATTTACTACCAGAAAAATTAGTTCAAAATCAAACCCAAAAAAACTAAAAAAATAACCCAAAAAAGACACCTAAATTCAAAATTAGGATGTAAAAAGCAAAAAAATAAGGAACGTTGACACTTAATTGGCACGATTTCAGCCTAGTTTTTGATTAGGTTTTGGAATTTATACTGCCAAAGTTAGCCAAATAAACAAAACAAAAGCTTTTATTTCTAAGTATCAAAATAAATAATCAGAAAAAAATAATTATCTGAGTTTTTTAAACTTATTTAGTGTATAATTTAAATTTTATTTTCTAGTTTGCTCCTTAACTAATTGGAACAATCTAATCGATTTTTATCAAAAAAAATCTGGAATAACAAAAAGAAGCGGGGTAAAATAATGAAAAAAAATATCTCAAAACCTGATTTTTCTAAAGCATTCAAAATATTTTTAGGTTTTAGCACCTTATCTTTAACAATTTCTGGAATTACTTTGATTGGTATAAAAAATCGTGATGAAAGAGATCAAATTAACATACCAATTACCCACTCGGTCCAAGAAACTGAAGAGCTTTTGGATAAAATTAATTATTTATCATTAGGTGATTCGATTTCTGCTGGTTTTAACTGGGATTATTCTTTTGATGTTAGAGGTATGCTTGATGAAAATAATCAAGTAAAAGGACTTTCGTATCCTGCCTTTTTTGCTAATTTTATTCAGAAAGTTAATCCAAATGCCCTTAAATCGTTCGATAATTTGGCCCTTTCCTGAACAACAATCACAGATTGACTATATTTACTTAATCCCGAAAATGAAAAATACAAAAATTTAGACAAAACACATTTTCGTTTCAATTATCATCTAGACAAAAAATTAAATTCGCCATATGGACAACAAATTCGTGATGTTTTTGATGACTTTTCGGCAACAAGTTTTCCTAAACTCCACAAAAAAATTCAAGAATCAAATTTAATAACACTTTCATTAGGGGCAAATGATTTAATTGAATCTATTGATTTTCGTGTAATTGCAAAACCATTGCAAAAACTTGCTACAAAAGCTGAAGCAAGTTTTGAATTTATGCAAAATATTGAACTAACCTACCAAAAAATTTATCGAAATTTGCTAACTTTAGTTGAAAGTTTGCGCAAAATCAATCCTAATGTTCGAATTGTTTTAGTCGGATATAATTCTTTGACATCAAATATTGTTAAATTTTTTGAAAAATTACTAACAAATGAAATAGGTTTGCCCGAAAACTACGCTAATTTAGCAATAAAACGTTTAAATACAACGATTAGAGAAGTTGCCAGAATTCAAAAAGTTCAGTATGTTGACTTGTATAATGAAAAAATTTGACAAGAAAATCCAAGCGAATTTGCAACAAAAGAATTAGATATTCACCCTTCAACAAAAGGTTATAAAAAAATGGCCCAAGACCTCTTGTTCAAACTTGCTTTTGAACAAGACATTCCATTTAGAAATGAAGCAGACCAAAAATTAGGTTGAGATAAAGATTATATCGAAAAAGATTTAAATAATTATCGTCGTATTTTAAATATAGCACCAAATTCACAAATTCTTGTGGCCTTAAGTCTTGAAGGCTCAACTGATAAGTTTATTTCTGAGACCTCTCAAATCGAAACAAGAACGACTGCAGATATTCAAAAAACTGAAAAATCACCGCTTGAAAATTTTGTGAATGTTATATTAAATAATAATTTTGGTGATTTTTTAAGCCGTTTTGTCCAGTTAGGGCTCCAAAATAATCCAGGTGTGCAAAAAACTTTAACTGATTTTTGAAAGGAAAACCAAAAAGCTGGTGCTTCTTTTGCTCAAATTTTGCAAAAAATTTTCTCAAGTGGCTTTTTTAGTCAAATAATTGCGCGTTTTCAGACTTATGTTCAAAATATTATTAACACTCAAAACTGAGAAAAGGCGACAATTTCTGATTTAGTTAATCAAATTTTTGCTGACTTTGATGAAAAACAGATAATTGATGTTTTAAATACTGTTGTAACTTCTGAATTTGCCAGTGAAAATCCTGAAAAAACTAAAGAACTAATTTTTGCTTCTATTTTTGGTCAAAGTTTAGTTCAGGATCTTATAATTAACAATATTATCCAAGTTGATGTTGCATATAAAGATAATTTGAAGGTAGTTTTTACTTTTGATTCTATTAGAAAACTATTTACAAAAATAATTACTGATTTTCAGCTTCGCACAAAAGACTATGAAAATTCTGCAACTTTTCAGCAAATAATCCAAACTTACCTTGAAAATCCAGAAAATGACGCTGATAATGTTAGTTTTATCCGCAATTTTATTTCTGAAACGCTAAAGCATCATGACTCTGTTCAGGTTCTAGTTGGAATTATTAACGATAATTTTAATTTTAATTTGCCAAAAGATGATCAAGATTCGCTCACTGATCTTTTAGTTTCGCTCGCTGATGTTATTGTGCGAACAAATGTTTGGACCAAATTGAATAATCTTGCCGCTAAAAACTTTTTAAATGTTATTAAGCAGAGCGATTATAAAGATGTTACTGAGAACATTTCATCAATTTTTTCTGACCAAATTTATACAAATTACACAACTTTCTTTAAAGATTCCAAAAATTTAATTGATTTATTTCATGAACTTTTAAGTTTTGACTTAAGTAATAATCAAATTGAATCACTTAAAAAATTACTTAATAAATTTTACCCAATTTTAACAAAATTTGATCTAAGCAACTTTATTGATAGTTCTTCACCAAATTTTGCTAGTTTTTCCTTCCTTTTTGATTCGGTTAAAGATTTTTTAGTTTCAAATTCATTCAAACCTTTATCAGATATCGTAAATTCTGCAATTAATGATTTTTTAGTAAATAAAAGCACATATCAGCGAATTGATGATTTAAACCGTTTTGGTTTTCAGTTTTTAGCTAATAATTTACCAAAACTTGAAGAAAATATTTACGCTTTTATTGCAAAAAATGTTCAAGACCAAAAGTTCTTAACTAGCCTAATTAACTTAATTAGCAATTCACTGACTGACCAAGGTCTAACACCTAAGTCAATCGAAACTTTTTCGCAAATTATTAGACTAATTTTTGAAGACTTTTACACTAAATATCAAATTTGAAAAAATGATAAAACAAGTCCAACTAACAATTTAATTTTTGATTTTGTTAAAGGCGCAATAAATACTTTCGAAACTTTTACAAAATTAAATTTTGCCGAGTATGATTCTCTCAAAAATAACCTTGAAGCAGCCAAAAAAGCAAATAATCAACCAGAAATTCAAGAATATTCAGCAAAAATCACGCTTTTGGATCAACAACTTTCATTTCAAAATTTTTCTAGTTATTTTCTAAATAATTTTTTTAGCCAAGAACAAATTTATGCACTTTTAAAAAGTCTTGCTAGTCTTGATTTTCAAAGCAAAATTTCCAATCAAGATTTGGTTTTATTTTTCAAAAACCTTTTTGATCAATCTTTTTTACATAAGCAATTAATCGAAAAATTAGACAAAAATAGTTTTTTTAACAATCCAAAAATTCAAGAACCGCTTTTAAATATTTTATCTAACTTTTTTGAATCTTCAGAAGTTGAAAAATTACTTTCAAAACTTATTGAATATTTTTTTGACAATAAAAAGTTTGAACAGCACCCTGATTTCAATTCGTTAATTGAGAATTTCCTTAAAGAAAATTCTCAATTAATTGAAGAAGTTTTTACACTTTTTTTAGGCAACACAACAACTTGAGACTCAATTTCGCAATTTTTACAGGCAATTTTGGATGCATATAAGCTTAATTTATCACAAGATTCTGTTAATACAATTTTAGAACTTGTTCGTGATATTTTGACAAAACTAAGGGATTCAATTCTAAGTATTCAAAGTGAGACAACAATTCAACCGCCTTTAATAATAAAATCATTAATTACCATTATTTTTGATGCAATTTCTAATAATCCAACCCCTAAAAAGTCGGTTATTGAGACTTTATTTGATAGTTTTAGTGTTGATATTGCAAATAATTACTATTCTTCAGCGGCAACAAGTACCCAAGATCCAAGTAAAATTACTCCAGATAAAATTTCTTCATTAATTGCAGAAGTAATGAAAACTGAGCCTATTTCTGAGCAAATTCGATCAAGCTTATCAAGTATTCCAGAAGAATATCGTGAAGATATTGTTCCAATTTTTGATTCATTTTTAAAATCTGATGGACTTAAAGATTTATTTAATTCCTATTTTAAAATAGTTGCAAAAGCAAATATTAATAACCCGTTGGATAATTTTTCATTAATTAAGTCTTTATTTGAAAAGCAACATTTTAATAAAATTATTGGTGAATTTATTGTTAAATTAGACGAAAAAGAGAAAAATCTAACAGGCAATTTTGCAAAACTATCACAAAAAATTTTTAATACTCAATTTGAAGAAGCAGAATTTGAATCTTTTTTCAAACTAATTAAGAAAATAATTAAGAATAATATTGATAGTTATTACACCGATGAGCCAGAGTCAATAAATATTTTTTCAGACCAACCTGAACAAATAAATGTGAGTCAAGATATTGCTGATTTTCAAATTAAAGCCCAACCATTTAGCGATTCTAGTTCTGAAGAACAATCTCCAAGTTCATCTTCAACAGAAACACAAAATCAAATTTTGAACAAAAAGGTCCCAAATTATTCAAAAGAAAACGCTTTTTTAACAAAAATTATTACTGTTTTGACTAAATTAACTAGCGGTCAGTTTTCTACTTCAAATTTGAACTCATTATTAGAAACCGAGATCGGAAATGAAGAGTTTATCGTTGAACTAATCAAACAAATTGGAACAGTTTATAATCAAATTGATCAATCAGAAAAAGATAATATTTGAAATATATTGACAAAAATTTTTAAATCTGATTTTTTCAAAGAAAAAATTAACCTATTAAGCGTTGGAAATATTGCTAGTTTTTCAATCTTTAGCGGCCTGTCAGAAGAAACCAAGAAAAAAATTGAGCCAACATTTAAAAGTTTGTTGTTAGAATTTTTGCCAAATTCTGCAAACAAACTTTTTATTTTTCGAATTTTAGATCATATAAATAAAAATCAAGAATCATTTAAAGATGTAAAAACATTTTCATCAATTTTAACTAATTTTTTAACTAATGATAATACTAATAAAACTACCGATCAAAGCCAGAGTTCGCAAACCCAAACTAATAGCCAATTTTTGAAGGCCTATTTGTGACATGTGCTTGATTTTTTAGTAAAACATAATGGATTTTTAGATATAGCCGTTGATATAGCTGCCTCATATTTAAAATTAAATTTAGACAACAACCCAACTCTGACTAAATTTAATGTTCAAAATCCAAGAGAGATTCCTAAAACTTTTTTAAAAGAATTTGTCGGTCTAGGGTTTGATAATCCTTTAATTTCTGACATTTTAGATCAAATGTTAAAAGCAATTAAAACTTTAGATTCTAGCAAAGAAGCATCTAGTTTTTTCAGCGCCATTTTTAGTAAGTTAGATTTTGCAAAATTAATTAATCTTGATTTAGTTGTTAAAATTGAACCAAAAATTAGTGAAAATGACTCAACAAGTCAAACACCAAGCAGACAACAAGGTCTAATTGATGAACAAAATTTAACATTAAATACACCAACTGGACAAAAAATATCACCTAAATCACTTGCTGATTTCTTTGATTTATTATTTTTAGCTTCGCCAAACTGAGATAATAAAAAGGAAAATGAAGGTTCGCCAATTTTAAAAGAATTAAATCATATAACTTATACTGGAATTTCACTAGATACAATTTTTAAATCAAAACAAAAAGACCCTCAGCTTGAAGCTATTTCAAAATTATTTCATAGAATTTGACACTCAGAGAATGCAGGTTCTAGCAAAATATCAATCGATAATTTCAAAAAAACATCAAAAGGAAGACTCCTTTATAGATTAACGCTAATCCTTCTTTTTTATACTTATGAATCAAGAATTTCTAAGCTTTTAGAAGTAGCTCGAAAATGGGCATTTTACGGTGGTATTTTTTCTTCTTCAACTGCATCTGAAATAATCCGTGCATCATTACACAGTGGTGAACAATCAAATAAAAGTAAAAAAACTGATCCTAATTATAAAACCTTTATTAACAAAATAATTGGTAATCCTGTAAAAAAAGAAGGCTGGTTTTCAAACACTTATTATACACCTTCTGACGTAATGCTAAACGACATGATTACAATGATTTATTATAATTCTGACAAAAATCGGTTTTTCAATGTCACAAAGCAACCTAAATTAAGAGACCAAATTTTGCAGCAAATCCATGACGGAACTTATCCTGAAAATTATAAAAAACCCTAAAAATTAATATACTACTTGAGTAAAACTCTTTTTAACGAAGTTTTTCTATCAAAAGTTTAGCGCATATTTTTATATCTTCAAGTCATTTTTCACTATAATCATGAGGAAATTTACTGCTTGAATTTTTTTACCAAAATCTTGCCAAAATTAGAAGAATCCTTCCAAAATTGATTGCTTTACTCACTAAGTTTATAATTTTTGGAAAAAATTTAGTTTTGAAATCAAAATATTTAATATTCCCAAAAAAATCACTTTGATATTTTAAAAATTGTATCGGTATAAAATAATAATATCGAGTAAATTTATGGTATAATTTCACAAAATGAAAACCTCAAAAAATCGCTATCTTTTTGTTCTTGATCTTGATGGTACAGTGCTTTCTGATAGTGCAAATTCTGAAATTCATCCCGATACTGAATCAGAAATTAAGCGCGCTGTTGAATTAGGGCATGTTGTTTGCATTCTGACAGGAAGACCTTGAAGATCAACAAAACCAATATACGAAAAATTAGGTCTAAATACAATTGTTGCCAATTTTAATGGCGCTTATATTCACAACCCAACTGACTCTGAATTTATTCCAACAATTAATTATATAAATTTGAACGACATTTTATATATAATGGGTGACAAACGAGTAAAAGCCGAAACCTCAAATTTTGCAATTGAAGGACCTGGATGGGCTAAAATCAAAAAACGCGATAAACAATTAGAGCAAGTTTTTGGATTTGACCATATTAAAAATCTAAAGCCGGGTCTAAATTTCCATAAAATACCTTTAAAACCGACTTGTTTAATTCTTGATACAAAACCAACTACAAACATTAACGATTTTAAATCATATTTAGAGCGACGCTATGGTGATCTAGGTGAATTTTCGGCTTGATCAAAAGGAGAAAATCACACATACGTTTTTGACATGACCGCAATTGGGGTTAATAAATCTAAGGCAGTTTCAATGCTTTCGCGCTATTATAAAATTGACTTAGAAAATATAATTTCAATTGGTGATAGTTACAATGATATTGGTATGTTTGAAATTTCAACAATTTCTGTTGCAATGGCAAATTCGCCTCAGCAAGTAAAAAAGCATGCAACCGTTATTCTTAAAAAAACAAACAAAGAAGGCGGAGTTGGTGATTATATTCGCCGTTTTTTAAAAAATCCTGTAAAAGAAGTTGAAAAATCAAAAAAAGTTAAATTTATGCGTTCAGCAGTTACAATTGAAGCAACCGAGTATTAAAAATGAAATTAGAAAAAATTGCAATTTATGGCGGTTCATTTAATCCCGTTCATAAAGCTCATATACAAATTGCAAAAAAAGCAATCGATTTTTTAAATTTAGATATGCTTTTTTTTGTGCCAAATTACATAAATCCGTTAAAAAACAATAAAGAAAACAATATTGACCCCGCATTTCGTTTTGAAATGCTAAAATTAGTTCAAATTGAAAAAACACAAGTTTGTAATTATGAAATTAAAGCAAAAAAAATTAGCTATACAATTGAAACAGTAAATTATTTCAGACAAAAATATCCTAATGCAAAACTTTTTTTAATAATAGGTTCTGATAATCTTGCCAGTTTTAAAAAGTGGAAAAATTACAAAGAAATTCTTCAAAAAGTCCAACTTGTTGTTTTTAATCGTAAAAATTATCCTGATTTAGGAAATATTAAACGTTATAATGCCTTAATTTTGCCAACCCAGCTGCCCAATTTTAGCTCTTCACAAATAAGAAATGGAAACTTTTTTGGCCTTGATCCAAAAGTAAATGCTTTTATTGGCGCTAATTTTTTATATGCTAATTCAATTCTTAAAGGTTTTCTTGGTAATTCTGACCGATTTATCCATTCAAAAAATACCGCTGAACTCTCAAACGAGTATGCTAAAATTTACGGACTAGATTCAAAACAAGCTTATTATGCTGGCTTATTTCATGATTTAACCAAAAAATGAACCAGACAAGAACATATTGATTTTCTTAAATCCCAAAAAATTGATGACAGAGATCTTCAAGACTATGAACTTCACCAACTTACGGCTTCAATTTGACTAAAAAATGTTTATTTACTACCTTTTGAGCAAATAATCCGCGCTATTTCTTGTCATACAACCCTTTGTTTTGAAATGTCAATGTTTGACAAAGCAATTTATGTCGCTGATAAATTAGCTCGTGGCCGTCGGTTTTCAGGTATTCAAAAATTACGTGTCTTAGCAAAACAAGATTTAAATAAAGCCTTTAGCCAACTTGTAAGAATGTCCAAAATTAAGCATGAAAATATGATAAACTCAGCCAATCAAATGAAACTATATGAAAAACATCAAAATTAAAACCGCTATTTTTTATGCTGATAAGCAAGAACAAGTAAATTTAGAATTGCTTGGGGCGAAATTTATAAAAAATGTTAGTGTTTTAGACCTAAATTTTCCTGTTTATGAATATAAAAATATTTATTTTTTTTATATTCATTCGCAAATTGGCCTAATTAATTCGGCAATTTTTGCCCAAACAGTTGCAGTTAAATTTTTAATTACTAATATAATAAATTATGGCGCTTGTGGCGGAAGTTCATCAATTGATTTTTCAAAAATGAAAAATCAATTGATATTTCCCAAACGTTTTTATCTACTTGATGCAAAAACACCTTGATATCAGCCAGGCCAACTACCATTTGAACCTAAATTTTACGAGAATAATTTAATTGCTGCTCAAAATTTTAATTTAGGTTCATCAAATAGTTTTATTTTTGAAGAAAATCAAGTAAAAGATTTTCAATTTGTTGATTTTTTTGATATGGAAGCATTTTCCTTTGCTCAAATAAGTGCCAAAAATAGCTTGAATTTTTATTGCATTAAATATCTGAGCGATAAAATTGGCCAAAATCTTGACATTTCCCAAGTTAATTTGAACATAAAACAAGGCGCTCAAAATGCCGCTAGATATGCCTTAGCTCTTCTTGAGAAAATATAAAAAATATTTGTTCACTATTATAAATTTGTAAAAACAGTTTGAAAATTAAATTGTATTTTTCAAACTGTTTTTTTTTGTTTTAAAGTGTGGTTTAAAAACTGACAAATACTCCCGTTTTTTAGTGTGTATTAGATTAAATGTTCAAGGTTTAAGGCTTTATTTTAGATTCTGCTATTTTTCTTTAACACCTATAATCAACGTTTTAATGCGAAAAGTATTATAGTTTTTTGTTGAATATATTAAATTTTTTTATATTTTAATATTAAAATTTACAATTATTTATAAAAAATAAAGTCCAAAAAAATGCCTTGTTTTGTAATGTTTTATTTTATTATATTGTAATATTGAAATTATTATATTTCACTTTTATGATTTTTTCTGGTAAAACCTGAATTAAAATATAAATATTGATTATTTTTGATTTTCGTTGATCAAAATATGTATAATGTTTATATAAGGATAATTAGGAGGATGCGCTATGAAAATGTCAAAAAATAAACTATTTAAGTTATTCCCTTTACTATCGTTTTTAGCAGTACCAATTTTTTCAGGCCTTATTTCGTCCACACTTTCACCAGAATCTAACAAAACTAGTAATTTTACAAATACTTTTGCTAATAAAATTAATTACGACAACAAATTATCAAAATCACAAGAAGAACTTGTTGGTTTTAAGCAAAAAAATAAAAAAATATTTAGTAGACAGTCTAATCAAAAATTAACAGCTTTTTCATTACTAAAATCTAGTGATGTTCAAAATGTTGTAAAAGCTGAAAATGTAGATATTAAAATATTTTTAGATTTAATTGATACCAACAATAATTCCTTAAGTGAGAATGTTGAATATTATCAAACTAAAAACAATGAATATTTAAAACAAATAACTTCGCTCTTTGAAGAAAATAATATAAAAATAAATAGTAGCTATATAAGCAAATTGTCGCCAATAATATGAATTAATATTAATTCACTCGCTGAAAAAAAATCCCTCGAATTATTAGAAAAACTAGATTTTGTTTCATTAGTAATTAATAATATAGAAAATACGACAAACTCGGATTCACTCCCGACTTATTCCGCTAAATCTTTAAACCAAGAAGCTAAACCCAAAATATTTTACAACAACTTAGAACATGCCGCCTACTATTATTCATATTTAAGTAATACCAAAGATTATTTTACAAAAGAACAGGAAATAGTTGATTATAAGTATTCAGAACCTTATACGCGCGAAAAAGTCGGAGTAGTTGAAGTAGGTATGAGCGGCACCTATGATGAAAGCGATTGACTCAAAGCCCAAATTCCCAAATACTTGGTTAATTACTATAATATAGGTCGCGCTGATTCAAAAAAAACTAATGAAAATCAAAATGATCACGCCAGTTTGGTTTCTGGAATAATAGTAGGAAAGAGCGGATTTGCATTTAATACTGATTTGCATCTCGCAAATTTGGGTAAAGAAGTAACGTTTGATTCCCCTGTTTGAATGTCAATTTTTGAAAAACTAATAATTGAAAAAGGGGTTAGAGTAATAAACCATAGCTATGGATTTAATTTCATAGGTAAAAAAGACGTTGATGCTGAATTCAAAGATATTTATGGTAATAATTCTATATTAAAAAACTCTGTCTCTCGATATATTGATCATCTTTATTATTTGGATTTTCTATCAAGAAAATATGGTGTTATAAATATTTTTGCTGCCGGAAATGAATATGATGATAAATGAAAAAATGATATTAAGAATTCTGAAGAAAAATATGGTTACATATCTGGGTATGCTAATGCAATAAATTCTATTGTTGTTGGCTCTAGTTTTGGTACAAAAGAAAATTTCTACGCAAGCAATTTTAGTAATAGATTATTACCAAAGGGTCTAAAAGGCTTGCCTAAACCGCTCATAGTTGCTCCAGGCGAGAATATAGTTGGCTTATCTGATCAAGAATCACCAAAATCAGGAACTAGTTTTTCTGCGCCAATTGTAACTGGTATAGTCTCAACCATAATTGGTTCAAATCGTCATTCATTTGATAAAAAAAATATTATTCCAGCAATAAAGAGTGTGTTGTCTTCATCCGCGGTAGATAGCAAATTAGACTATCAAGGTATAAAGAATTTTGTTGAATCTACAAAAAAAGAAAATGAAAAGCGAAACACATGGTCTTCGATTGATAATTACCTTGATAATCTCAGCAAATGGCGATATTTGCTAAATTATGAAAATGAGCACGAATCTAAGTCAAGTGGTTTTGATACAGCGGTTGGGGCTGGACAAATTAATTTCGCCAATATACAAAAGGCAATAAAAAATTTAAAAACTTTTTCTGTATCATTTCAAAACACTGATGAATATGTTTATGTATCACCAGAAATAAAATTAAACCAAGGAAACAAAATAAAAGCTTCACTTGCTTGAGCTTTTAACGCAGGACTAACAAAACCCGTAACATGAAATGATTCTCGTTTTTATTCGTGGTACGCTAATTTACTTAAATATGGTGCAGGATATATTTTCGATAATAACCCAGGAGCAATGTATGGTGAATATCATCCACAATCAAGTATTGAAGATGAATATGATCCTAAATATCTTTATGAGTGGTTAAATAAAAAAGCACTTTTTGAAAAACAGAAAAATACATTATTTAGCGATTATGATTTAAAATTGCAAAAAAAGGTGGGGGACAATTGGCAAAGCATCTATTTAAATTCTGGTTCTTCAGGAAATTCGAACGTTGAGTTAATAAGATATTCAGCAGAAGAATCAGGGACATACCGAATCCTGGTAAAGAAATTTAGTTCTTCTCTTTTTGAAGAATCGGTAGATGATAATTTGGCGGTTTCATATGTTATACAAGAAAAATAAAATATTTTTTATAGCAACTATGTTAGTACCTCCTTGGTTACTTCCTATAATTATTTTTGCAGTTCAAAATTTTTCTTTTGGGCATAAAGCAGATTTTTCTAGTCAACATCCATTTTCATATTATGATTTACTAAGTATTGACAGCAAAAAAGCACCATGAATTAAAAACTCTAAATGGAAAATGACTTTTCTACAAAATCCTGAAGAAATTCAAGAAATAGTAAAAAAATATTTATATTTTCAAGAACAAAATTTTGTCAATAATTTAAATGATAAAACAACTAAAAATTTAATAACTTTTTTTGCTAATCAATATAATAATAAAAAGGCCGAATTTAGTTTTAAAGAATTAAAATTAGCAGAGTTTTCTATTATATTTCCAAGTTTATTTTCTAATAATTTTTTAATTATCGAAGATTTTGACGATTATTTGGATTTTTTTAAAAAATTTGAAGACAAGCAAGAATTTGAAAGAAAAAATTTAAATAAAGATTTCTTTGATAATAACCTATTTCTAGTTTATGTAAAAGAAGACGAGTTAAATGTTGCTCCTATTTTTAACAAAACAAGTCTAGAAACTAATTTATCACCAATAGATCTAATTACCTATAAAAATCAGAACTTAATTATTTCAATAGATCAAAAATTTTCAAATTATTTAAAAGAAAATTCTTCTTCTACTAGTAGAACAGGTGAAAGGTTCCAAATTTTCTATAAATCAATTACTAAAAATTCTTATAATAAATCATATCCGCTATCTTCAATAAAAATTACCGATATAGAAGATTTAGTTTTGTATAATTCACTAGACAAAACATCAGCAGAGTTTAGTAATTTTTTGGATTTTATTAATAAAAAAAACACAATTTTGTCAAGAAAAAATTTGAAAAAGAATAGATTTTATGCATCACAAATTGATAAGAACATATCTAATTTAAGTGAAAATAAAATATTTTCAAACTTTAGCGAAGTAAAAGACTTGATAAATAACAAAAATTTATTGAAAAATGAGTACTGAAAAAGCGCATTTCACCTATCAAATTTATTTATCCCCATAAAAACAGAGGACAAAACACATAAATTTAATAGCTTCATCTTGCAAAAACAACAATTAAAAGAGATTTTCCAAGATGAAATTATTTATTGAGAATTTGATAAAAATTCCAAAAAAGTTTTAATTTATACTTTAAATTACAAAGACATTTTCCATCAATTTGCAAAACACTCCGAAAACTTTAATTTTGATAACTTGTTACAATTTGAAAAAATTGATATTGGTGATATTGATGTTCAAGAAATTGAAATAAAAAAATTAAATTCCATCGAAGATTTTAATAATTTATACAATAAAACAGTGGTGTAAGTATGAAACAAAAAGCAAAAAAAATTTTTTATAGTTCTTTGTTATTAACAAACTTTGTAGCTGCTGGGGTTGTTTCTACAATTTTGATCATTAATCGTAAAAGTTCTAAAAAATCAGAAATACTTAGTTTTCAGGATGTGTCCGATGCTGAAAATAAATTTTTTACTAACAACACTAAGCCTGAGGGTTTTGCTAATTTGGCAGATAATCATTGATTTACTTCGCAATATTGATCAGATTTGCTTCAAAAAAATCCAGAAAGAGCTAACCAATTACGGCAAAAATATCCATCTTTTGAAAACAACTTGTTCAAAAACGCCGATAACGATTTACCGCTTTTTGAATTAAGTAGCTTTTTTCGCTCTGAATTTACGAAAAATAATGACACATTAGAATTTAGCCAAATAAATGATCAAGGTGTATGAAAGGATAAAAAAATTATTAATAATTTTGTGATTTTGAAAAACTATAATGACTTTTTCTCATTTTTTTCAAAGATAAAAAACGATAAATTTTACCAAAGAGTACTACAAACACTTGATTTTTTTGAAAAAAAGTCAATTATTGCTTATGTTCGACCGTTCTTAAATTATCAAGATTTAGCTTTTACATCGAAAGCTAAAAAACCATTTTTGAATCCAAATTATACTTTTTTTGATCCAAATAATCCCGATAATGTTGGGATTATGTCATTTGATTCAAAATTCGAAGATTTTTTTACTCCCGGTCTTAAATATAACGAAATTATTTATCGTCGAAAGCCAACTTATCCTCCGTTTGTTTCGATTAATTCACATCTTATTATTGAAAAATTTAATATTTATTACAAAATTATAGACAAATCTATTGAAAATAGTTTTAGTCCTAAATTTGACATTCATATTAGTAGAATCGAAGATTTTGTTCTTTATAATAACATTGTTCGTGATAATGATTCTTCAAAATTCAAAGAATTTCTTTTAAAAAAACAGGAAATTTTAGATAAAAATAACCTAAAAAGCACAAGATTATATGCAAAAACAAATAAAAATCAACTAGAAAACCTAAAATTTTTTTCAACCTTAGAAGAAACAAAAAACCTAATTGTATCAATGAAAGATTCGATAAATTCAGAATGAGGTGGTGCATTTGTTCCTTCAAAACTTTTTATTCCAACAGAAGATAATTCCGAAGTTTTTAATAAATTTATTTTAAAAAAACAAGATGCAAAAAAAATTTTTGATGACGAAATTTTGTATTGAAAAGTTGACGAACAAACTAAAAAAATAAAAATTTACACTTTTAATTATAAGGATTTATTCCCTAATTTTGCAACAGAACCTCAAAATTTTAAAATTGAAAATTTAGAAAAACTTGAAAAAATTGATATTGGAAATACAACAATAACGCAAATTGAATTTTCTAAAATTGAAACACTAGAGCAATTCAATAATTTATATAATCAAATAATAACTATGAAATAATATTAAAACCTTAATAATTAGAAAAAATTCAGACAACTAGTTTCTAGCTATGATTTTGATTTTGCTTTTGTTAATTTTTTCTAACATTTTATTTTGAAAAATCTGAAAAGATAATTTATCTTAAATAAAAACTTGGTTTTTTTAGCAAGTAATAGTTACATTTTCAAAATTTTGACCTTCTAAGTTTGCCAGTTTGATGGCAAAAATTCACTTTTCAGTCAATATAAATATGCAAAAATATCGCTAAATCCGTGTTGTTTGACGGTAAAACCTTAATTTTTATTATTTTAAAATTAACCCTTTGCAAAAAAAAAAAAAAATGCTTGGTCTAAAATAAAATTATGTTATAATAAGTCTCAATTAAGAATAATTAATAAATTTGGATTTTAGAATTAAGGGGGAATTAATTATGTTTTTTGTCGTATTAAAATAAGATAATGCGAATTTTCCATTATATTTTTTAAATTTAAATATGATGGGATGCCTTAAATTTAACCGTTTAGAAATCTATAAATTTATGGCTTTTAATTATGGCTCTTTCAAAACTTCACATATTTTTTTAGACTCAATGTAAATAAAAATGAGTTTTCTATTTACATTGAGTTTAAATAGTAGTTGTATTTTTTTATGATTTTTGTTGTTTATTCATCAATTGATTTTTGGCAGTGTTTTTAAGCTAAAAAAGTAGTTTAAATATTTTATAATTTTGCTTTTTAAGTCAAAATTTTAGCTTGTTTAGTTTGCTTTATTGTATTAATAAGTAGATTTTTCTTTCGTAATGGTCAGATTTAAAATTTAGTGTTTTTTCTTGATAGTTATTTTTCCAGGGTTTACCAAAAAGTTAAAAAAGTCCCTAAAACCCGACACTTTTTTAAGATTATCTCATCAAACTGGTAAACTCGCGATTTATTTTTGTCTTCAATTGTGAATTTGTATTGTTTCATTTTGACACATTTTTAGAACAACCTAAAACTAACATACTAATTTATAATTTATCTAATTTTACATTTTTTTGCATTGTCTCATTTTTTATAGTAAAATTTATCTCATGAACAATTAGAAAGGGTGACCCTGATTATGAGATTGAGTATTTTACCAAGAGTTTCAAAACGAAAACAAACAATTTTATTAGTAACAACCCCTGCCTTAATTGCAACTTTAGCTATTGGATTTACCCAACAATTAAATCCTTATACAGGTGAAATTCCTAGACCTCAAATAGTTTTTTCTCCCCAAGACAGAAATGAAGTTCTGAAAGAACCAGAAAAACCAGCACAAACTGAAATCGCAAAACCGGAAGTTACTAAAATAGATGTTCCCAAACCAGTTCAACCAGCAGAAGTAGAAACACCAAAACCAGAACCAAAACCAGTCACATCAACCCCTAAAAAAGCAATAATAGCACCGATAAATCAACCTAGGGTCGAACCTAGACCAATCCCTCGTGAGGAGCCAAAAGTAATTAGCCCATCACAAACGCAAGTAAATTCCAATCTTGAAAGATTAAAAGCAATTGCACTAGCGCGATATAGTCAAGCAATCGATAATTCAATCAAAGAAGCAAAAGCAAAAATTGCTGGATTTCAACAAGAAATTGACGAAATTAATCGTATTTATGATAACCATTTTGACGATCCACGCTACAATCGCGATCTTAGGTCAACTAAAGTCGAGTGAGAAAATTTTCGTATCCAAAAATTACGAACTTTTATTGGTTCAAATGCGCCTGCATATCAACTCGAGCGTACCCAAAGCGATCTAAAAATACTTGAAGAGCTAAAACAAACAAAAAAATCATTTAATCAAGAAGAAATTAAAATGCTTTTGCGCGGAATGCTGCCTTCGGTTGATTCACCCTATGTTTGAGGTTATGAAAATGAATCTGATAATCCTGTGCTAAATCGACTAAAAGAAGCAAATAAAAAACGGCTAATAAATATTCCTTCATGAGCTTCACGAACTCCGGGAACAATTTCTGACCTTAGTTATGAAGGTTGAGACCGAAGTGATATTTCTAGTCAATTTAGCGGAATTGATAATTCACTAGGAAATTCAGTAAAAATTTATAATTATACCCCTAATGATAAAAACGAGGACAGAGCTAATCGCCAACCACTCAAAGTTATTGTCCTTGATGCTAATGACAATGATGCATTTAAAAAATTTCAGGAAATTTTAACAAAAGTAATTCAAAAAGATAATAAAATTCAAGCTATTGTTCTTAAAAATGTCGGTGATAAAAATTCAAACCAAAATGTTGAAAATATTTTAAGTTCAATTCCATCTTCAATTAAAAAGTTAACGCTTTTCCTTGATAATTATAATGCAACAGCTAATTTACGTCCTTTAGAAAAAATTAAACTTGATGAACTTGAACTCTATTCAAATATTGATGCATTATCAGATAACTGGTCAATTAATCCAAATGCACTAAAAAACATTGATTATATTAGTTTTGATTATAATAATGCCGCAACTTTTCATAAAAATCATCCTAGTGAAAAAATACCTGGATCAATTGTTTTTAGCACTTTATCCTGAGATGCTCATGACACAATTGAAACTGTTGACGAAGGTCTTTCAATTGTTTTTGACTCAAAAGTTTATCAACGAATTTTCCAAGGATCTCACGGAGGCAAAGGCGGTCGTCCGGTTAATCTTGATTTTTCACGAGCAAAGAACATCAAATCACTCAAAGGTTTAAGTCTTGAAAAATATGATAAAATCTGAAATGACCATGTTAAAAATTGAAAAGAAGATCCTTATGCAAACGATGATTTTACCGGATTTCGTCCGATAAAATTTAAAAAATTAATTTTTGGCCTTGATCAAACTAACAATTTTGTTGCAAAATGAGACGATTTTAACGGTGGACAATTAAGTTCGCGACTAACCTTTGACGAACCAGGTGGAGCTCAAATTGAGTTTCGTGATAATAGTGGTGCCCAAACTTCAAGTCCAATAGCCATCTTTTTATCTGGAACACCAAGCGGAGATGCAATAACTGAAATTAGCGCTTTTATTAGAGCAGCAAATTCGCGTAATTTATTAGTAAATCATGTTTATGTTGAAAATGAGTCAGTTTTAAATCAGGTTGGTTCACGAATTGGTTTTGTTCAAGTTTCAGTTAAAAATGCTGGACAAAACAGTGTTCAAGACGGATTCTTAGGAGAAGTATAAAATGAAAATTAAATTTTTATTTCCACTTTTATCTGTTCCATTTTTTGCAATCGCTTGTGGTAGCAACCAACAGCAAAAACTACCTTCAGAACAAAATCAACAAAGTCAAAAAGGCACTCAGCCTGGTGGAAGTTTTTCGAGTTCGCCCGAAACTGAGTTAGTTTTACAAAAAATTGATGCAAATTTTGAATCACTTTTTGGTCAAAAATCAGAAAATGAGTTTAAAAAATTCATTTCCGAATCACAAAAGTCAGTTTTTCAACTTCTTGATAATAATGTTAAAGATTTAAGTAAAAAACAGGAAAAAATCAGCCAAATTAACAATGTTTTTAGCGCTCTAGAAAAAATTGCAAAACAAACTCAATACGACCTTGAGGTTCAAAGATCCACAGCAACACTAACCTTAGGTGCGCTTAAAGATATTTTTAAAGAAGAAAAACCTGTCCATCACCAGCCGCCTCATAGGCCCCAAAATCCTCAATCATCAGAAGAACGTGATAAAAAAATCGCTGAATTAATTAGTAATTCGCGTCCTTCTGGTCAAAATTTTAGTCGTTTTTCCAGCGATGGTAAGCGGACAATTTTGGATCAATACGAAAATGATTTTCCCGAAAAAGAATGAGATTGGTATCGTATAAATTCAACTTTTAGCGGCGGTGGAATTGGTTTTGGATCTACAAGCGAACTTGAAAAAAGGCCCGAAAATTTTCCAAAACAAAAGGCTGAAACTATTGCAAAATTAAATCAAAAAGCAAAAGAATCAAACCAACCTTTATTTGAAAACGCACAATTTCGCCTTTTTTCCTTACCGGTTTTTGACGATAATGGAAATATAAATAAAATAAAATTCAATACTTACGAGTCAGGATTTAAAACGCCGGCTTGATGAAAATCTAGCGAAAATTCTGACTATACTTTTGGAGGTCCAAATCGACTTGGTTTGCCAAGAAAAATTGTTTCTGAGGATTATAGGAAATTAATTCCAAATGTTGTTTCAATAAAAATCGAAAATTTAGTCGCACATGAAGCCCACCCAAACCATAATAACAATCCATTAACGCGTACACAATTTTTCTTTGGAACCTTAGGAATTTTAGACTACCAAATTCCACAAAATTCCTCCTATCCACTAAAATGATTCTTTTTAACTAACGCTCACGTTGCAAATAATTTGCAAATTGCTAATGATTTTCATGAAGGTAAACATTATGGCCGTGATTTTTCAAATTATAATGATTCTGATTTACGTTTAAATACACAAAGTATAACTCTTACAAAATTAAAACAAAGTGTTCCTTTAAATACAATTTTGCCAACCTCAAGAAATGCCTCAACTGGAGATGAATTTTATAACACAGTTAAACTTGATATCAAGGAAAACAATGGTAGAATTTACAATACCGGCTGAGAAGCTCCAGAATCAGTGGGACCTACCGACCAAACAAAAGTCCGCCAAAAACCAACCCAAAGTATGAATGTTAGAACTATTTTAATGGGTTCTGATGTTTTTAAATTCAAACCTAGCGATTTTACTGACCAACAAGATCTCCAGAATGTTGATGAATTTCTTGACTTTGCAATAATTGAAATAAATTTTAAAAACGAGTGAGATGCTAAGCAAATTACTGAAGAATTTTATAATAATCACAAGTCAAATTCACTAAAAATTTCTGAATTTAATCCTTTTAATTCAGATCAATATTCAAATCTAGAAAAAACTCCTTTTTATAGTTTAGGTTACCCAGGTTCGAAAGGTGACCCTACTATTTCTCAAAACGATTATCCGGCCGATTTTGCCCTAAGAGATTACAGCGTTTCGCCTTGGATTAATAAAAATTTTCGTCTTTTTAATTCTAGAAACCAACAAGACCCTTTAATCAATGGCGGTTCTGAATTTGCTTGGTCAAGATCCTACCGTAGTTTTGTAAATATTCCCGGAATTAGCGATTATTTTATAAGTGCGCCAGTAATGGCTAATTCTTTTACAAAACTTGATTATTTTGACCAAACTGATAAAAAACGTAAATCCAAGAAATATTTAAATGGCGGCCTTGGAACTGTCATTGATAATTATACTGCAAGCGGTGGTTTATCTGGTAGCCCTGTTTTCTTTAAAGATGGTCAACTTTATTCTGTTGTTTATGCCTCAGACTCACAAGCTTCTGCAAATTTAACATTAAATTTGCGTTCTTATGGTTATGATTATAAAGGTTATTATGGCAAATATAATCTTCCAAGATATGATTTAATTTATGGCGATTCTTCTAGTGATGCTCAACAAGAAAAATCTTATTGAAAAGCCTTATCTGAACTTTATAAAAATCAAAGCAATTTTAAAACTAATTTATTCCCTGAAGGTCTAGGCACACAAAAAGATGTTTTTGCAAAAAAATAGCTTCTAAATAAAGCTATTTTTTTGACTCTAAGGCAAAAAATGCTCAGTCAAAATTTAGCAAATTAGCCATCTTAATTGTTTTAGTTTTAACAATTTTGCTTAAGTATTTTGGTTTAATTTAGAAAAAATTAACAAAAGTGAAAAAATAAGAATCATAGATAAAAACTAGTTGTTTGAATTTTTTCTGCTAATTTAAATAAAATGACCTTTGAGTTCCAACTAAAGGGCCTTTTATTATTTTAAATTTAACCTTTTGCAAAAAAAAAAAAAAAAAATGCTTGGTTTAAAAAAATTTTGAGTTATAATAAAACTCACACTAAGAATAAAAGAATAAATTTTTGATATTGAATTAAGGGGGAATTGGTTATGTTTTTGTCACAATAAATTTAGATAATGCCATTTTTTCCATTATGGCATTAAATATAATGGAATGTCTTAAATTTAACCGTTTAGAAATCTACAAATTTATGGCTTTTAATTATTGTTCTTTCAAAACTTCATATATTTTTTAGGCTCAATGTAAGTAAAAACGAGTTTTCTATTTACATTGAGTTTAAATAGTGGTTGTATTTTTTTATGATTTTTGTTATTTTATCCTTGAATTGATTTTTGCCAGTGTTTTTAAGCTAAAAAAGCAGTTTAAATATTTTATAATTTTGCTTTTAAGTCAAAATTTTAGCTTTTTTAGTTTGCTTTATTTTATTAATAAGTAGATTTTTCTTTCGTAATGGTCAGATTTAAAATTTAGTGTTTTTGTCTTGATAGTTATTTTTCCTGAGTTTGTAGGCACTTTTTTAGATCCTATAAAATTAAATATTTATAGTTTTTATAAAATCCTGAATAATAAGGCTAAATTTTACTATTTAATAAAAGTAAAAATAAAAAAAATTCCAAACAATTAAATGTTTGGAATTGTTGTTTAAATTGTACTTTTTTACAAAAAGCCGTCTAAAAATGCTTGCTGGAAAAAATAGATAATTGCTCAAAAAGTTAAAGCAGTAAAACCCAAACCAACAATAACTGATACCCAAATAAATGATGATTGTAATTTAAGTCCGATTTTTTCTTTATTTTTTTTAAAAAAACTTGTTAATTTAGTCATATTTTATCCTTTTACCGTTGATCCTTGGCGTGAGACTGCGTTCATTATTCGTTTACGAAAGACAAAATAAGCAATGAACATTGGTAAAATTGTTAAAATCGCACCAGCCATTCTGATGTTTTTAAAGTAGCCTCCGGGAATTTGGGCTGTTTCATCAGCAACCCCAACTTTTTGTAATAATCAAGTATTTAAAGTTGTTAAATCAGCCGAATTAGACTGTAATATTAAAAGTGGTCAAAGGGTTGAATTTCAAGCTGAAAAAGCAGTTAGTATTCCTACAGTTCAAATTGTTGGCGATATCATTGGTGTTGCAACGCGGAAGAAATATCTAATACCAGAACAACCATCAACCATTGAGGCTTCTTTAATTCGATCAGGAATTTCTTCAAAAGCATTTCGGAACATAAATCCGGAAAAAACTGAGGCTACAAATGGACTTGTTAGGGCAAAAATTGATTGAAAACCGTCATTTCAACCAAGCATTACCATAATTCGGTATTGCCCAATCAAAAGTGCAGTTTCGGGAAGAACTAAAATTGAAAGGAAAACAACTCAAGAAGCATGTTTAAATTTTCACTTTCTTAGCGAAAAAGCATAACCAAAAGTCATTGAGAAAAAAACTTTTGCAACCACAGAAATTAAAGTAACTAAAACCGTGATTCCTAAAGCGGCAAAATAACCAGATTGGGCAGCTTTGACAAAATTATCCCAAGCAAAATGATTAGGCCAATAAACCGGAATACGCGTGTCAAGAATTTGCTCTTCAGGTGAAAGTGAATAAACTAACATAAAATAAAAAGGAAAAACTATTAAAATTCCAAAAAAGAAAAGCACGATGAACTTGAGCAAAAAGCTTGAAATTGCACTTGTAATATTTCTGTTGCGAACTTGAGAATTAATTGACTCAGTTACTCTAGCGGTTTTTTTATCGCTAATATATTTTAGAATTTTTAATTTTATAATGAACATTTTTCTCCGTAATTTTGTCAGCTACTAAAAATATTGTGCTTAAAAACTTTTTGACAACAACTGAAAGTGCAATTCCAAAAACAAAAAGATAAATAGTCAGTGCACCTGCTTGGGCAAAGTTAGGTGTTCCGCGCACATTTTTGTAAATATATATTAATAAAGTTGCGCCCCCGTTACTAATTGCTTCAGTTTCGTTGGCAAAAATACCGATTGGAAAAACTTTAATTCCGCCGATAATTCCGATTGTAATTAAAAAGTTAATCGTTCTTGAAACTGAAGGCAAAGTAATTTTGAAAAATTGACGAACCGGACTAGCTCCATCAATTGCCGCTGCTTTATAAAGTGTTGGATTAACTGAAAGCATTGCGGTTGTTAAAATTAAAACTTCAAAAGCAAGACTTCTTCAAACTCCAGACATTAAAACAACTAAAAGTGCATTAAAAGATGAGGGATTTCCGGAATTTAGTCACCTTGTTGAAATACCAAAAAGACGGTTAATAAAACCAGTTTCACTATCAAAAATATAGGCAAAAGCAACTGAAACGGCAATACCTGAGGTTACATAAGGTAAAAAAAAGACAGTCTGTCAAAATCCACGGGCATATTTTCGGTGTAGCGAGGCAATTGTTGAGGCAATAATTAAACTAATTATTAAGCCAAGTGGTAGCGCTGCTATTGAATAAATGACAGAATTTCGAATTGCAATATGAAAATTAGTATCAAGGGTAATTAAATCAACAAAATTATCAAAACCAAGTCGAGTATTACCGGCAATATTAGGATTAATTTCGATACTTAAAGACTTAGAAATTGAGTATAAAAATGGTAAAAAAGTAAAAATAAAAATAACTAAAATTGAAGGTAGCAATATTAAAAAAGGCTTTCAAAATGGTTGTTTTTGGTCCAAAATTCCCAGTTCAAGATTAGTTTTTTTAATTCGCTGTTTTAGGAAATATCTATTAATTAAATTCATTGGATTCGCTCCCTTGTTTGATAATCAAATAGATGTAATTTTCCTGATTTAATATTAAATTTGACAATTTCATCGATTTCATAGGCCGGTTTTTTACGTAAGATTATTGAAATTTGACCGATATTTTCAACATCAATTTTGGCAAGAATATCTTTTCCCAAATATTCAATCACGCTAATTTTGCCTTGAAAATTACCAGCTTCATTTTCAACTAAATCTTCAGCCCTAATTCCAACTCTTATTTTTTCATGCTCATAATCTTTTAGTAATTCAAAAATTATTTGATTATCAACAATGACGCTTTTAGTTTCTTTGTCATAAAAACCATCAAAAATATTCATTTCAGGAACACCTAAAAATGAGGCAACAAATTCATTTTTAGGATTATGATACAACTCAGTTGGAGTTCCAATTTGCTGAACATATCCAGTTGACATACAAATAATTCGATCCGAAATTGACATTGCCTCTTCTTGGTCGTGAGTAACAAAAACAGTTGTTATTCCGATTTCAGTTTGAATTTTTCGAATTCACTGACGAGTTTGGACTCTTAGTTTTGCATCTAAATTTGAAAGTGGTTCGTCCATTAACAAAATATCAGGGTGTCGAACAATTCCACGGGCAATTGCAACTCTTTGTTGTTGTCCACCAGAAAGTTTTGTTGGTTTTTTAGCTAAATTTTTAGTTATTTCAACCTTCTCGGCTGTTCGTAAAACAGCACGATTTATTGCTTCTTTTATTGAAATATTATCATTTTGATACTCTTGATATTGCTTTAATTCTTGTTCGTTTAACTTTGAAGTATTAAGCGAAAACTTATTAATCAAGTTTCTTTCATAGTCTAAAAACAGTTTTAAAGTTTCCTTTTTGTAAGTTTTTGATTTAGTTTTAAGCGATTTTAAAAGCAACAAATTCGGTGAATGACGAGTATTTGTTTCAAGAAATTTCTTTTTTGTCTCAAGGTAAGTTTGCTCAAGATTTGCAAGTTTTCCTGAATTTTTGATTTGATTTTTTTCGTTTTCAATTTCAGTTTTAAATCAAAGCTCTTTTTCTTTTTTTCGTTGATTGAAAGCTTCTTTTTGTTCTTGATAATCTAATTTGATTGACTCAGCATCTTTTAGACTTGTTTTATTAGAAAAATTTTTAAAACCTTGTTGAATTTTAGCAAATTCTATTTTTGAATTACTAAGAAATTGTGCTTGCAATTTCTCAAGTTTTTCTAATTTTTCATATAAAAGCGCTTTTTGTTCCAAAAAGTTTTGCCTGGCGCGAACTAGTTCAGGAGCATTTTTTATTGCGTATTTTTCATCCTGAATTTTGTTTTTATGAGCTTTTTTGTCAAGTTTTGCTTGTTTTTTAATTTTGTCAACTTTTAATTTATAAGCTTTTCGAAAAGTAATTGCCTGTTGAATTGGACAAATTTCCCCTTCTTTTTTACCAAAAATTTTCTTCCAAAAAGCTCAAAAAATTGACGCAGACTTGCCTAATTTTAAGAAATCAATAGTTAAATTTTTTATTTCAGCCTGTTTGTGTGCTTCTATTAAAAAATAATCTGTTTGAAGTTGATTTAAATTATGATAAATTTGTGTTTTAAGTTCGTTATAATCATGTTCTAATTGGCGGTAAATATCAAAATAATCAAATAGTTTATTTTTGTAAATTTCTAGATCTTCAAGTGAAGCGCCATTTTTAGCCAAAACAATTGAATTAGCATTTACGCGCGCAAGCATCGATTTTTCAATTGCTTTTTGCTTTCATCTTGGGTCATTATGTAAAGCAAAAGCAATGTTTCCAAAAACATTTAAATGCGGATAGAGTGCATAATTTTGAAAAACAAGACCAATTTTACGTTGTTGCGGTGACTTTCGGGTTACATCATCGCCATTAAAAATAATTTGACCTGAAGTTGGATTCAAAAGACCAGCAATTGCATTTAAAATTGTAGTTTTTCCTGAACCTGAAGGTCCTAAAAGTGTAACAAGTTCACCTTTGTAAATTTTAATATTTGCACTGTCAACAGCAAGTGTTTCACCAAAGTCAATTGTTAGGTCTTTAATTTCAATTGCAGGTATTGAAAATTTCGATTTATAACGACTATTTGAAGCCTGCCGAATTTTTTTTAACTCGGCCTCAAAATTATTTTTTTCGATTTTTTTATTATCATCTGTTTTTTTCATGTTAGTTATTATTTCCACTTTTTGTATCTTTTGAACTTTCTAACCTAAATTTATACCAGTCAACAACATTTCTATCTTTATTTCCTTCACCCAGAACTAAAAAATCAGAAATTTTTGCAAGACCACGTGTTTTATAGATAGATTCAAGATTTTCATTAAGCGAAGATATATTTGAATCTTTTATTTTTTCATAAATTCCGAACTTTTTATTAATGGAATTCTCAACTGCTGCTGCTTGTTTGATTGAATTATAATAATAAATTGTAGTCTGGTTAGTTATTCCTGAAAATCCTGATTGCAAAGTTGGAACCGCAAGTCCTGCTTTTGTTATTTCAACTCCATAAGATTTATAAAATCCATTATGACCAAAAAATAAACTCCCAACATAACGATTAAAAGAACGCGCTGGACCTGTTTTTGGATAAACAAAATAAACTTCAGTGCCTACTGGCAACATTTTTTCGGCAAATTGAGTTGCTCGTGCGGCATATTCGGCCTCAAGTCCTTCGGTTTTTTTATAAGATCCAGATATGGACGTACCTACCTCTGGAGTGTCAATACTTTCAATTCTGACATTAAAAACAGGCTCAATTAGGACTTCGCCAACAGATTTTAAGGTTGCAGTATCGCCATCAGTCCATTTTTGAATTTGAACTTTTTGTTGGTTAAAAAATTTTGAATCAGGCAAAATATCATCTTTAAATTTGAGTTTATCTTCTTCAGTTCAAGAATAATTTGGATTAAGAAATTTTGTAATGTCTTTGGCATATTGACTATCTTGGTTTTGCAAATCAAGCTCAGGATTTTGCGAAAAATCCTCTATTTTATAGTATTTTTGAGCCTGAAAGTAACCTTGGGGGCCTTGATTTGTTGTACAAGAAGCAATAAAAAAAGGGATAAAAGTAAAATTTATACTAGCAAAAAACAGCTTTAAAAGATTTCTTTTCATAAGACAAATTTATCAGTTTATTTTTTTTCTCTAGCAAATTCAGGTCCTAAATTTTGACTCAAAGTATTTAAAAAACTGTTAAAATCAGGAACAGTGCCATTGGCCGCCTTAAGTGATTGCATTTGTGCAACGGTCGAGTCTAAATTTGAACGAAATACAGAGGATCTAGCATCATCATTATCATAAACAAGTGAATATTTAGCTTTAGCTTGTTCATTATTAAAGCGGCTAAATTGCTCGAGTGCTAACTTTTGACCTTTGTTTTTTGGCTTAGAAACATCGGTACTTAGCGTTGATTTTAGTGGCAATAAATATGAAGTTGCTTTTGAAAAATACTCAACAGGAGTTATTTTTCCGTATTGTCCGCCAAAGTCAACTTCTTCAGTTAGGATTCAATTTACAAAAGCCTTAACAGCACGGTCTTCTTTTTCATTTGCGTGAATAAAAATCAAATCAGGACCTTGGGCAGTAACAGCGGTAATTTTTGAATTATTGTCAAATTTGTGTGGCGCTGCTAAGATATCCATTTCCTCTTCGTTAAGTGAGCTAGAAGCCGATGCCTCTTCAATTCCATTATATCCGGTAATTACAATTGGCTTAAATTGTTCTGTTGCATCAAGAACTTTGTATGATCCTTCAATAATTCCAGAAGGAGTCTCATCCCGTGAAGTAAAATAAAACAACTCTTTTTTCGGGTTTTGTTCTAAAATACTTTTAATTTCAGCTAAAATTGGTTGCTTAATTTTAACGTTGGCTTTACCATCAATCGCCTTAACTGTAATTTCTTTTGAGATGTCTGCTAAATCTGATTCTTTAATTACTGCAGCAAATCTTGGTGAAGTTGGGGAGTAAATATGTCCAGCATTTTTAAAAGTAAAACTTACTTTGTAATTTTTAGAGTTTGCTTTTATATAATTGTGGTGAAATCCAGCTGTTGATCCAATTGAAAAAAGTTGTTGATGATTACGGAAATAAGTTGAATTATATTCACCAGGAGCTGTAAAATAAATTGACTTATCAGCCATTCCTTTGGAAAGTAGATCATAAATTTGCTTTAAATTTTTGTATCTATCTGTCTCAGGTTTGTTGAAAAAAGATGTATAACTAATAAGATTTTCTTTTCGATTTAAAACGGTAACTTCTTTAGATTTATCATTTTCTGACAAAGAACGTGAAAGCCCATAAATTAAAGTAGCTGCATTGTCAATCCCTAAAACTGATTTTGCCGCAGTTAGACTTGAACCTTCAAGTGCTTTTGGAAATGCTTTAACAATTCTTGAAGATAATTTCTGCAAATCACTAAAGTTTTCAATATCAGATTTTTTAAATTCATAACCAGAAAGGCCATCTATGCTTGGCGCGTATTCTTTTCAAAGTTTTTTAATTTCAGCAACATCTTCAGTTTTTTGCGCCGCTAATTTGGTAAATTCTTCAAAAAAAGCTTTGTCTTCAGCTTTGATTTTTGCTGGATTTGAGTCATTCATTGCCTGCTGAATAATTCAGCCAAATAAAACTTTATTTACATATAAACCTTCAGAGGATTTTCCAAACGGAAGAGTATAGACTCCTTTTTCATCAAGAAACGGAATTTCTGAGTTAATTTGTAAAAAGTCCTTAATTCCTTGCTCTTTTAGGAAATTTTTGGTATTTTTTTCATTTTCATCAGTTGGATCTTGATCTGATTTTAAATCAGAAACAATCGGAATTGCCATTCTATATTTATTTACAATTGCTAATAAAGATGAATAATTTGTAACAATATTAGGTAATTTAAGTCGATCTTTTGTTTCTAAAAAAGTGTTAATTGAATTAGATGCTCCTGAATATCCTCCTTGAAAGGATTGTTCTTTCATTTTTATAAAATCAGGTTTATCTTTTGCAGTTGTATTTCAAAGTTCAATAATTTTATTTAATGCTTTAATTTCATTTCCACTTGAGGAAAAATTGTGACCAAAAACTAACTCACCATCATCTTCAGTGTCAAATCTAGCTCCATCTGAACCGGAAAAAACACCACAAGAAGCAATAAGTCCAACTGGTGCTAAAACTGATAAAGAAGATAAGAAAATTCGACTAATTTTCTTTGATATGTTATTTTTATGCCTTAATTTTGTACCTTTTTTACTATGTGTGTTCATTTTTTTCTCCTTAGAATTTTATTTTTGTGTATTTTTTTCTGTTTTTTCTGTTTTTAATTTAACTGATGCGCCGATATTCTGCTTTAAAATTTTAAGAAAAGTATCAAACTCAAGATTTAAATTCGGGTTGGCTAAAAACTGATTGTAAAGTTGAGAAATACTTCCTAAAGTTGCTTTTCGGAAAACATTTGAGTCAATTCCTGCAGGTTCAGTAAAAACTCTATATTTTTCAGGGTTTTTTAACTGATTTTGGAATTGTTCATAAGCAACTTTGAAAGCATTATTCGCTGCAAACGCTGGATTTTCATCAAAATTTGATTCCAAATTTGCCTTAGTTGGATTTATGTTTGAAGCTGAAAATGCTAAAAAATCGCTCGGAGTTACAACCATTTTTTTGTTATTTGGTCCGTTAAATTCAATTTTTTCCGAAATAAATCATTTAACAAAGTTAAGTGTGGCTTCATTTTCGGTTGGATTATTGTAAAATCCAATCAAAGATGGGCCTTGGGATGTAACGATATTAAATTTATTTGATTCTTGTGTTTTTGAAGGTTCGTTGAGAAATTCTAACTCGTCTTCATTAAGTTTTTTAGGTGAACCTGAAAAAATAAAAGCATTTTCAGGTTGATTAATGAGTTTAACTTTGTTTTTTTCTGATTGAACATAAAGTGAAGAGGTATTTGATTCCTCTTTGACTCTATCATTAATTCACTTGTCAAAATCAGAATCAATTGCTAAAAAATTAAAACGGTTTAAATTAGGTTTTGATTTTATAGCGTCTTTTATTTTCTGAATTAAATCTGCATCATCAGTTTTGCTTAAAAAAATCTCATTTCCTGTTACAGAAAATGAATTTCCTTCATAAACATAACCGGTTGAATTATCTAAAATTTGGTGAACTTTTGCAATTGCATTTGCAGGCATATTTTCTTCGCTTACTATTTTTCAAATTTTAGATTTTGAGCCAACCGGGTAGTCAAAAGTTTTTGTATTAACTTTTAGACGTAAAAAATTTTGTCCTTGTTTTTCAAAGTTACGCGAATAATCGCTTGTTGAAGTAATTGCAAAAACTAATTGGTGATTTTTTAAAAATTCACTAGCCTTAGTTGTGCCGCTTGTTGGACCAAGTAATTTATTTTTTACTAAATCTACTAATATTTCATAGGCTTTTTTTGCATTTTGGTGATTTGTGCTTGTCTCATCAAAAAGATTTGCATAGTTTAGTGAGCTACCATCAAGATTTTTAAAATAACTTGAATTTTCATATTCACCATCTGCTTGGGCAAATGCTACAAAAAAGAACAATGCGGCTGTGTCATTTAGTCCGAGTAAAAAGTTAACTTTTTCGGTTTGACTGCCTTTTTCGGCATCAGGGAATGATTTTCTAACTCGACTTAAAAAATCAATAAGGTCTTTATAATTATTGAATTTTTCAAAACTAAAAGTATAACCGTCAAAACCGCCTTGATCTGAAGGAAAACTTTTGTATTGACCTCAGACTTTTTTGATGTATTCAAGATCAGTTTTTTTTGGATCTAAATTTTCAACTCGTGTTTTATCAGATTCGCTAATTTTAAAATTAGGACTTGTTTTTGCCGATTCTAGTATGTATGATAAAACCGGTTTGTCAAGCAAAAGTGCCTTTGAAGTTTTTAGTATTGGTAAAAAAGGTAGTGTATTTTGGTCAATTTCCGGTAAATTTTTTGTTTCAGCCAGAAATCTTTCATCATAACTATTTTTAATTGTTTGGGCTAAATCACTTTGGGAATTTAGATCCAAAATCATACCGTGTTTATTCAAATTAGCCGCCAGAGCTGGGTAATTTAGTGTTAAATTTGGTAGTTTTTTTGTATCTTTAACTTCTAAAAGTGTTATTAAATTAGTTTGATCATTGATGTAATTTGCCGCGATATTTTCTAATTTTACCGGTAAAAATCCTGCCTGTTTGTCTTTAACTTCGGATTTTTCGTTTCATTTTTCAAAAATTGCTTTTAGAGCTTGAGTTCGGGGATCTTTATCACCAAAAATTACGCGAAAATCGATTGTATTGTCATTTTCGGTTTCAAAATGAAGTGGATTGTCTTTTTGTGATTTTAATTCAGTGTGATTTGCATTTGAAAAACAGGACGTTAAAATAGCCAAAGAAGAAACCGGTCCTAAGCTAATTGCTGTTTTTAAAAATATTGACTTAAATTTGTTAATTTTTTTCATTGTTAAATTTCTTTTTTAATAAGAAGATTTGCAGTATCTGTAATTTATGTGCTTATGTGTTTTTTAAAAGTGATTTGAATTTTCTAATTTTATTGTTCCAAATAGCTCTCCTGTTAGTTTTTAAAATAAAAAAGCACAACGATAAATTATCTTAATTTACTTAGTCAAAAATTTAACAATTTAGACCAACTAACAATAAATAATTTCCAGTTGTGCTTAACATTTACGATTATTATATAACTTTTTAATGAAAAATTAACAAAAATTACATTTTTTTCATAAAGTTGTTGAATTTCTTCTAAATTAATTAAACTTTAATTTAAAAAGTTAAGCTTTTTTACTCGAAAATTAGCTCACGTTTGCTGAATTTAATTTTGTTTGCAATGCTGTTAAAAATTTTTCAAAACTAGCTTGATTTTGGGATCCATTAACAACAAGACGACCCATTTGGTTTAGTGTTGTTTTTACTTCTTGACGGATTAGTGCACTTCTTGAATCAACTGGATCCATATAAAATGAATTGTGCTGAGGGTCATCATTAACGGTTTTAAAATTTTTAAATGCGGTTCTAAAAGAATTATTTTGCTGAAATTTCTCAGTATTAGCCAAACTTTCACCAAAAACTTGCCTTGTTGGGGCTAGATAATTACCACGAAATGCAACATATTCGCTCGGACTACCATGATATTTTGCCTCACCGGATTGATCTTGATATGTAAAGTCTTGTTTGTGAGTTAGCATTCATTTTAGGAAATTTTTTGTTGCAATATCTTCTTCCTCATTTGAGTGAAAAGCGATTAAATCTGGCCCTTGGTAAGTAAAAATACTTTTTGGATCAGTGCTTGAATTTTTAATTGGCTCTTGGAGGAAAACAACTTCATTTTGATTTAAATGTTTGTCACCCCCTGGATTTTCAATGCTGGCATTTTTTAGTAAAAAAATGTCGTTTTTGTCATTTTTATTTGTAAGATTAATTATTTCTGAGTTAGTGTTTTTAATTTTTTCTTGATAAAACTTAGAAAAACCATCGCCAAAAACTAAATAAGATTGTGAATCTTTTGAATTAGAGTCAACAAATTCTTTTACTTTTTTAGCTTGATTGGTGTCAGCGGGATCTAAATAAACATTTGAATCAGCATAAGTTGAACTTTTAGTCTCATTTATTAAATGGCTGATTTGATTTGTTAAGACATTTTTTAACTCATAAATTGCTTTTTGGGAATCTGTTTGGCTTGGATCGAGTTCGCGAATTTGGTATGCTTGGATATTTGAAGAAAATGGAATTTTTTCACTTTTTCCGTTTACTTGGAAAACAAAATTAGATTTTGACCTTGAAAAACGGCGTTGATAATTACTTGTTGAGGAAATTGCCATGGCAAGTTGGTGATTATTCATCAAATTGTTTGCAAAACTTTCTTGTGAAAATCTTCCTGGGTAAAAAATTGCATCTGATTTAAAAAGATCTAAAATTTGTTCATAGTTTTTCTTTGTATTTTGATAACTTTGAGAATTTTTATTAAATAATTTATCAAAACTAACTCGTTCTAATTCTTTTGATTGTTCCCTTGTTACCTCAAACATAAAATTAGAATAATCCCCACCAGCTGATGCAAAAATTTTGGAAAAAGCTAAATTTTCAATGTCATCAGTTCCAAAAGGAAAATCTCCTGTACTAATGTCAGCCGGTTTTAATACAAATCCTTGTTTAATTCTTTTTGAAAAATCAAAAACTTTATCATAATATTTGAATGTCTCATGTGAAAGTTCAAAATTCTGTCAAGGATTAGGGTTTTTATCATCAAAACTTCGCGGTTTTCATAACTTTTTAATATGTTCCTTGTCTGATTCTGGCAAAGAAAACTGTTCAAAAAAGCGTTTATCTGCCGGAGAATCTGCAATTTTAGCACCATTTTTCTTTGCGTTTTCAATAATTCAAGCCATAATAGGCCCATTTACAACTAAAGTCTGCGAAGATTTTACAAATGGAATTGTATAAATTCCATTTTCATCAAGAGTTGCTATTTGAGTATTAGATTCGAGAAATTTTGGATGATAAGTATCTTTTATAGCCTGGGCTAAATCTGTGAACTTGTTTAGATCTAAAAGCATTTTATATTTAGCCGCATTTGCCGCAACAGATGGATAATTTATTACGAGATTTAGGGCTTGATTTCTGTCTTTTGCCGAGAAAATTTGAGTGATTTTACCTGTCATTTCGGTATAATCTTTGTCATAATTTGGAGTTAATTTAATTGGCAAATATTCACGATTATTTTGATCTTGCACTTCAGGTTTGCTATTTCAAAGTTTAACAACTTGATCTAAAGCCTGAAATCTTGGTTGATTTTCATTTCAACTTGTTACAAATTGAAGCTCTCCATCTTTATTTCCGTCAAATCCAAATTCCTTACCATTCGTAGTGCCTACTGTACAAGAAACTAAGGCTAATCCCGAGATAAAAAGTGGTGAGAATAAAATTGGTTTTGCTAGTTTTTTCATAGTATTTTGATCCTCTTTGTTTAGTTTTTTTTTTTTTTTTTAAAATAAAAAATCATCTCAAAAAATAAATTGTTTAAATTAAAACATGTTAATAAAAACAAACGGTAATTTTTTGAGATGATTTTAAATTTGTAATAATTATAGCACAAATTTTAGAAAAACAAAAAATTTTTAAAAATTTATTTTTAACGGCTTTTTAACTAATTATTTACTTAAAAAGCGCATCTTTTTTGCAATTTTGCTGTTAAATCAACTATCTTAGGACTTGGAGCAAGTATAATTCAAAAGCTATTTTGTTATTAATTTGCGAAGTTTTGATTTCTGTATCTAATTTTGCAAGATTAATTATTAATTTTTCAATTTTTTTAATTCCATTTTTATTATATAGTTCGACTGCTTTTCTAAGTTGGAAATCAGAAATATTAAGATTCTTAGTGATATATGAATCTTTTTTACCTGCTTTTTTATGCAAAAAAACAACAAAACTAAGCAATAATTTTGAGTTTATTTGACCTAATAATAAGCCAATTGTATGGCCTTCTAATAATTTTTGCCGATAAAATTTTAGAACTTTTCTTAAATCAAAATCAACAAATGATTCAATAAAACCTCAAGTAGAATATGATGAATAGTCGCTTATATATTGTCGAATTATCGCTGAATTTATAGGTTTATTTAGAGTTTTTAGTTTTGCAATTTCATTATAAATAATTGAACCATTTAGCGGTAAGAGTGATTCAAGTTCAAAAATTTTGGTTGATTCTAATTCAACTTTAAATTTTTTGAGCATTTGAGCAATAAATTGACCAACATTTTGTTTTGTAATTTGTGGTATTTCAATAATTTTAGTGGCCTGTGGAGTAAAATGCTTATAAATTCATGAATTTTTAAGAGCAAAATTGGTTAAATTTTCATCAAAAACATATTTAAATATGATTGTGTGTTTTGTTTTTATAATTTTAGAAGCTAATAGATTATTTAATTTTTCATTTTTTGAAAAAAGTAAAAAATTATTAAAAATTAGTACTTTTTTTTCGTCAAAAAGCGATGAACCTTCAAGGTTTTCCTGTATAACATCTAGTGAATCATTTGCAAAAAAATTTATTAATAATGAGTTTTTAATTTCTGGGAGTCTAGAAATTTTTTCTTGGACAAGGAAATTGTCGCTTCCAATGATGAAAAACATACTAATGAAATTATACATGAAATAATTAAAAAAACTAAACTGGATTGAATATTTAAAGTTAAAATTTGAAATTCTTGGATATAGCCAACACTCTGGATGAAAAACTTGCTAATTCATTCAACAATTTGCGGATTAAAAATGAATATAAGCAAACTTGTATATAAAAAAGTAAAAAAACCGGTAAAAACAATGGTATTTATCGGAGCCATAAAGTTGTAATAGGAATTTAAAAAAGTTGAAAAAATACTGCTAAAAAAATTTATAAATAAGAAATTAACAACAACTTTGTGCCAATTTTTGGGAAATTTTATCTGATTTATTATTGTTATTATAAAACTAATTGTAAATGTCAAAACAAATCCTAATGAGTAAAAAATTAAAGGATTTATAGATAAAATTAAAATTCCACTCATTGATAGAAGTTCTATTTTATTAAATTTTTTATTTAAAAATAACTTATTAATTTCAATGAGACCTCAGAATAAAAGACCTCTTAGGAATGAAATTGAAAAATTGAACAAAAATAGTTGAAAAATCAAAAAACAGAAAAACAAAGGTTTGTATATAAATTGTCGTATTTTCAACATTTTTGAAAATCAAAAAAATAATTGTTTAAAAAGGTTAATATGAAATCCTGAAATGACAAAAATTTGATAGACTCCAAGATTTACTAATATTTTTCGAAATTCACTAGCATCCACGGGAGTTTCGCCAAGGAAAATCATCGGAATTAGTTTTTTTGAATAATTTTCTTGAATTGAGAAAAATTTTCTAACTTTTGCAAAAATAGTATTGCTTTCTTCTAAAAAAGTAATTTTTGCATCTTCTAAAACTAAAAATGAACCTTTTGATTTTAAATACGAAATAAAGTCAAAATTTGATGTGTTTTTAGGTCTTGCAAGTTTGCCGCTAAGTTTTAATAGTGTTCCAATTTCGTATTGATTACCCCGGATAAAAATTTTATCATCGTCAAATTTTACAAAATTTCCAAAACTAACTTTATCGACAACCTTACTTTCAAAACTAATATTTGAATTTGGAATTTTTGGAAACATTAGTCAATAAGAAACTAAAAAAAATACCAATAATAACAGCAAAAAAATAATTTTTTTAAATTCACCAACAAAAATTAAAAATGAAACTGATAAAAATAACAATACAACTCAGGTAATTCTAAAATTATCCACTAATAAAATTGTAAAAATACAACTTAAAAAAATCGCTAATCAAGAATAAAATTTTCTTGAAGAATTTTTAAAGTTGCCGAATCAAGATGCAAAGCTCATTCGATTTCTTTTCAAGTTATTTGTTTGTTTTTTGCTTCTTTTAAAAAAGTATGTAATTTTGTTGCTATTTTTTTGTTAGTGATAATTTTTTCTAATGCTTTTAGAGTGATTTTATTTAATTTGGATTTTTTCTCTACAGGTTTTAGTGAAATTTTTTGGTCACTTGTAACTTCTAGTTCGGACTCATATTGGCTAGTGTCATACCCTCGAATTACATCAAAATCTGCAAAAATTTGCCGTCATTTTGTTCCATAATCAAAAAATTTTGTACCAGGATTGCGAACTCCATGTAAAATTGTTACAGAAATTTGTTTACTTGGCATGACATTAGATTGAAGTTTGTATGCCAAAAACGAGAATCCAGCAAGAGATCCAGCCAAAACAATTAAACTGATAACTTGTATTTTTTTCATGTACTTAGTTTAATTTTTTAACTGTTTTTTATCTAAAAAAGAAAAAAAACATGAAAAAATGTTTGTTTTTCATGTTTGTATTTATATTGATAAAAGAAATTTAATTTAAACGGTAAAAACTATAATAAATATTTTTTTGCACCAACATTAAAAATCATATTTTTCAATTTGGCCATGATCGCGAGCATTTTTTTAAAATAATTGTTTTGAATAGATATAATAACAACCTCGATAGATAAAATTAAAAACCATGTTACTCACGAAAAAGTAAAAAACGCAGTTCTATCACCGGCAATACCTGTTTGGGAAAGAGTCGAGAGCTTTTGTCCTAATAATGATCCTCCGAAAATTCCAAAAAGAAGCAAATCATGAATTGAATCTGAAATTTGAACCGATAAATATTTAAAATATTCCTTAAAAATTAAAGGGAAAATATAATGGGTTATTGTCTTAAATTTACTTCATTGCCGAAGTCTTAACAATTTGTATTTTTGCCAGTCAATCGAATTAAGAGTTTCATTTAGTTTTTTCGCCATTCCAAGGCCGTTTTTAATTCCAACAAGAAATGTTACTCATAAAATTGGTTGAACAGCAAAGCTCAAGAAAAGATAAAAAATAACAAGTGACGGGATTATTCTAAAAAAATTAAGTAAAAATTTAAAGAATGATCATTTAATTCAATGGTTTAATTTTTCATTTGCAGCCAGTAGTCATAAAATTGAAACTACCCCAATAATTCCAAGACAGACAATAACTTGAGCTAAAAGTTTTCAAACCATGTAAATTGGATTGTCTAATTTTCCTTGTAAAAAAACACTTCAGTCAATAACAAAAAGTGATCCAAAAAAACGATTAATTTGATGTTGATTAACGCTTCATGATTCAATATCTAAAACGCTAATAATGAATAAGGTCAAAATAATAAATCCAAAAAAAATCCGTAAAATTCAATTGTAATTTACTTTTAACCATAAAATATATTTGTTTTTTTGTTTTATATTAACAGATCTTTTGTGTAATATAAATTTATTAAAGAAAATTATTAAAAATTCCAAAAAAGTAGCAAAAACTAATAAAACTGCAAGTGGAATTCCAACAATTTTTCAACCTAATGCAGGATTTTGAACTCCATCATTAATTAAAATTCCAATACCAATAACTCCAGTTGCCGAAATAATCGTTGTTCAGCGAATATTTGCTTCAAAACTGAATAAAAATAATCCAAAAAATTTATTAATTACAAAAGGTAAAATTTCATTTTTAAATGCAAAAAAGCGATTTTTTCCTTTAATTATCGCTTTTTGATACCCGCTTAAATCAAGCGAATTTAAAAAAGAATAAAAATACCGATGTAACCAAATTCAAGAAAATCAAGTTACAATTAAAATTGCTGCTAATTTTGGAGCAAAAATAAGTTGTAAAGGATCAATTATAAACGGAATTGGAAAGGATTTAAGAATTATAATAATTCATCAAATTATACTTTTTAGATACTTATTTTTAATAAATTGCGAGCTAAAAAGCGCTGAAAAAAAAGCAAGAGTAGCACCGATAAAGGTACCAAGAAATGTGTATTTAATTGTGATTCATAAAAATCTCATACTTAAAGAAAAAACTGAATCACTATAATAAGGATGTTTGTTTGAAAAAGCAAACAAGTCAGTTAAATTTTTTTTAAAAAGTGTCCAACCATTATAATTAATTTCTGAAAAAATTGAATAAAAAGATACAATAAACAAGACTAAAAAAATAAATGCAAAAAAAACTTTTGTTTTTTTAAACCTTTGGTAAGGCTTGTTTTTAAATGCGCTAATGATCGTCATCTTCATTGTCATCCTTACCAAATATTGAATCTATTTGTTCTTGGTCAATATCTGAAAATGAATTAAAAAAGTTAGCATTTCCATTGTTTATTAGTAAAATTCTACCATCATATTTCTTCACTAAATTAATATTATGAGAAATAATAATTGTGATTGAATTATTTAATTTTCCAAAATTAATAATTAAATCAATAATTTTTGCAGCTGTTTTTGGATCAAGAGCTGAAGTTGGCTCATCAGCAAGAATTATTTTTGGGTGGTGTAACATGAGCTTTGCAATTTCAACTCGTTGTTGCTGGCCTCCTGATAAGTCCTGAAAAATAGAATAAATTTTTTCTTCCAAACCAAGTTGGCTCATAATTTTAATTATTTGTTCTCGTTGATTTTTGGTTGGAATCGCAAATAAACTATAAAAAATATTTTTATACTTAGGTAAATTTTTTGCTAAATTTAAATAAACACTTTGAAAATTTATTGAAGTTGGTGTTTGGGTAAGATATCCAACTGTTTTTAAAAAATTTTTTTTATTTTTTTTGTTTTGTTCTAATAAATTTTGTTCTTGCCAAATTAGCTTGCCTGAAACAAAAATATTTTGTAAAATTGACAAAAAAAACGAAGACTTACCCTGACCACTTGGGCCAATTACAAATAAAAGTTCTGTATTACATAACTTAAAATTAAGAGGATTTATTAAATTTTTTCCGTTTTTATCATGTCTAAATGAAAAATCTTCAAAAATTAGACAGTTTTTAGTTTGATTTTGATTGGTCATAAATCTTACGGAATTCAGGGTCCTGTTGATTTATTTTTCTATAACCATTGTACCCGACGTTTGGACCATATTCATCTTTTCCGTTTTTTGCCATGTTAACAAAAGCTTGAGAAATTAAATCGGCTTGAAGTTTATTAAAAGTTGGGCGGTACGAACCAATGTCGTATGAAGCAGGGTTTGTTAGCATAAAAATTTCAACTTTAGAGTCTGGTTTAGAGTCTGTTTCGCTTGAAGTATATTGTTTTGAATCTTTTTTATTTTCACTTCAAGCAAAAGAAGCCTCATCATCAAAAGCGATTCTAAACTTTGGATCTTGACCAATTGTATAGCCGCGTCCCTGAATATATCTATCTGAATGTCCTAGTCGATCTTCATTTAAACTAGCTGATCTAAAACTTGAACCAAAATGTTTTTTTAGAATAAAATTCTGCATTTTAAATTTTCCAGCAGAAGTTAGATTTCCGTGAATTATTCCATAATTTCTGAATTTAGGTCAGTCTTTATCATGTCAACTTTTTTTAATTTCAGCTCTTGTTTTTTCATCGCCATAAATCATAATCATACCACGGTAATATGAAATTATTTTTCGTGGGTTTGAATCATCATATAAAAATCGATAAGCAATTTTGTCTCATTTTTGCGCATCATTTGGGTTACTTGACCATTCATTATAAGGGGTTTTATTAAATAGTTCATTTAATTCTTTCGCACCTTTATATAATGGGTCATTTTCTGTTCCATCGGTGTAAAAAACTGCCGATTCAGGGCTATTTTTAAAAGCTCATGTTAAAGTTTGGAGACCATTATAAAGTTGTTTGTCTTGGTCATCCTCGATAGTTGTAGTTGCATCTGCAATTGCAAAATCAAGCGCATTATCTGAGTTATTTGATGATTTTAATAGCGAAAGTTTTGCTTTTGCATCATCATTTCCAACAAAATGAAAACTTACATCAGGCAAGTCTTTAGTTTGTGGATTTGCCTCTTTTAGTTTCTTAAATTCTTCTGTTAAATTGCTGAGAAATTTATTAACACGATCAGGTTCTTCTTTAGTTTTAAGTTGAAATCAACTTTGACTTAAACCAAGGTTAACTTTTGTATCTCATGTTTGAGCTAGTTGCTCTGGATTTTGATCTGAAGTATTGATGCATGCAGAAATCAGTAATGGTACTGTTAAAAAAGAAGAAAGAAAAGATAATTTTTTTAAAAAATTTCTTTTTTTAGAGTGAAATTTATTTTTTTTCGTCATTACAAACAATTTTCCTTTTGTGTTTTAGTAAACAAGGTGTTTTATGACGATTTTAGCATTCGCTTATAAAGAAAAAGGACAAACTCGTTACGCTAGTATTACCTAGATCAACTTTTAAGAGTTTTTCTCAGCCCAAAACGGACACCTCTGTTTACCTAGGTTAAATTATAGCATAATCATTTAAAAAATTTAACAAAAAATAGCATGAAAAATCAAAATTTTTTTCATAAAAATTCATTTTTTAATTAAATTTAAGGATTTTTTAACAAAAAGCAAAAAATTTTTATATAAACATTTTAGTAATAAAACTTGTTTTTAAATTTTTTAAATATCCAACTTTTTGCTCGTATGCAAGAATTAGTGAGTCAAAAGTCTCAAAAAGTTGTGAAATTTTTTGTTGTTCAGCAACATCTGGGGTGAATTTTAGCTCAATTTTTAGCACATTTGAGCTAATTAAATGCGGGATTGTCCCTTGAGAAATGAATTTTTTGGAGTTTTTTTCGAACTGAATTGCAAAAAGAGTACTTTCAGGATATTTTTTTGAAGTCAAAATTCCACAATTAGAAGTAGCAAAAAATTTTTCTTGAATAAATTTAGCCGATCCAGGATTTCCGTGAGTTGAAAAAATTATCTTTTTTTGCGCCAAATATTCGTTGTAATAACCAAATATTCCGTGATTTTTTATTTGTGATGAATAAACCGGGTAGATGTATCCGCTCTCTCTCTCTCTCTCTCTCTCTCTCTACAGGTCTAGTTTTTATTTGGTTTTTGGTTAGCGTTTGACCTCGGGAAATCTCAAATAAATTTTTTACTTGGTCAGTAATTCAGGCTGATTTGAAACCTTTAAATCTAATTGAAGGAAAATCTGAACTTAAATTAGCAAACATTTTATTATTGAAATCATTTTTAAGATTTTTCAGGAGACTTATTTTTTCTTCAAGTTTATTAGCTAAGTTTTCAAGTGTCTCAAAAAGTTGGGAAATTTTTCCCTGTTCACTGATATTAGGAGTAAATTTTAACTCAACTTGAGCCATATCCTCGTTTTTTAGAGAAGGAACAATACTTCTTGAGACTCATTTTTTGGTTTGTAATCCTATTCCAATAGCAAAAAATTCGTTTTCAGGATATTTTTTTGAAGTTAATATGCCACAATGACCAGTTGCAAAAAATTTTCCTTTTCGAAAATTAACAATTCCGGCATTCCCGTCGGCTGTATATGTTATTACATTTTCAACCAAAAATTCTTTATAATAGCCCAAAATACCGTGATTTTCTATTTGCGAAGAATAAACTGGGTAAATATATTTTCCTGAAACAAATGTCCGAAAATCTTTTTTGGTTAAATTTTCACCGCGAGTTATTAAAAATAAGTCCCCTACTTTTTTTGTTAGTCATACTGAGTCAAATTGTTTAAATCTAATTTGTGGGTAACATATTTTTTTTAACATTAGATATCCTTAAATTAAAACAAAAAAATAATTTGAATATTTTACTACAAATTCACTAAATCTAGTCTAAACAATATAAATTTAGCTATTTTTAAATAGAAGTTTATGTCTTAAGTTAAAAAATAACCTTGAATTTAAAGGTGCTATTAAGACAAAAAATATTGCAAAAAATGTAATTTTATGACCTAAATTTTAATTTTGCCAAAATCTAGTCAAAATTAAAATTTATTATTAGATTTTGCATTTTTATAAATAAAAAAATCTTATCTAAATGGTATAATTAAATTAAAAAAAATAGAAAAAAGGGGGCTAAAAATGGACAACACCATTAAACAAAAATATATAATGACACTTGATTCAGGAACAACATCATGCCGTAGTTTGGTTTTTGACAAAAATGGCGATGTAATTTCCCTTTCTCAAAAGGAATTTCAACAATATTATCCACAATCAGGTTGAGTTGAACATGATGCAAATGAAATTTGGAACACTCAACTCTATACAATGCAAAGTGCAAAAACACGCGCAAATTTAAAATCAGATGACTTTATCGCGCTTGGGGTTACAAACCAACGTGAAACTGTGGTTTTGTGAGACAAAACAACCGGTGAGCCGGTTTATAATGCGATCGTTTGGCAAGATCGCCGCACAAGTGACTTTTGTGATGAACTAATTTCACAAGGACACCAAGATTATATAAGACAAAAAACTGGACTTTTAATTAATCCGTATTTTAGTGCAACAAAAATACGTTGAATTTTAAAAAATGTCCAAAAAGCAAAAGATGTCTTAGCCCAAGGCAACCTTTTGGCCGGAACAATTGACACTTGACTTATTTGAAAATTAACCCAAGGAAAGACTCATGCAACCGATGTCTCAAATGCTTCAAGAACAATGATGTTTGACATCAAAGAGAGAAAATGAGACCAAAAAATCCTTGATTTACTAGAAATACCGGTCGAAATTTTGCCAAAAGTTTTACCTTCTGCGGCCGATTATGGAATCGTTGAACCAAGTTTGTGATCAATTAATGCAAAAGGAAAAGTGCCAATTTATGGAGTTATTGGTGACCAACAATCTGCTTTATTTGGACAACTTTGCACTGAAGTTGGAATGGTAAAAAATACCTATGGAACAGGATGTTTTACTTTAGCAAATACAGGCCAAAAAATTGTTGAATCAAAAAACAACCTTTTAACAACAATTGCCTGACAAATTGGTGATAGTCCGGTTGAGTATGCCCTTGAAGGTTCAGTTTTTATTGCTGGTGCAACAATTCAGTGACTTCGTGACGGGCTTGGAATAATCGAAAATGCCGCTGATACTGATTATTTTATTTCCAAAACTGATAAAGATGATCACCGGACAATTTTAGTTCCATCATTTACCGGACTTGGAGCTCCTTATTGAGATTCTTATTCTCGGGGTGCGATTTTTGGTCTTGAAAGAGGAACAAGAAAAGAACATATTATTAAAGCAGCCCTTGAGTCAATTGCTTTTCAGTCAAACGATTTAATTAAAGCGATGAAATCTGACTTAGGTCAGGAAATTACCTTAATGAAAGTTGATGGTGGTGTTTCTAAAAGTGACTTTTTAATGCAATTCCAATCATCAATTTCTCAACTTGAAATCTCAAGACCAAAAAACACTGAAACAACTGCAATGGGTGCGGCTTTTCTTGCAGGATTGCATTCTAAATTCTGAAAATCAATTGATGAATTAAAACAAATTTCGCAAATTGACAAAACATTTAAACCACAACTTGAGCAAAATCAGGTTGAAAAATTAGTTGCAAATTGAGATCTTGCTGTTAAAAAAACTCTAAATTGAGTAAAAGACATAAAATAAAAGGAAATTTTACATGGAAAATATCATTTTTTTATCTGAATTTCTTGGAACGGCAACACTAATTTTACTCGGAAATGGTGTTAATTATTCTGTAAGTGCAACAAAAATGTTTGCAAATCAATCAGGAAAATGGATTGTTATTGCTCTTGGTTGGGCTCTTGGTGTGCTTTTGGGAATTATTGTTGCAAATGGGGTAGCCCCTAGTACTTCTGTTGCCCATTTAAATCCGGCAGTTTCAATTTTTTTTGCTATCAGCCAAAAAAATGCCGAGCTTTTAGCACTTATTCCGTTCCAATTTTTAGGAGCAATTTTTGGCCAGATAATTCTAAATACGATTAACTGAAGTCATATTAAAGAAACAAAAGCGGAAGTTATTGCTTCATGTCACCACACCGGGCCAGCATTTAAAAAATCTTATGTAGGTAACTTTTTATACGAATTTATTGGAACTATTGTCTTAATTAGTACAATTGCATTTTTAGGTAACTCCTTTAAAACAATGGGACCAGTAATTGTTGCTCTAATTGTGCTTTCAATTGGATTATCACTTGGTTCTTCAACTGGTTATGCTATAAATCCAGCGCGTGATTTTGGTCCAAGATTTATATTTTTCCTTACTTCATTTGTCTTAAAAAAACATAATAATTTCTTAAATGTTGATAACTGAAAAGAAATTTACGGATTTGATTATTCATGAAATCCAATTATTGCCCCCAGTTTAGCTGGTGTTTTACTTGGTTTTGCGATTTAGTTTGCCCGTTTTACTAGGTTTTTTGAATTTCTTCTTGGAAATTTTTAAGTAATTTGCTATAATTTAAAGTCAATATTTTGCTTAGAGGTGTTTATGATAAGGCGTAAAAAATCGTTATTTTTCTTGTTAATAAGTTCAGGAAGTTTGCTTTTGACTTCTTGTGGGATTGCTACGTCTCGAATTGAATTACAAAATAATAGTGACAAAAATTCCCAAGTTCTGTTTGAAGATAATGATTCAGTTCAAAAAGAGACTCTTGCACCTCAGACAACTAGCGATTTGTTAGATAATTCAAAAATCCAGCCCACCGAAAAAAACACTTTTAAACAAGAAACCAATCAAAAATTGAATCAAATAACAACCACAACTACAAATAATAACAAACCAAAAACAGTCAAAAAACAAATTTTAAAAAATTTTAACCAACACCAACAACTTTCAAAGCCTACAAGTAACAAAAAAAGTGAAAAAATTACTAAGGAACAGCCAAAACCGGTTGTTTCTACAAATTTTTCACAAAAATATTGGCAATTAGAAGCCAATGTCAAAAATTTTATTAACACCGAATTAAAAGAGCTCAAGCACGAATTTTTTAGGGATAAATTAAATCAAGCAATTGACGAAGTTGAATACAAAACAATTTATGACCAAAAAAATCAAAATGAAGCCTTTTTCAAAAATAGCATTGAAAAACTAACAAAAGTTTTTAATGAAGTTAAAGTAAATTATAAAAATTCAACTAATTTTTCGCAAATAATTCAGAAAAAAATTCAAATTGAAAAACCAAAAGAAAAAGATGAAAATTCTTATCCTCTAGGGATTGAAAAATACCAAGATTATCAAGGTAATTTAAATTCCAATAATTCTGCCAAAAGTTTTATGAATTTAATTGATCCAAAAGATGTAAGAGATTTTGAATATCAAGGTTATGACGAAAAAAATCGCAAAAAAGTCGCTGATTTTACTAAAAAATTAATCGATGATGCTAAGCCAAAAACTGACGAAGAAAAAATAAAAATTATTTTTGACTGAATAGTTAAAAATGTAAAATATGCTTGAAATCTAAGTCGGACTCCCGCAGTTGAACCTTCGGTTGTTTTAGAAGAATTATACGCTGTTTGTGGTGGTTATTCTAATTTATATAAGGCGATGCTTGATTCGATTGGTGTTAAAAATTCAATTGTCATTGGTTGATCAAAATTTGGACCACACCAGTGAAATTTAGTTTTTGATTCAAAAACTAAAGATTTTTTTCACTCAGACCCAACTTGAGGGCAATTCAAAAGAGACGATAAAGAATTTGCAAAAGATCATAAAGCCTTCAAAATTCTTGACTCATATTATTCAGAAAACGACCAAACTTATGAATATAATTTAGGTGTTTCACTTGTTTCTGCTAACACTAGCGATGTTAAACCTGCCACTGAAATTAAAAATAAGTCTAAAGTAGTCGGTATTTCTAATGATTTTCTAAAAAAAGCAAGCAAATTATATATTGGTCCAAATGTTAGGCGAATTGATTATCAAAGTGGAACTTTTAACCTTAAAAGTATTGAAGTTGATCCCCAAAATCCTTATTTTGCCTCAAAAGACGGCGTTTTATATAATAAAAACTTGACAAAATTAATTATAATGCCTGAAAAATACGATTTTTCTTCGTTTGTTTTGCCAAAAACAGTACAAGAAATTGAGGATTACAAATTTTCTCTTAATGCAAAAAATTTAGAAAAAATCACTGTTGAGCCGGGAAATTACTATTTTAGAGATTATGGCGGAATTTTATACAACAACGATTTAAGCAAAATTATTGTTATACCTAAAAATTATAAAGGCAAAATTATTACTGCTAAAAATGTTAAATTAGATGCTCATACTTTTGCAAATAATCCAAAAATAACTGAAATTGAAATTAGCCAAGGCGTAAAAGAAATTCCTGATTTTACATTTAACTCTCTAAGTTCGCTTTTAATTATTAAAATACCACAAAGCCTTGAAAAATTTTCTGAAAATGCTTTTGTAGGAATGGATCCAAAAAAACTAAAAATAATTCACCCGCCAAACATTGATAAAAATGTTGCCAATGTTCTAAACAAATTAAAAAAGATGCAATAAATCATTGCATCTTCCCAAATTAAAAATATAAATGCAACACATAGATATTTTTGAAATCGCCAAACGGCGATTTTTTTAAATCTTAAATAACCAAGTTATC
>NZ_AFHO01000011.1 GCF_000218525.1 Mesomycoplasma ovipneumoniae SC01 | reverse complement strand
AATTGCCTAAAACCGGATGCTTTTTTGAAATTACCTTATCAAACTGGGAAACTCAGGAAAAGAATAAATTTATTAGAATTAAGGAGGATTAGTTATGTTTTTTTGGCACAATAAACTCAGATAACGTGAATTTTCCGTTATGTTTTTAGGTATAATGGAATGGCTTAAATTGAACCGTTTGAAAAAAAAAAAAAAAATGCTTGGTTTAAAAAAATTTTGAGCTATAATAAAACTCACACTAAGAATAAAAGAATAAATTTTGATATTGAATTAAGGAGGACTTGATTATGTTTTTGGCACAATAAACTCAAATAATGCCATTTTTTCCATTATGGCTTTAAATTTAATGGAATGCTTTAAATTTGACCGTTTAGAAATCTCCAAATTTAAGGCTTTTAATTATTGGCTCTTTCAAAACTTCATATATTTTTTTAGGCTCAATGTAAGTAAAAACGAGTTTTCTATTTACATTGAGTTTAAATAGTAGTTGTATTTTTTTATGATTTTTGTTATTTTATCCATAAATTGATTTTTGCCAGTGTTTTAAGCTAAAAAAGGTAGTTTAGATATTTTATAATTTTGCTTTTTAAGTTAAAATTATGGCTTTTTTAGTTTGGTTTATTTGATTAATAAGTAGATTTTTTCTTTCGTGAGTGTTAGATTTAAAATTCAGTCTTTTTGCCTTGATAAATAATAAAAGGCGCTTTGACTTGCTTGTTTTAGGTGATGTACAATTATTTTTGGTTATAAATAATAAAAATCTGATTCAAACCTTTACCTGTTTTTAAAACTTTAAATATCAAGTTTAGCCAAATTTTGATAGAAATTAAAAAATATTGAGTTGTTTCTTGTCTAGAATTTGTAAAATATTAGTTTAAAAATTATGCGCGTATTTTTACCTAAACCTTGGTTAAATTAGTTTAAAAATTCAGGTAACTAGTTTTTATGTATGATTTTCCCGAGTTCCCCAGTTTTAAGCCAAAAATTCACTTTTTAGTGAATATAAATTTGAAAAAACACCCGTAAATTAAACCAGGACAAAAAAATTAACACTAAGGTGTTGACCTTTTTGTCCGAGTTTATTTGTTATCATTAATTATTGAAATATATTTATTATTATCAATGTAGTCGCTATAAAAATAGTCTATTTTGTTAATTATTGTAGGAAAATCCAAATATTCAATTTCACTAAACTCTTCAGTATCAAGACCTGTATTCAAAACATACATATAATCATAAAAATCATAAAGTTTAGGCAATGAATCTGAAACCAAATTATCCATTATCTTATTAGATTTTTTTAATAAACAAATATACTGAAAATCCTTATCGATATATTGAGTATTATTATTTGGATGAGCCATAATAAAATGCTGATCAGGGGTAAGCATTATTAAATTTTCTATATAGCCAGCAATTTGCGGATAATCTGATTGAGGGAAAATATGATGAGCTTGTGTTGCAATAACTGTTTCTGTTCCTTGCTCAATTTCAGATTTAGAACTGTAATATGTAGCATTATATTCTCTTAAAACTTTTTTAGCTTTATTTACAGTATATTTAGCATAAGCTTTAGACTTAGTTTGATCCAATGTGTCTTCGTATTCTTCTCTTGTTACCGATTTATCCTTGCCACTTAACTCATCTCTCCAATTAGCTTTATTATACAGCAGGTCATTCATAGTAATAATTTTTGATGACATTCTACCTTTTTCAGTGCCTAGTTTCTTAAGTTTAAATGCTAATGGATTTATTATTTTTGCGAATATCCTCCCACATTCTGTTTCTTTATTAATAGCAGTATTTTCAATAGTAAAATCAATAAAGTCTTGCCTTACATCTTTATATGAATCATTAGTTTGAATTTCAAAGAATTTTTCAAAGCTTTTATATAAATCACTATCCTTTAAAACTTTTACTATATACTCATAAAGAAAATTTAATGCATTTGTTTGCCTTAAAGCTATATTTTCTAATAGCTCTTGGTTATTAATCTTATAAAAATATCTATTATTTTCCTTTCTTGTTGACAATATTTTGCTATAAGACAATAATTTTATTGGTTGACCAAAATATTTATCATACTCGTTGCTTGCTTTTAATTCGGGGTCAGGTTTTGAAAAAATTTCAATAACATTGTTTCTAGAATATTCACTATGCCATATATCTGACACTGTAAATTCTTCATTTTCATTTTTCACATATTCTATAATACAATCCGCTATAATTCACACAACATCAAAAGTACATTTTTGATCTATCCATCTAGCATTGTTACTTTTTCTTAGATCATAATCAAATTGATTTAAAAAATGAGAGTAAATGCTCATTATTAGACCTCCTTGTTTATTCCAAACCAATACACACTTGTATTGTCAATATTCAATGAGCGAGTTTGATAGTTTCTTGCCAATGAATAAAATTCTCTAAATTCCTGACTAGAAATATATAATCTTTGCTTTTCTGATATTTCAAAGTCATATTTTTTTTGAAGTATTGCAACAGAACCATTAGTAATATAGCCTTTTTCTTTTCTTAATAGTCTTGGTTTGTAAGTCAGGTTGGGTGCTAAATAAACAACATCGCTGTTAATGAATTTATATACACTTAATTTTTTGGCTTTACATAAATCCATATATGAATCATAATCCTCAATATTAACTATTTGACTTCCATCATCAGAAATATTTCTAGATTTTATAACACGTACAGAATCGCCATTATAAGAGTTATTAAGCATTTTAGATGTGATTTGTCTATCTCTAAATACAGAAAACACGTCAAATATCAATTTATTCGAAACTTTATCAAAAAAATCATTTCTATAAATCACCCAATAAGGTAAATCATCAGAAAATATATATTTTTTAGGTTGCATAATTTTAACATTTTTGGTTAGTGATTTAACCAATATTTTTGAATTTTTTTTATTATTTATTGTTAAGTTTATAGTTTCGATTAAAACACCTTTAAATCCTAGTTCTCCAAAATCTAATATAGATTCAACATTGTATTCTTTGAGTATATTTCTAGTTTCTATATACTCAACGTTGCTTAATAAATTTTTTGGCAATATTAATGATACATTGTCAGAATCTAACAATGATTTTTCCAAGAATAATCCTGCCAAATTAGTTAAATTCTTACTAAAGACACTATTTTTAATGTATTTTAAAATATCTTTTGAACTTAATTTAGTAAATGGTGGATTCCCAATAATAAGGTCAAATTTAAAATTAAATTTTGCGTCCATATAGTCTGCGTTAATAAAATTAATATTAAAATTCTCAGGAATTGATTTACTATCGAAGATGACTTTTAATATATCTAACATTTCTGGGTCAATATCTATTACTGTGAGTGATACTTTTTTTATATAATCATATTTTTTAAATATAAGGGGAATAAAGTTGCCGATTCCAACAGAAGGTTCTAAAATATGAACCTCATCCTTTTCAAAGTCAGGTAATACTGAAACTATTTCATTTAATATTTTTTTTGGAGTATAAAATGCAGAATGAGAATATCTTTTAGCATTCGATAGTTCTATAATTCGAGCTAAGCTTTCAAAACAGACACTATCCTTGTTATTCAAAACATATTTTTTCAAATTACTAATATCAGCAAGTTTTTCCTCATCAATTATTTTATTAATATCAACCCCACTAATTTTTTTTTGACTAAGATGCTTTTTTATATTATTAGCAATTTGTCTAAATACTTCAGTGGGAACAGCTTCTCCAATACTCTGCCTAATGTTCATTTCTTCCTTTTTTGAGAGGGCTTTCTTTTCTTTATAGGATTTAGAATTTAAATCATCTAAAGATAAGTTCGACCACTTAAAACTATCTGGTATAGACATCATCTTCATTAATTCTCGTATTGAAAATACTCTGTCTTGATTAGGGTGAATGGTATTTTGACTTGCCATTTGATCATTTCTTGTATGAAAACATGGAGCAACTTTATCAAAAACTTGTCTTTTATATTTATCCCCATTCTTAAATTTATTGATTACTATTTCGCCGTTAATAATCTTGTGAGGCTTTTTAACATCATCTATATTATCAAATGCACTTTCACCCTCTTTGAGATTAGAAATCCAATCCCTCATATGAACAGGATATTCCCTAAAACTATGATAAAAATCTGTATTGTCATATTCACCCCATGATAATTCAGGCATAGTTCCAATAACTTCTCTTAATGTTTTCTCTTCTCTATAGTTAGGGAATAATTCTAGTGGCAATATAAAATCACTTTCTGACTTATGAACGCCTATTACCAATGTCCTAGTTCTAGAGGAATTTGAGCCATAATTTTTAAAATTTAATATTCTGTTTTCTATAACATATTCTGAAGACAATTCTGAAGTAATCATATTTCCAATTGAAACTACCTCAGAATTATATGTGCATCCAGTTTTCCAAAATGCTGCCACATTTTCAAAGACAAAAAATCTTGGCAAAACCTTTTTTACTATCTTTACGCTTTCGACAATTAAACTATTTCTTTCAATTTCATCATCTTTCTTTTTATGGTTGGCAACACTCATTCCTTGACATGGCGGGGTAGCTACAACAACATCAACTCTATCATTACCTATTTTGTTTCATAATTTTATTTCATCATAGATTTTATTTTGTACATTTTTATCTCTGATATCTCCGCTGATATACCCACTATTAAAACTACATTTATTATTAATTTTTTGGATGTTAAGTCTTCTTTCAATTAGTTCATTAGTAGCAATACATTCAAAATCTTCAACTTTAAATCCATAACAACCTACCCCAGCAGATGAAAACAAAGAAATATATGTCAATTTATTATTAATCATTTTATCCTCCACACTTTCCATAATTTTTGAAGTATCACAATTCAATGCATTGCACATTTTGAACAAGATATCTGTGTTTACATTCTTCTCAGTTTTTAATTTCTGAAATGTACTTTTACTTATGCTAGTAATATCTATCAAATCTTCATAAATTCTTAAAGTAAAATGCTCAATTTTGTAAATATTGTTAAAATGATAACAAATTTAACAATCAAGTTTAAATAATAGTCAGAAATCAATTTAAAGGCAGCAGTCAAGATATGAGTCTTTTCTAAATAATGTTTTTGGTTTGTTTGATTTGGGTATCTCAATTTCACTTTTTAATTTTTTTCTAATTTCACCGTTTTTTTTTATGTTTGGAACGAGCTTTAACATAGTAATATAAATCAGTGTTTGAGTCATAAAAAATAACAACAGGATGCGCTTCTATCGTTTCTTCAAGACTAGTAAAAATAAGAGAGTCGTTAAAACTAGTAGGTCTAAATTTTTTTACTAGTTTTTCAGTCATCTCAATTCCCCCTTTGGATAAAAATTTATTCTTATAAAATTAAATTATAAAGGAAAAGAAGTTAAATTTTCCTAAATTCCCCCTTTTTTAAAAGAAATTTCTAATATAAAATAAAAAATTATGTTTTAGACATCTGAAGAAAAAACAACTTTAATTAATAATTTAATCGAGAAAATTAAAGCTGATGGTGCGAGGTTTTTTGGAAAAAGTTAGGCAAATCAACGGGCAATGTTTTCATTCAAAAATTAAAAGACTGAATAATCAAAATCGCTAGTCTTTAAGGATTTTAAGTGTTGTAAATCTAAACTAAAAATAATAAAAAAGGCTAATTTATCGCCTTGTTTTTAGAATCACGTGAGTTTGACAGTTTGATGGCAAAAATTCACTTTTTATTGAATACAAATATGCAAAAATGCCGACAAATCCGTGTTTTTTGACTTTAAATCTTAATTTTTATAGTTTTGAAATTAAGCTTTTGCAAAAAATTTTTAAAAAAATGCTTGGTTTAAAAAAATTTTAAGTTATAATAAACCTCACTAAGAATAAATTAATAAATTTTGATATTGAATTAAGGGGGACTTGATTATGTTTTTGTCATAAAAAAATCAGAAAATGCGACTTTTCCATTATGTTTTTAAATATAATGGTATGCCTTAAATTTAACCGTTTAGAAATCTACAAATTTAAGGCTTTTAATTATGGCTCTTTCAAAATTTCACATATTTTTTTAGGCTCAATGTAAGTAAAAACGAGTTTTCTATTTACATTGAGTTTAAATAGTAGTAGTAGTAGTAGTATTTTTTTATGATTTTTGTCAGTGTTTTAAACTAAAAAAGCAGTTTAGAAATTTTATAATTTTGCTTTTAAGGTAAAATTATACCTTTTTTAGTTTGATTTATTTGATTAATAAGTAGGTTTTTCTTTCGTGAGTGTTAGATTTAAAATTCAGTGCTTTTTCCTTGATAGTTATTTTTAACGGAAAAAATTACAAATTAACTATTAAGAAGATTAAATAAAAAAACTTGGGTAGATCCCCAAGTTTTTAAATTGTTTTTGAATTAAGTTTTAATTAAAACAAATCAGTAAATAAATGAGAATTAAGTTTTTTCTTTAATTACATAAACAGATTTACGGTTTGTTAAGAAACGCCAAAGAATTGCAAGCACACTAAAGAAAATTACACTAATTATTAACAGCGCGCCAAAGAAGACAGGAACTGATATTGCCAAAGCAAGGAAAATTGAATTTGAAGCAAGAATATACGAGCTAAATATTCCCATTCCGAGCATTGCAAAAGGAACGCTTATTAGAGTTGCTAAAATTAAAATTGGGAGATAAATGCTATAGAAAAGTCGTAATTTTGTTCGATTTGAATATCCGAGAACGTCTAGAATCGCAATGTTTTCTTGATTTTCATTAATGATTGAAGAAGCGATAATAATTAAAATAATTAATGAAACGGCTAGGAAAACAATGACAACAATATTAATTCCAGCTCCAAAGAGATTAGCAAAATTTGAGATAAAGTTTGTTTCAATATTTTTAGCCTCAACACCTTGGGCGGCAATTTGGTAAATTGTATTACCATAAATTTCGTTGAAATTTTTTAGCGACTGTTTAATTGAAGAAAGGTTTTGGTTGACAAAAGTCGGATCAGTGAGTGAACTAAAATCTAAGTTTGAATTTTGGTTCACTCAGGTTGCATTTTGTTGCTGATTTTTGAGGTTAATAATTTTTAAAATTTCGTCTTTTGAGTAACCAGCAAGTTGTAAGGCACCTTTTTGACCTTGTTCGTCTTGACTAAAAGCAAAAATGTTAGCAAAATAACCAATTGTATCATCATTATTTAGTGAGTCAACATTAATCTCTGAACTACCTGCTCAGTATCCAGAAGGTGAGTACAAAGTAAAGGAATTAGTAATTTGCTCAATATCAGGTGAAGCCAGAATTAATCCGTTAAATGGTTTTAAATTATAAAATTCTAGGACTGAATCATAAATATCTAGACCAAGAAGTTTATTTGCCACGTCCTGTGAGGTAATTAATTCTGAATTTATATAAGTATCAGAAATACCAATTATTTTAAATTTAGCAGTTTTTTGTGGAATATCACGAATTTTTGCTAAATAACGATCAATAGTGTTAATAATTGGCATTTCAATTAGTGAATCTATCCCTAAATTGTGTTTTTTGGCAAAAACGTGGTTGACAACTAAAGGATAGACATCATTTTCAATTTTGAAATCATTAATAGCTTTGAGTAAATCTTGGTTTGATTCATCTTTGATTTCAATTATTGGGTTGTTTTGGCTTTGGGTATTATAACCGTAAATTTTAAGACCATTTTCAATTGATGATCCGTTATTATAGGAAGTGTCAATGTAAGTATAGACTTGATTTTGCGGAGCGTTTTTATCAGCATTAGGGCTTAGGGAAATTCCTGCAAAGGAAACAGTAAAGTCTTTTTCAACATTTGCATTCAAATATGACTCGACTAAAAATTTCCGGTATTCATCACGATTTTTGACTTGGCCAAAAATTGATACCTCATGAGCTAAGTAGTCATTCTTGACAGGATCAAACTTGAAGTACCAAAATCTACCTAAATTAACATTCCCCGGATCGGCTAAATATTTAAAATATGGTTGTTTGTTAGCGATTCTTTCTTCAATATTTTGTGATTGTTCCATTTGGAGAACAACTTTGTTGGAAATTGAAAAAATATTATTTCGCAATGATTCAGGAAGGTTTGAAAGAACAATATCAAAAATTGAGAGGTTATTTGATTCACTAATTTTAATATTTAGTCCTGATCGTGAAAGAACAACCGGATTTTTTGAGTTAGTATTTATTTCACCATTTTGGTTGGTATCACCAAAAACTGAAGGATTTCCTGGACGGAAGTAATTTGGTGAATTAGTGTTAATTTCAGAACCCGATCCAATTGGAACATATAAGTTTTTCTCAAGATTTTTTGGATTATAAACAACTAACGGTCCACCTTCACGCGTTGGACTAAAAAGATTTAATTTGTATGTATAATGACGATTTAGGTAAGTTTTTGTAATTGTGTTTTGGAAAATATTATGTGAAGACAATGAGAAAATTAGTGCAAATTGGACAATAATAATTGCAATTATTAGTGAGATAATTTTTCAAGTTGAATTAATAACAAGTGAAATTGAAAATTTGTTGACAATTTTGGTTTTTCGAAATAGTCTTGCCACGCCTTGGGCGAATTTTGAAGTGTTAATTTCACTAATTCCTGATAATAATTGGTTTGGTTTTTGTTTTAAATTTCAAAGAATTACTAAATAAATTAAGGCACTAATTGCAACAAATGGAACTACAAAGGAAAATACAAATGAAATTGGCTCAAAACTATAAAGATTTACATCAAATTCTCAAAACTGTGAAATTAAGCCAACAAGCGGAATTTTGACAAAAAATCCAACTAAATAACCAAGCAGTCCACCAATAAATGAAATCATTAAACCAATTGAGAGAAATGAAGAAGCAATTTCAAATAGTGTATATCCTTGAGCCCGAAGAATTCCAAGAACCTTATTGTTTGTTGAAATGTAACGTTTGATAATAAAGGCAACAGCAAAAAGTACTAGAAGTGATAAAAATAAGGTTATATAAATATTTATTGATGAGAAAGTAGAAATTATATTTGTTCCAACTGAAATTCTCAGTGACCTTTCGGGATTTAAAAAGTCAATTTCATCAGCACTAAATGTTCGCTGGAGGCGATTTAGGGAAAAATTCTTGGCAATTAAGTCATCAGTATCTTGCTTGAATTGTTCTAAATTACCTTGGGGTTTTAATTTGATCAATAAGTAATTTTTTACTGGATTTGAACGATATGAAAAGCGAGCCTTATCAAAACCAAATTTATTTACATAGGCCAAAGCTTGATTTGAAGGGTCGAGTTGAATATTTTTTTCGTCAATAACTGGATATAAATAATCAACACTAAAATCAGAACCAACAATTATATATTTAAGACCTGCGGCATTTAAAATGTATTTATCATCTAATTGATCAATTAATTTTTCAATATCACTAGCATTGTCAGGAATTTGTCCTTGGTAGATTTCTTTTTGATTCTTTTCTAAATAAGAATTGTTGACTTTGATAACATATGCACGATTATCATCAATATTAATTGAGTTGCTTGCAATACGGGTAACAATAATTTTTTCGAAGAACTTCTCATAAAATTTGTAAATATTAATACCAAAAAATTCGGGATTATCTTTTGATTTTTCGAAAATTAAAGCAGAAATATCTTTTAGTTTATAGTAGTCAAGCGAAACAGAGCTTGCCAAATTGCTATGAATAAAAGGAGGAATTTCTTCGTTATTTTTTATTTGCGATGATAAAAGATCAATTAGTTGTGATTGATGACTTGAAGGGTCGCCTTGAACTTGTCTTATAGACGGGATTCGTGATTGTAAAATAAAGGCAAGATTAAAATTGTTTGCTTCAGTTTCAATTTGTGCATCAGGATTTGTTGAGAATCATAACGGAATTTGTGGCAATTGTGCTGAAAAAAATTGTCCAAGTCCAAGAGATTCTAAATTTAGTCCAACAAGTAAAGGATTTAAAGTGGCATATTGACTAACAAGTGTTGATAGAAAGCGTTTTTTGAAAGGTGAGTCAGAAAATTTATTTTCTAGCAAAAAATTATCCATTATATATTTAACAGATTTATTAAAGTTGGCTTCAAAAGGATAATTTTGGGCATAATAAGCCAAATATCCTAAATTTTCGACTAATTCAGTTTGATTTTCAATTAGTCAAGTTTTAATAGTTTTTGTATTACCATGTTGGTCGGTATATTGTTTGTCAAAAACTGGGTCATTCAAAAGATTTCTAAATTCAGTGTTGTTGTTTAAATTTAGACTTGTAAGGTAAGGTTGTAAAATTGACCTTGATGCAGCAGGAAGACCGGCAAAAAGTCCTTCTTGGTTTTGTAGATTTTTAATTCCACCAAAAAGTGTTGTATCATTTAAAATTGCATTTGTTGAGGAAGAATTGGCAAAAGAATATAATTTATTAAATGCCTGTTGGAGTTCTAAATTTGGAAGGTTGTTTTCAGCAACAAAACGAATTCAAAAACGATAATTACGAACTGCAAGCCCAATAATTGAACTAGGATCACTAGTAATTGAGCTTTGTAATTTATCAATTAGATCTGCTGAGGCTGAAATATAAATTGGTCTTAGTTTTAGTGGAGTTGCAGCCGAAGTATTGCCATCTTCAACTTGAGAAGCGGGAATTTTGATTGAATTTGTTAAAAAGTAAAGAATGTCACCAATAGATTCATAATTTGCAAAAATATTTGCATCATCAAGACTTGGCGGTTTAATATTTGTGATAATATTACCGGTTTTTGTATAATTTTTAAAATTAAAGATTTCAAAAATGTCTTTGATTTCTTGAAGTCTATTTTTAATATCTTCAACATTATCAAGATTCACGATTCTTAAATATCTATTTAGAAAAATTCGCTCATTTAATGTTAAATTTGTAATTTTTATTTCAGGATTTTCGCTGAGTTTTGTCAAAACAGAACTTGCTAAGACATCAATTTGCTTACTTTTTTGTAAATTATCAGTATTTGCAACTGAATTTCAGTTAGAGCTAATAAATTGTAAGTCATAAATATCAATTTTTTGATCATCAACACCAGGAAGGAAATAACGAAGACCAATTTGTCCACTTCCTGAATCTTGTCCTTTTGAAGATGCATTAATTATTTTAATTAATGAATTTATTGTGCTTTGTCTTGTTTTTTCATCTTTAAGAAAAGTTCCAACAAGCGCAATTAAATAATCATTAACTTGTAGTTCAGTTCGTTTAAAAAATTCTTTGTCTGCTTGTGCTTTTTTCAAATTTTCTGGTAAATTTAAATATTTATCATAACCATCGGAAAAAACATTTTTTGTTAAGTAATCAAGATTTTTTACAAAAGTTGGGATGTCAAAATTAGTAATTAATTCAATTAGACCTTCGTTAATGTTTGAATAAGGGTTATTTTGACCTTTGCCGTTTAATTTTGTAAGAATTTTAATAATTTCAGCTTGTTTATTTTTTGCAAATCTTTCAACAATTGGTCTTGTTAAAAATCCAAAAAAGCCTTTAGTTTTTTCATCAACAACAGTTGAAAACATTGCATTAAAATCAATTTCATTAACAATATCAATTAAACCTGCTTTTATTCTTTGTTGGTCAATTGAGGCTAAAAATTCTTTAATAAAATCTACACCTGAAAAAAGACTAATTAAGTTTGATTTGTTTTTGTTAGTTTCTTCGAATCAATCGTTTAATTTATCAAGGAGTTTTTCAAAGTCAATTGAATAAATGACTTTTTGAAATCCATTTAATAGATTTATTGGATTTTTAATTGCCTTAGCGAGTGCCTCAATACCACCAAGTCGTTGAATTTGATCAAAAATATCAACACCAAAAGCAGATAAAATTGAGTTTAATGAAAAAATTTGTCTAACAAGATAAAGACTTCGCTCCGAATTAGTAGTAGCTGATTGCTCGGTTTTAGCAATTATTTGGTCAACAAAATTAGCAAGAACATCATTAATAATTGTTGGGCGGTTATTTTTAGTTAAAATATGACCGGCTTTTACAAGCAATTCAGAAAGTAAATTATAATTTTTAATTCGAAAAGCAAGAATATCAACTAATTTAATTTCATCAGCAGCAAGAGCAAGTGCATTAAAAATCGCATCGACATCAGGTTTTAAGAAAAAGCCATTATCGACTAAAACAGAATTATTCAGTGCATCTGCGGCTTGTAAAAATAATGAGCGGGCTGATTTTTGTGTGTCAATTTCATTTTGAACATTAGTTGAAAAGTAATAGTAAATTAACGGAATTGTTGCTGTATTTGAATAATTATCTACCCGTTTAAATCAACCACTGTCAGAAATTTTTGCATCAATTTCAAAGTTTTTATTTTCCAAGAAATTTGCCAGTAAAGCTTGTGTTCTCTGCTCACGACTTCCCGGATTTGTATTGTCAGTTTTTATAATATTTTCAGGCAGCAGTGTTCATTTAATCTCACCAAGATTTTTAAAAACATAACCAAATTGGTAATTTGGCAACAAAATTATTCCGTGAAAATCAAGGTTTGCCGAAGTGTTTGTAGTAGCAATTGGATTTTCGTCTTGAACTTTTTTAAGTAAAACAATTTTTGTATTTAAAATGTTTTGGTAAAGCAATTTTTGATCATCTTGAAATTCAACATTACCAAAAGTTACTTTTAAATCAATTAGGTTTGGATCAATTCCGTAACTTTCATGAGCAGCAGCAATTACTTTAGCTTGAAAAATTGCCGGAATTTTTGTATTTGAGTTATCTAAAATTTTCCCAACTTGAGGAAATAGTTTAGTTTCTCTATTTGATTTATAATCTTGAATTTCGTTAAATAGTCGTCCAAGTTGTTGCTGTTGGTCTAAATTTTGATTTTGAAAACTGATTTTATTAAAAATTTCGGGGCTAATTCCGGAATTAATAAAATGAATTACTTGGTTTGTTGTTGAATCTTGACCTTTTTGTTGAACGTCAATTGTAAAAGTTTGTCTTGTTCCAATTGAATCAACTACTTTTACATCTCTTCCATTAACTTTTTGTGAGTAATTTTGCAAATAATTATAAAAGTAAATATTTGCATATTCTTGAACATTTTGGGAAAGTTTTAAAAAGGTTGCATTTTTAATATTTGAATTTGATAAGTTATTTAATTCTTCATTTGTAACAAGCGCTAAATTGTTATTATTTAATTTTTCAATTTGGGCAATTGTACTTACAAAAGAAGGCTCACCTTTTTTTTGAAATTCAACGGTTAAATCTGAAATTGAAAGATCAGCAGAAACGATAGTTTCGTGATCACCTTCAGTAGTTATTATCCGTTTTTCCCAGTAGTTAATATTTTGTAATTCTTGAAATTGTTTTGGTTCATTATTTTTTAAATAAAGTAAATATTCTTTAATAAACCCAGTGAAATTTTGACTATTTTCATCAATTTCTTTAAGTTTATATTTGTGATTGATATACTCAATTCTAGATCTTAGATCACGAACTCAGTTTGGCAATAGTCGGTAGTTTTGACCTGGATCTAAAATTTTAAACTCATTAGAGCTTCAATTTATATCTTTTGTTAAATTAAAAGTTTTGGAAGTAATTCGCCCACTAATAGAATCACCGCTCTGAGTAAAACTAACAAAGGATCCGCTGCTATTTTCAATCTCAAAATCACCTTCAACTTTTTGCTTAATTTTTAAAAGTGAATATAAATCCGGCCCTTTTAATTCAAAGCCAATTCCTTGTCTTTGTCAACTTGAGCCTAAAATAGGATCAAAAGTTGCTTGTTTTGTAATACCATTAATGACAAGTGGATTAGCAAAATTGATAATAATTTTATCCCCTTGTTTGTAATAAACAAGAATGTCATTAGCTTTGTAATTTGTTCTATCTAAGGTTATTGTATCTACACTTGTAACAGAATATGATTTTACTTTTTTTTGAAAATTTTTACCATCATTTGTTATATAAACCGGCAAAAATGCTTGTTTTGACAATGAAAATGTGTTGTCATCATTTAATGTTGCATTAAAGTAAAATTCGCGACTAAATTCGGTCGAAAGAACATATTCATCATTACTTAAATGAGGCGAAATTGAACCTAAACTAATAAAATTATCTTTTATTATTAGTTGTTTTTTACTTTTTTCGTTCTCAAGTGGTTGATAGACTTCTGGCTTGAGTTCATCATATCCTTCGTTTTGGGCGTTTCCAAAATAATTAAACTCAGTATTAATCGTTGCATCATGAAGGCCAGAAAAATTTTTATACTCATCTAACCGGTCCCCATAGGCCCGGTTTGTCGTAAATAAAGTAGTAAAAATTACGGCGGTAAAGAAAACTAAAGTTATTAGCCCAACAAAAATAACTTTAGTTTTTAAAAACATTGCAAATATGTGTTTAAAAATTTTCTTCATAGGCTACCTACCTTAAAACTTAAAATTATAGTTTAAAAAATAAAAATAGCAACAAAAAAATAAATTAAAATTAAAAATTAGTTCTGACAAATCTGCCGTATATATAAATAATAAATAATATTATATAGTTAAAAAGCTCGATTTAAATTTTTTTAAAGTGACAGTTGCAATTAATCTTAAAAAGGGATTTTTAAATTATCAAATTTTTAAAAAAAGTTTTTTTGTTTAAAAATGTTGTATAATTTAATTTTTATTTTATTTTTCTAGTTTGCTCCTTATCTAATTGGACCAATCTAATCGATTTGTATTAAAAAAAATCTGGAATAACAAAAAGAAGCGGGGTAAAATAATGAAAAAAAATATCTCCAAACCTGATTTTTCTAAAGCATTCAAAATCTTTTTAAGTTTCGGTACTTTATCTCTGGCCG
>NZ_AFHO01000012.1 GCF_000218525.1 Mesomycoplasma ovipneumoniae SC01 | reverse complement strand
CTCTCTCTCTCTCTCTCTCTCTCTCTCTCTCTCTCTCTCGAGAACTAAAAGATTTTTAAGAGCATCGTAATTTTCGCCAATTATTAAGGTATTTTCTTCAGATTGGTTTTTGTCTAAAACAAATGATAAATCTTCATTTTTTTGTAAAATTGCAACTCGATCCGAATCAGATTCGGGAGCTACATCAAAACGAAAGCCAGTTTTGATTCGTTGAGAAATAAACTGAAAAACGTATTCAAGTTTGCTTGGTTCAAATTTTTCTAAAATTTGAATTGCTAAATTTTTTTGGTCTGGATTTAGTTCCTTTGAGGAAATTTCCTCAATTTGTTGTTTATATTTTTCTAGGAGATTATTTTGATTCATATTTTAGGCCTTTTTAGTTGTATTTTGTAATATTTTACCATTTTCCGTCTATTAAGACAATGGAAACAGAATAAAACTGAAAAAAATAGGACAAACTTTGTTTTTTGCTGTGTTAAAAATGATCATATGACAACAATTTGTTTTTCTTTTTGGACATTTCATCGTTAATAATGGTTATATGATCAAAAATTTTGTTAATTTTTCCACCAATCACCCTAAATTTTTACTTATCTAATCAAATTTAATGAAAAACTTTTTTTCACAAGCAAATTTTATTCATTTTTTACTTGCGGTTTTAGTGCTAAAAGATGATTTAAAAGTTCAATATACCTGGTATTTTTAGTGTCTATATGACTGAAGTCAACTTTAATATCAAAATCTTTAAAAAGTTTTAAAAGTGATTTAACCAAATCATTAAGCCCACTTTCTGAATCAAAAATTTGAGTATTATAATAAGAAATGTCAAAAACTTTCAGGTTTTGCAAATAAGGTTTATTTTTTTTGGTTCAGTTAAATTCTTGATTTTCGGTTCCTTTTCCGTTTGAAACTCGGAAAAGTCGCTCATATGTTATGCTAGTTGCGATATTATTTTGATTGTTTGTAACTAAAGTAAAAATTCTGTTTCCGCCATCTTGACGGTTTAAATCTCAAATTGCATGACCGGTCGTTCCACTTCCGGCAAAAAAATCAAGAATTTTTGCGTTTTTATTCGGGTGAATATTAATTAAATACTTAATTAATTCAATTGGTTTGGGATGATCAAAGACCTTTGTTGGGAAAATATTTTTCTGTTCTTGGGCGCCTTCAGTTCCTTGGGCTAATAATATTAAATTAGAAAATTTTGAAACTCTTTCAATTTTCTGGTTATTATTGTCAACAAATTGATACTGTTTTGAATAAACCCTATCATTTTTGAAAACAATAAAGCCATTTTTGATTCCTCAGTCTACTTTTTGTCTAGCTCAACGCCATGTCCAATCTTTAGTAGCATGGTTTCCCTGATGTCTGGCCTGTCACTTTTCTTGACTCCCACCAGCATAATAAATTTTGCCATTATATTCAATCGGATAATCAAGTCCTTCAGATCACGTTAATGAAGAAAAATCAAGTTGGATCAACTTATATTTTCCTCTTTCTTGAATATATTCATCAGAAAATTTATATGAACCGTCATTAATATTTTGGACATAAATATTTGTTGTTAAATGTTGAATGTTTTTTGAATAAGCTAGTACATGTTCTGTTAGAACTTTTACAAATTTGGAATCTGCCGCTAATCCTTCATGTTTTTTTTGTCAAATAAAATTAGCAACAAAATTTTCCTCGCCAAAAATTTCATCCATTAAAACTTTTAAGTAGGCGTGTTGGTTATCATCAATTGAGATAAAAATTATTCCATCTTCTTTTAAGAGTTTTTTGGCTAAATTTAATCGCTCATTTAATAAATTTAGTCAACCATTTCGTGAATATTTATCTCGATAAATAAATTTTGAAGGTAAAATATTTTCTTTATCATTTGCAACCTGATTACCTTCATTAAAACTAGCCTGGGTATTATAGGGTGGATCAATATAAATTACATCATACCCGGCCGCGGTCTCTCTCTCTCTCTCTCTCTCTCTCGAGAACTACAAGATTTTTAAGAGCATCGTAATTTTCACCAATTATTAAAGTGTTTTCTTCGGACTGGTTTTTGTCTAAAACAAAAGATAAATCTTCCTTTTTTTGTAAAATTGCAACTAAATCGGAATCAGATTCAGGAGCTGCATCAAAACGAAAGCCAGTTTTGATTCGTTGAGAAATAAACTGAAAAACATATTCAAGTTTACTTGGTTCAAATTTTTCTAAAATTTGAATTGCTAAATTTTTTTGGTCTGGATTTAATTCTTTTGAGGAAATTTCCTCAATTTGTTGTTTATATTTTTCTAGGAGATTATTTTGATTCATATTTTAGGCCTTTTTAGTTGTATTTTGTAATATTTTACCATTTTCCGTCTATTAAGGCAATGGAAACAGAATAAAACTGAAAAAATAGGGTAAATTTTGGTTTTTTGCTGTGTTAAAAACGATCATATGAAAGCACTTTGCTTTTCTTTTTGGGTATTTCATCGTTAATAATGGTGATATGATCAAAAATTTTGCTTAATTTTTTAAAAAAATATTCAAAAAATAAATGAAAATCTAGATTTTTTTACACTAATTACCTTAATTTTTTACTTATCTAATCAAATTTTATGAAAAACATTTTTATACAAGCAAATTTTACTCATTTTTTACTTGTGGTTTTAATGCTAGAAGATGATTTAAAAGTTCTACATACCTGGTATTTTTAATATCTTTATGATTTGAGCCAACTTTAATATCAAAATCTTTAAAAAGTTTTGAAAGCAAACCAACTAAATCATTAAGTCCGATTTTTGAAACAAGTTTACTTTCTGAATCAAGTTCACTTTTTGAATAAAAAATTTGAGTATTATAATAACAAATGCGAAAAACTTTCAGGTTTTGCAAGTAAGGTTTGTTGTCCTTAGCTCAGTTAAATTCTTCATTTTTGGTTCCTTTTCCATTTGAAATTCGGAAAAGTCGTTCATAGGTTATGTTAGTTGCGATATCATTTTGATCGTTTGTGACTAAAGTAAAAGTTCGTTTTCCACCATCTTGGCGGTTTAATTCTCAGACTGCATGACCGGTTGTTCCACTGCCGGCAAAAAAATCAAGAACTCTTGCATTTTTATTGGGATGGAGATTAATTACATACTGAATTAATTCAATAGGTTTTGGGTGGTCAAATACTTTTGTATTAAAAATATCTTTTTGTTCCTCGGTACCATTAGACCCGTGTGTTGATGAAATTAAATTAGAAAATTTTGATTCCCGTTCTAATTTTTGATTATTATTATCGACAAATTGATACTGTTTTGAGTAAACTTTTCCATTTTTAAAAACGATAAACTTATTTTCTATTCCTCAATTTAATTTTTCCCTACTTCATCTTCATGTTCAATCAGTAAATGCTCGTTTGCCTTGCTGTCTTAATTTTCATTTTTCCTGGCTTCCGCCTGGATAGTAAATTGTGCCATTATAATTAATTGGGTAATCCATATTTTCGGATCATTTTAGACTAGCTCCATCAAGTTGTTTTAATTTATATTTACCCCTTTCTTCAATAAATTCATCCGAATATTTGTACCCGCCATCATCAACATTTTGAGTATAAATATTTGTGTTAAGTTTTTGAATATTTGCAGAATAGACTAATATATATTCAGTTAAAATTTTTAAGAATCTAGAATTGGCGCCTGATCCTTCATTTTTCTTTTGCCAAACCAAATTAGCAACAAAATTTTCCTCACCAAAAATTTCGTCCATTAAAATTTTTAGGTAAGCTTGCTGATTATCATCAATTGAGACAAAAATTAGCCCATCTTCTTTTAAGAGTTTTTTGGCTAAATTTAATCGCTCATTTAATAAATTTAGTCAACCATTTCGTGAATATTTATCTCGATAAATAAATTTTGAAGGTAAAATATTTTCTTTATCGTTTGCGATTTGGTTACCTTCATTAAAACTAGCTTGGGTATTATAGGGCGGATCAATATAAATTACATCATACCCGGCCGCGGTCTCTCTCTCTCTCTCTCTCTCTCTCTCTCTCGAGAACTACAAGATTTTTAAGAGCATCGTAATTTTCACCAATTATTAAAGTGTTTTCTTCGGACTGGTTTTTGTCTAAAACAAAAGATTTTTCTTCGTCTTTTTGTAAAATTGCAACTTGATCGGAATCAGATTCAGGAGCTGCATCGAAACGAAAGCCAGTTTTGATTCGTTGAGAAATAAACTGAAAAATGTATTCCAGTTTACTTGGTTCAAATTTTTCCAAAATTTGAAATGCTAAATTTTTTTGGTCTGGATTTAGTTCTTTTGAGGAGATTTCCTCAATTTGCTTTTTATATTTTTCTAAAAGAGTTTTTTGATTCATATTTTAGGCCTTTTTAATTTTGTTTTTCAATATTTTACCATTGTCCGGCTATTAAGCCGATGGAAACAGTATAAAACTAAAAAAAATGGGAAAATTTTGGTTAAATTTGTGAATTAATTTAAAAAATTCAGACACTTTTTTGATTTGCCTCAGAAAAATTTAGTCTTATGTTAAAATATGGGTTTTTGCGATATTTATCCCCACACTCAAAAAAATAAAATACCAAATATTTTGAAAAATATTTGGTAGTAAATTATCTATTTTTTAAAAGTGATCGTTAAAAATGATCGAATTTTAGCAATTTTGTGACAGGTTTTCTATAATTAATCCATGAAATCAATAAGTAAATAAACGAAATTATAAAAAACATTGCTATTCATATTATGAAAATTAACATTACTATTTGTAAAATCGAAGGATATATGGCATCTTCACCGAGTATTCGAATGTAAATTTTTGGAATTAACGGGAGAGACACTGATAAGTTAATGACTAAAATTAGAAATGAAATTATAATTATATTTAATCAATGATAAAGAAAAATCTGCCATGTCTTAGCGCGAAGCGCCTTTAGGATTCCAATTAATTTTACTTTTGAATCAGTTAGGTTTTTTGTATAAAAAATCGTTTGTATTAATAGAATTGCTATAAAAACAATTAAATTTATAAAATTTTGTAAATCATAAGTGATTTTTGTTATACCTTTTAATGAAGAGTCAATTGCATACTCTTTATTATTCTCAGTAAAATTATCAATATTATTTTCCAAATTATCATTTTCAAAATATAACCTTAAAATAATTGGTTCTATTTTTTGGGTTTGACTGGCTTGTGAATTGGCTGGATTTTTGTTTTTGCTTCTCTGTAATTCGATATCTTCACCGAATTTATAATGCAAAAAAGTTAAGTTTAATTTTTTTGCATTAACTAAATTATTTATTCCAACAACTTTTAATGTTTTTTTTATCTTTAGGGCCGGTTAAAACAGCAATTTCTTGTTCTTTTGGTTCTTTGATATCTAGTTCTGCAGCTACTTCTTTTGAAATTATAACTTCATCTAATTTTTCAATGTTTCTTCCTATTAAATTTTTTTGATCAAAATTGAACCTATTTTTAAAAAATTCACTTTCATCAATGTAATCAATAGGGGCTCCTAACTTTCTTTTGTCATTATATTCAAAACCTAATGATGGGAAAGTAAGGAAAGGAGTAATTTTTTTTATTGTTTTATTTTTTTCTCTGAGATTATTAATTTCATTATCTGTGAAGGTTGCCACATCTCTTTCTGATTTTTTGCTAATTAAAACAGAATCAAGTTGCAATTCATTAACTTTAAGAGAATTAGAAGCAGAAATATTTAAATTTAAAACACCAAATAATAATATTCCAAAAATACTTGTTAGAAAAAGTATTACAAATAAAATGGTTGAAACTCATTTTGATTTATAATCCGCCAGAGTAAGCAAGAAACCTGTTTTTAATTCTTGCTTAATTTTTGCAATTTTTGAATAGGAGGAACTCTTAAAAGAAACTAATTGACTGCTTTTTTCATTATTAATTGCTAAATTTTGCTCGCTTTTATCAATATTTTCTTCGGAAATTTTTCCTCTTTCAATACGAATGATCTTATCAGCATATTTTTTGCAAATTCTAGATTGTGACTGACAACTAATATTGTTTTATTTTTTGCAATATTTTTTAGATTTTCAAATATAGAAATACCGTTTTCAAAATCCAAATTTCCAGTTGGCTCGTCAAGCAAAATAAAATCACTATCTCTTGAAAGCGAACGGAGAATTGCTATTCTTTGTTTTTCACCACCAGATAAACTATTTACATTTTGCTTTAATTGCCGAGTTTCAATTGACACGTATTTAGATTGTTGTACCAATTCTTTTGGATCTAAAACTCTATTTATTACATTATTTGCAATTAAAATATTATTTTCTGATGAAATATTAGTTATTAAATTAAAGTCCTGAAAAACAACATCAACTAATGGTTTTTTAATTTCAGAACCATTTTCATCCAAAAAATAAATTTTTCCACTATCTTTTTTAGTAAAACCAGCAATTAAATTAATAAGAGTTGTTTTGCCAATCGCTAATTTACCAATTATAAATGTTATTTTTCTTGAAGGAATTTCCAGATTTAAATTATTAAAAATAAATTTATTATTAATTTTTTTAGTTAAATTTTCTATTTTTATCATTAAAATTTGCCTTCGTTTTGCCTATATTATAGGTATGTTGTGGGTTTATAATTTGTAGTTCTGTCATGAATTAGCGGATTATTTGCTTTGATTAAGCTATATTCATAGTAATCTATCATAAATCCGGTTGCATATTGGCCAAATTCTGATATTTTGTAATTCCATCCAGCGGCTTGATAATTCACTACTAGTCTATTAGCATTGCTTTTTTGCGTTTATCATTATACTATTTTTTACAAAATATTTTTGTATTTTAACTTGATTTTTTAATTAAAATTTATAATTTGTTAAACAAATTATTATTTAATGAGTGCTTAATTTTGTTTTTAAATGCGATTCTCCATTCCTTCAATTTGACACTGTATTCTTGATTTTTTTGAAATTAATATACTAATTTATTGAATTTTTGAACTGATTTATTTATATTTATAGATTTTTTGCCATTAGTTGCTTTTTTGTGGTAATATCATTTTAGATATTAACAAAAAATTTAAGAGGATTGCTATGAAAAAAATTGCTAATTTCTTGATAATTGAACAAAAAAATGAAATTTTTACTATCTATTTAACGGCCGAATTACAAGATGATCTTGGAACAATCGGATTTTTAAAATTTACGAATAAAAAACAACTAGAAAAAGATGATGTTGTTGCTAAAATTGAAGCGTCAAAAACTGTTTTTTCAATAAAAACACCCTTAAAATGTAGAATTATTGAACTAAATCAATTAGCTGAAAAGGATCCAAAAATTTTGAATTCGCATGAGTCAGACAAAAATTGACTTTTTAAAGCAAAAGATATAGACCAAAGTGAATTTGATGAACTTGAGGACTTTTAGTATACTAGATCAAGCGATAAAAATCAAGAAAATCCTTGATTCAGCTGATGCAATTGTTGTTGGAGTTGGTTCAGGACTAACAAGTGCGGATGGAAATAATTATTATGGATCAAAATTCAGTGATAATTTTAAAGATTTTATCGAAAAATATCATTTTTTAGATATGCTTCAAGCTTCGCTTTATGATTTTGGATCATGAGAAACATACTGAGCTTTTCATAGTAGATTTGCGAAAGTTAATTTTTTAGATCTTAAAGAATCAGAAAGTTTTTTGAATTTGAAAAAAATTTTAGAAAATAAAAATTTTTTTATAATAACCACAAATTCTGATAGTTTTTTTGAAAAATCAGGATTTGACAATCAAAAAATTTTTTACATCCAGGGTAAATATAATTTAATGCAGTGCTCAAAAATGTGTAAAAATTTTTTATACCAAGATGATGAACTAATTCTAAAAATGGTAGAAAATCAAAAAAATATGAAGGTTGATTATAATTTATTGCCAAAATGCCCAGAATGTAATGCCTTTTTAGAAATAAACAAAAGAATTTCGTTTAAAGGAATGGTTGAAGATCAAAACTTCCACAACCAAAAAGCAAATTACAATAATTTTATTGAACAAAATAAAGATAAAAAATTAGTTTTTCTTGAAATAGGGGTTGGATTTACAACCCCGCAATTAATTAAATTGCCGTTTCAAGAGATGACAAAAAAATTCAAAAATGCAAAATATCTAGTTATAAATCAGAAAAAATACCGTACTAACAAGGATATTCTTGAAAAATCCTATTTTTTTCATGAGGATATTAAATTACTGCTACAAAAAATAACAGAACAGGAATAAAAATGTACTTAATCGAACCAAAACGCAATGGAAAATGAGTTTTTGACGGTGCAATTTTGCTCGCAATTCAATATTGAGCAATCAAAAACTTAAAACTAGATGAAACAATTGTTTTTCCTTATATTTGTGATCCGCACGTACAAATTGGTTATTTTCAAAATCCAAGTGTTGAAGTTAACCTTGAACTTTTAAAACAAAAAAATATTGAAGTTGTTAGACGCGACACTGGTGGTGGTGCAATTTATTTAGATAGAAATGGAGTAAATTTTTGTTTTTCATTCCCATATGAAAAAAATAAAAATTTACTCGGAAATTATGCACAATTTTACGATCCTGTTATTAAAGTTTTGCAAAACTTAGGGATAAAAAATGTGCAATTTAGTGGAAAAAATGACCTTCAAATTGAAGGAAAAAAAGTTTCTGGTGCGGCAATGTCGCTTGTAAATGATAGAATTTATGCAGGTTTTTCACTTTTATATGATGTAGATTTTGATTTTATTGGCAAAATTCTAACTCCAAACCAGAAAAAAATTGAAGCAAAAGGGATAAAATCTGTTTCTCAACGAGTAACTAATTTAAAAAATAAGCTTTCAGAAGAATACCAAAATTTTTCAATTTTTGAAATGAAAGACTTATTTTTGGCTGAATTTTTGAAAGTAAATTCAGAAGAAAAGTTCAAAAAATACGAACTTACTGATAGTGATTGAGTTCAAATTGACAAAATGGTTGCTGAAAAATACAAAAATTGGGATTTTGTTTGAGGGCTTAGTCCGAATTATTCGTTCAACAGATCAATTAGAACAAAAGTTGGAACAATAACATTTTCTTTAGAAATTGATGAAGGAAAAATTAGCAAAATTAAAATTTCAGGCGATTTTTTCCCGAAAAAATCGCTTTTAGAGTTAGAAAATTTCTTAATTGGGACAAAATTAACTCAAGATCAACTATTAAATCGGCTAAAAGATGCAAAATTGGATGATTATTTTAGCCAAAAAATTGATGAAGAAGAAATTTGTAACTTACTTTTAAGCTAAACATGAAAAACAAACTTTTTAAACCGTATCAAATTGGTAATTTCACATTAAAAAACCGATTTGTTTTTAGCCCAATTAATCTTAATCTTTCTGAAATGGGCCAAGTTTGCCAAGCAGATTTAGATTTTTTTAGCGCTAGAGCCCATAGTGCGCCAATGATAATTACAGGTGGAGTTTACGTTTGTAAATCAGGTAGTCTGTTCAAATATGGTCATAGTATCGAAAGTGACAGCGATATTGAAGGTCTAGCAAAACTTGCAAAAGCAATAAAATCAAAGGGAAGTATCGCAATTTTGCAATTAATTCATGCTGGTTCTCACTCTGTTTCAAAAATTGAAAAAGATGGTTTTTGCTATGGACCTAGTGCTGAAAAGCGAAATTATCCCGTAAAATACAAGGTTTTTCGTCTTACACAAAAGCAAATTCAAAAAATTGTTAGCCAATATGCAGATGCTTGTCTAAGGGCAATTAAAGCTGGTTTTGATGGGGTTGAAATTTCTTCAGCGCAAAAATTATTACCGCAAGAATTTTTCTCACATTATACTAACAAGCGAAATGATAAATATGGCTGCCAAAATATTGAAAATAGATCTCGGTTTTTAGTAGAAATATTAGAAAAAGTACAAAAAACTATTTTAAAATCAAAGAATCCTAATTTTTTGCTAGGTTACCGGGCAACACCTGAGGAACGAAGAGGTGATAATTTAGGTTACACAGTCGAAAATTTCCTAGATTTCTTAGATTTAATTGAAAAAAGAGGAATAAAAATTTCTTACCTTGCAATTGCCGGTTGGGGTTTTGACGTTTTTCGTGACAAAGTTCGGTCAAAATCAAATAATTTTAACCGCTTAATTTCCGATGTAGTTTATGAAAAATTGCAAGGAAAAATCCCAGTTATTGCTAGTGGTTCAATAAATTCCTTAGAAAAATCAGTCGAAGCTATTCAATTTTCTGATTTTGTCGGAATTTCTTCAGCATTTGTGCCTGATCCTGATTTTGTTGAAAAAATTGAGAAAAATCAGCCAATAAAATTAAGTCTCGAACCGGAAGAATTTGAAAAATTAAAAATAAGTAAAAATGCCTTTAAAGAAATTGGCCATTATTTTGAATATGGCAAATCTTTACCTGAAAATGCTCGAAAAACTATTTTAAATAATTCAAAAAAAACAGAATAATTTTTTTTCGACTTTCCCAGTTTGATGAGGTAATCTTAAAAAAGTGTCCGTTTTTTGGGCACTTTTTTAACTTTTTTGACAAAAGTTAATTACAATTTTAAAACACTGGCAAAAATCAATTTATGAATAAAACAACAAAAATCACAAAAAAATACAACTACTATTTAAACTCAATGTAAATAGAAAACTCGTTTTTACTTACATTGAGCCTAAAAAAATATATGAAGTTTTGAAAGAACAATAATTAAAAGCCATAAATTTATAGATTTCTAAACGGTTAAATTTAAGGCATTCCATCATATTTAAAAACATAATGGAAAATTCGCATTTTTTGATTTTATTATGACAAAAACATAACTAATTCCCCCTTAATTCTAATATCCAAATTTATTAATTTATTCTTAGTGAGGTTTATTATAACATAATTTTATTTTAGACCAAGCATTTTTTTTTTTTTTTTTGCAACAGGTTAATTTTAAAATAATAAAAATTAAGATTTTAGGTCAAAAAAACACGGATTTATAGGTATTTTTTCATATTTTTATTCACTAAAAAGTGAATTTTTGCCATCAAACTGCCAAAATCGGAAAATCAGAATAATTTTTTTTCTTTGAAAAATTAACAAATAAATATATAATTATACATTTATTAATTATATATTTATTTGTGTGAAGTAATATGATTGTTGATTTAAAACTAATTTTTGAAAAACAAAAAATTCTAGATAAACTTTTTGCTGAATATAGTTATGGTAATGATTTAATTACAAAGGTTGATCACCAATGACAAGATAAGGTAATAATTGCTGCGATAGTTGAAATTGCTGAATTTGCAAATGAAATTGAAAGCTTTAAATATTGAAAAATTAACAAAAAGTCTAATTTTGATAAAACTATCGAAGAATTTGTTGATGCAATTCATTTTCTTGTTTCAGCCGGAATTCATTTTCAAAGCCAACAAGTTTTTGAAACAAAATTTGTCAAAAACAAAGATATTAACGAGCAATTTAAAAAAGTCTTTATTTTAGCCTCTGATTTTTTGCATAAAAAGGAAAAAGAAACTCTTGTTAATTTGTTTGAATATTTCCTTGGCTTTATTGAAATTTTGAACTGAAGTATTGATCAAGTGACTCAAGCTTATTTGGAAAAATACAATAAAAATCTTGAAAGAATTAAAAATCAATATTAAATTTAATTTTTCAAAATAATTTTATTTTGAAAAATTAAACGGCACAAGACTCGCAAAATTCATAATTTTCTGAATCTTCAAGGACATCTTGGCGAATTCTTACATAATAAATTGACTTGCAACCTTTTTTAAAGGCATGAATATATGCTTTATTTAAATCGCGAGTTGTTGCCTTGTCAGTTAAAAATAATGTCATTGAAATTGACTGATCCACATGTTTTTGAGCTTCGGCAACGATGTTAATAATTGGAATTGGTCCAAGTTCGTATGCACCTTTTTGATAAAAATCGTATGTTTTTGGACCTAATTGATATGAAGGAACATAAATTCGCCCTAATTTTCCTTCTTTTCTAACTTCAACAGGAGCAACAACCGGCTGCAATGAAGGGGTACAAGAACTAAGATAAGAAATTGACCCAGTTGGAGCTACAGCCATTAAATGTGAATTTGCAATTCCGTGAATTTTAATTTGCTCAGCAAGTTCAATCCAGTCTTGTTGAGTCGGGATGTCAACTTGATAGTCTTCAAAAAGTTGCTGAATTTTAGCTGTTTTTGGTACAAAAGTTGAGTCATCAACTTTTGTGTATTTTTCAAAATATTTGCCGCTGGCAAATGTGGTTTTTTCAAAACCAGCAAAAGAACCAAATTTTTTTGCCAATTCTAAAGAAGACTTAAAAGCAGCAAAAGCTAGACAATAAAAGAAAATATTTGTAAAATCAAGGGCTTCTTCTGAGTCATACATTATTTGGTTTTTGGCCAAAAAACCGTGTAAATTCATAGCTCCAAGTCCGATTGCATGGTTTAAATTATTCCCTTTTTGAATTGAAGGGGCAACTGAAAGATCGGAATTTCTTGAAACACTATCAAGACCAATGACTGAATAGTGAACCATTTTTTGAAAATCTTTACCTGATTCCATGGCTTTATCAATGTTTAATGAACCTAAATTACAGCAGATATCTTGACCGATTTCTTTAAATGTTAAATCAGAAAAATAAGAACTTGGAGTTGAAGGTTGAGTAATTTCTGAACATAAATTTGACATTACAACACGATTTGGATGAGCATTTGCATCATTAACAGTGTCTTCAAATAAAATATAAGGATAACCGCTTTCAAATTGTAATTCAGCAATTGTTTGAAATAGTTTTCTTGCTGAAATAAAAGTTTTTTTAATTTGGGGATTATCTAACATTTTGTAATATTCTTGAGTAATTGAAATGTCACTAAAAGGTTTTTTGTAAAACTTTTCGGTATCATAAACAGAAAAAAGTGCCATTTGCTCGTTGTTTTTGGCCAAAGTTAGTGTTATATTTGGGATTATAACGCCTAAAGAGAGCGATTTTATTCTTATTTTTTCATCAGCATTTTCCCTTTTTGTATCAAGGAAAGACAGGATATCCGGATGATGAACATTTAAATAAACAGCACCGGCTCCTTGACGTTGCCCAAGTTGGTTTGCATACGAAAATGAGTCTTCAAGTATTTTCATGACAGGAATTACACCTGTTGCTTGATTTTCAATGTTTTTAATTGGTGCCCCTAATTCACGTAAATTTGTCAGCAAAACACTAACTCCGCCACCACGCTTTGAAAGTTGCAAAGAAGTTGTAATTGCACGCGAAATTGATTCCATATTGTCTTCAACTCTAATTAAATAGCAAGAAACAAACTCTCCTCTTCTTAGTTTTCCTGCATTTAAAAAAGTTGGGGTGGCTGGTTGAAATCTGCCTAACATTATTTGCTCAAGAATTTGTTTGGCATCTTCAAAATTTCCATTAGCCAAAAATAAACTATTTAACAAAGCCCGATCAGGAAAATGTTCTAAATATGTCAAATTATCATCAGATTTTAGGGCATATGAAGAATAAAATTTAAAAGCACCCATAAATGAAGGGAAAAAATGATTATAACTTCAAGCTTTTTGATTTAATTCTTCAAGTTGTTCAAATGAATATTGATTTATGACTGCAGGGTCATAATAATTTTGACTAAGCAAAAATTTAATTCGGTCTTTAAACGAATTAAATACTTTAAATCTAGGCTCAATATGTTCACTAATATATTTTTGCGCAGCTAAAATATCAAATTTATATGAATCTGGATTTTTTGAAAATAATTTGGCCTTTGCATTTAGACTAATATAACTTTCAGAACTACTAGAACTAAAAGCGTGATTTTTATCGTGTGTTTTCATTATTTTTCCCAAAAATTATTTAATATTGTCTTAACATTAATAACATCTTCAGAAGTCCCTAAGAGCTCAAAGTGATATAAAAAAGGGACATTCAATTTTTTTGATAAAACCGGACCAGCAAGAGCGTATGTATCGCCAAAATTAGTGTTTCCAGAGGCAATAACTCCTTTACAAAATTTACGGTTTTGCTCATTATTTAAAAATTTTATTACCGGTTTTGGTACTGAACCACTTGTTTCACCTTTTCCGCCGCTGTAAGTAGGACAAAAAAGTACATAATCTTGATTAACTTCGATTTGAGAATCCATATCAATTGGGATTCTTTGATTTTTCAGTCCAAGTTTTTCAATAAAACGGTGAGTATTATTAGAAATTGAAGAGAAATAAACAAGAAAAATTTCGCCTTTAGGTTTAGGATAATCGCTTAATTCATAGGGTTTTTTGTTGTTTTCCATTTTAGAACTCCCAATCTTCATCTTCTGTTTCTTCGGCAAGTGCCATTACATAAGAAGAACCATTTCCTGAGAAAAAATCATGATTCTCGTCTGCGCGGGCTGATAATTGGCTAAAAACTTCAGGTTCAATTTCAGTTTCTTCTTTTGTAAAAGGTGAGTCATATCCTAAGTTTTGTAAAAATTTGCCTGCATTATAAAGACTAAATTTTATTGCAGATTCAGCAAGTCCAACTTCAGAATATAAGTCATATAAATAATCTTTTTCTAAGTCAATTAATTTATAAAGTAAATCAAAAACAAAGTCTTTCATTTCTTTTTGTTTTTCAGGGCTTAGTTTTTCAACCTTTCTTTGATATTTATAGCCTGAATAATAATTGTGTATTACTTTGTCGCGTAAAATTAAACGAATAATATCAGAAGTATTTGGCAATTTTGAACGCGAAGAAAGGTAAAAAGGGAGATAAAAACCGCCATAAAGTAGAAAACCAGGCATTAGTGCGGCAGCAACTTTTGATTTTAAAGGATCTTTTCCAACATAAAAAGGTATTAAAATTCTTGCCCTTTTTTGTAATTTTTCGTTATTTATTACTCAATTGTGTGCCTCTTCGATTTCTTCACTTGAACAAAAAGTTGAAAAAATCGAACCATAAGAACGAGCATGAACTCCTACCATGAAAGCAAAATTAGCATATATAACTTGCTCGTGATCGGTCAAAGAATGACCAATTTGGGCTACATCTCCAATTGTTGCTTGAATTGTATCAAGCAAAGTTAGACCAGTAAAAGTTCGGGTTACAAGTTGTTGTCATTCTGGCGATAAAGTTCTTCATGATTCTAAATCGTTTGAAAGCGGAATTTTTTCTGGAATTCAGAAATTTTGAACTACACGTGTTCAAACTTCTAAATCTTTAGGATCATTGATGACATTTCAGTTTACTGCCCGCATTTTGCCCGAAAAATTGTTATAGGCATACTCAAGAGGCGAAACTGAAAGGTTATAGTAATCATTTTTTTGTTTAATTTTTAAGTTTAAGTTGTTGTTTTCTTGACTCATTTTTTCACCTCTAAATAGCTCTTTAAGTAATTAAAATTAAATGGACTATAATTTTACCAAAAATAAAAAGGCTTTTAAAAAATTTTATTTTTAAATTTATTTTTTTACTTTTTTTATGCGCAAAAAATAAAAAAACCCTATGAATTTATAGGATTTTTTTGTATTTGGGGTCTGAAAAGATTAAAAATTTTTTTGTCAATTTTTAAGTTTTTGGGAAAAACTAAGAAAAAATAATTTTATCGACAAAAACAGCAAAAATTAGACTTATAAAGTTGTTAGTGTGTTGCCAAATGCAAAAACAAAACCGCCAACAACGAAAATTACAGACAAAAAAATGTGGGCATTGTATTTTGCTCTTTGTCAAGCGGGTAAAAACATTTTTGTCTGCTCGTAAGTGAAATGTTTTTTGCCCGGATTTTCTCTTTTCCAATCTTCCATTTGAAGTTCTTTGTATTGTTGAATTTTTTTTCTTGTGTATTTGTGAAATGAAATTGAAACTATCGCAAGAACAAAAAAAATAACAGAAAGACTAATTAAAACCGGTTGTGGAAGATCTATTAGTCTAATTCCAGAATAAAAAGGATTTGTTTGCATAATATAATAATTATAATGATTTATTTTATATTTTAATATAAAGTATTATTATTAATACAAAAAAGTAAACTTTTGTCTTTAAAAGTTTACTTTTTTGATTCTCATTTATTTTATTAAAAAATTAATTAATGAATTTTTTAATAAAATGATTATTTAAACTTGAAACTGCCTCAACATTTGTTGCTAAAGTAGGTGAGTCATAAACGGCAAAACCTTTGAGCAAGATTTGGGCTGGAGAGGCGGTTTGGGTTTGGGTTGTAGTTGTTGCAGATCCGCCAGATGCTCCAGATGTTCCAGATGCAGCTGTAGAACCTGCTTCAACTTTAGGACCTAAATGAGTTCAAGTTAGATTTTTAGCATGATCAACCCGTGAAAAACTTAGGTCTAAAACACTAGAAATTCTTTGAGTATAAGGGTTTTTTGCTTTTGCTGAAGTAAGTCAAATTGTCCATTTATTTTGATTCTTTAATAAAGTTAAGAACATTAAATCTCCATCTTTAATAAAGTCAAAGTCATCAGCTTCACCTTTGTTTACATTAGTTTGTCTGAAAGGATCTGGAGGGGTAAATCCAAAAATTAGTTGAATTATGTTTGTTGCTTCAGCGGTAGACCCATTGCTTGAACCACCACCGCCACCACCAGAACCAGGAGTTGAACTTGGCTCACTAAATTGGAGTCTTGTGTCAGCTTCGCCATCAGCGCCGGAAATTAAAGCGACAATTGAGTCAACTTGTGTACTTCCACTAGAAGAAGTGTAACCCGGATTTTCATCAAGACCTAAAACAAATTTCTCGGTTTTTCCATCGCCTAGTTTGGTTTTCTTAATGAAAATACCTTTGCCGTCTTCAGATGCAATTAAATAATGTTTTTTATTGTTGTTAATATTGTGCGGTTGAAAAGCCAAAAATATTACTCCAGATTCAAGAATTTGTTTTTTGGAAGTATTAGTGGCTGTAGTTGTTATAGGAGTTGGAGTTGGTGTCCCGGTTGTAGTCGTGGTTGTTGGTGCTGTTGTTTCTGTTGTAGTTGTACTTGCGGGTGTTGTTGGCGTTGTCTTCTGACCTGAAGTTGCAGAAACATGACTAATTTCAACAGCTTTACTTACTAATAATCCATCTTGACTAGGAACATGATCTTCACCTTTTACAAGATCAATTTTTACATCTCCACGGTTAAGTGGTTGTATTTTTGTAATTTGACCAGTTATATCTATTTTCTGATTTTCACGAAAATCAAAAAATACAGTTGGATTAAAACTTCTTAAAACATCATAATCAGTATCATCTACTAATTTTGTAATTGAGAAAATAGCTTTAGGGTTTGCATCTTTTTGTTCTGTTTCATTTGTTGGGCCAAAACTAAGAATTACATCAATTTGACTATCAGATTTTTTAACTATTTGCGCTTGATAATCAGTTTGACCAAGTTCAGAATAATTAGATTTTTGTAAAAATCCTCAAAGCCCAACACCTAAACCATTGAAAGTTGAAATTTCATTTGTTTCAGTATCAGTTTTAGTAGTAATTTGATCATCTTGGAACGCTGTTGCTGAAGTTGTTTGGGTTCCTGTTTCTGAAGAAGTTGTGGTTGTTGCGGCAGCGCCAGCGGCTGCGGGTGCTGCGGCAGCAGGTGCGCCAGCGGCTGGAGCTGGAGATGAAGGTGTAGCTGGAGCTGGAGTTGGCGCAGCAGCTGGAGATTGAGATTCTGCTGGTGCGCTTTCAGGTGTTTGGGATCCATCACCTTCTGGTTTTTTTTCAGTTTCTGCTGGTTTTTCACTGCCTTTATCTGTAGGAGTAGATGGTTCAAATCTTGGTTTGTTTCTAGCTATATAATCTTGGAGTGCTCTGGCACTTTCGGGCTCCATTCCTAAATCTAAAAAGAAAAGTTTTCTGGCAACTTGATCAAAAGTTTTTTGTTTTTTAGCATCATCAACAACTTCTGAAACAAGAGATTTAACATATTCTAAAGTTAATTTTGGACCATTAGGGTTTTTTCTGAATTCAAAAGTTTTAGCTAGAGGATTAAAGTTTTGAATTTTTGGATCTGCAAAATCAATTTTGTCTAAATTTTCAAAGTCAATTTGAGAATTTTGTTTTAAAACAGCATTTATAACTTTTCGCTGATTTTCATCATAATCAAGTTGAACTTCAAAACTAGATTTTGATGAACCAAGATCAACTAAAACAAATTTAGAATTATTTCCTTTTCCTAATCTGGCAAGTGAAGATTCAAGAACTGGCGGATAATTTGACTTAACAAATTCACTCTCAAGGTAAGGCGCTTGAATATTTAGTTGTTTTTTTATTTGAAAATCAACATCAAAAGAAACTTTATTTTCTTTTAAAAGTTTATCTTTTTGCTCTTGGGATAAATTTTTTGCTAAATCAATTGAATTAATTTCAACAAAATAACCATCCATACCAGGAACTTGGATTCTCTCAGGCTTTAAATTGAAAAAAGCACTAAAATCTTGACGGTTTATTTCAACTTTGGCATTATTAGCTTGTGAATTTTGGTCTGAATCCTGGAAAAGTTGGGTTGAAACTTGGCTCTGTCGTCCATTTTGTTGTGAGTTTTGCGCAATTCTGCTCAAGACTTTGGCGAGATTAACGGGGTTATTATCGGTTTTGTAAATACTTTGGGCCAAACTTAAATTATCTTTGACAAGTGCAAGTTGAACAAAAGGTTTTAATTGAACAAAATCACTAAATTGTGAAAGAATTTGTTGCTCGACAGTTTTGACATCAACACTTAATTTTTTAATTCCTAAAATTGGAAAGTCAAATTCTTTGATAACTTTGCCAGTTGGATCCATTAGTTCAAAAGAAATTGAAAGAGTTCCGGCTTTGTCATCAAGATTTTTGAAAACTAAGTTTTCAACTTTCATTAGACTGTCAACTCTTTTGGTGTCCGACTCACCTATCATAACCATTTTTTCTTGTTTAGCTTTTTGATTTTCAACAGTTTTTGGCGCTAAAACATAACCTTTTTCCAAAATTGAAGGTAAACCTAAGGTGTTAACTAAATTATAACCTAATCCATTTTCGAATAAAGCATCAGAAAAAGCTTGTGATTTTGAACGTGTTCTTTTATAAGAAGCTTGAAAATCATTATCAAGTTTAAAAGCAACTTCAGAAGCTGTTAAATTAGAACTTTTTGTTCCAAAAAGTTCTAATTTTGACTTTTCAAGGTCAATTTGGAATCCAACTAAATCACCATCAGCTTTATCACTTTGAGCAAAACCTTTAAGGTCAGTTTGTTTTGAATAAGTAAGTTTGAATTGGTCTGAATGAGCATAAACTACAACATTTTTTACTTCGCTACCAGAAGCGCTTGCTTTTTCAATATCTAAAACTACCCTAAAATTGTGTTTAGTAATTGGACTAAAGTCATATGCTTTTAAAAAATTGAAAGCATATGAAGGATTGTTAGCTAAGGCAAGGGCTGTTTTTGCTGATAAATTTTTATATTGGTCATGTAATTTTAGATTATTAAGGGCATTAATGAAATCTTCTTCGCTAAAAGTTGATTGAGTTTTTAAATCCACAACCTGATTTTTATCAACGTTTCCAAAAATTTGTGAACTATATGAGCGCTCAAAAATTGTAAGACCAATTGGAACTGCAACGATTGTTGTAAGAATTGCGGTGATCGAAAAACCTGTTGAAACTATTGTTTTTATACTTTTTACTTTATTTTCTTTATTAAGCATTTTTCTCCTTTAAAATGGTAGAAATTTTTATTGTTGATTAAAATCGTCAAGCGCAATTCTAACTTGGAAACTTAGACTTGATTTAATTGAATTAACGGTTGAAGAACCTTCGGTGGTTTCGGTGGTTGGTGTACTTTTTTCGACTTGCAAATTCACAACTTTATATTTTTGAGGATTAATTTTATCTTCATCTATTGAAACAACTGAAATTTTGAGATCTTTATTGTTTTCTTGAATTTTTGATTGAATTTCTTTGAAAACTTCGGTTTGTTCAAAACTTTTATGGCTCTCTTGATTAGATTTTTGAGATTCTTCAGGTTTATCAGGGTTTCCGGGTTGATCTTTTTTGATCTTATCAAAATCCGCTTTTTTGAGGAAAAATAGCGAAAATGATGGCGGAATACTCAAAACGGCCTTATTTAATTCATCTGTTTCACTTTTTTGAGTATCTTGTGTATTAACTCATAAATGTAAGTCAATTTTTGGACTTTGATATTTATCAACACCAGTATTTTTGTCAAAAACTTTGTAATAATAAGTTAATTTATAGTCCTCAATTCCAAAAGGTGTACGAAGACTTTCGGTAGTTCCTGAAGTAGTTGAAACTGAGACAGCTGTAGCCACTGCACCTTGTTTTTCAAAAACAATTTTATAATCTAGATCATTGCCTAATTTTGATCAAGCACTAAACTTAGTTAATTCTTTAGCTTTATAGTAAAATGCTAGCAGTAAATCTTTTAAGGTGCTAAGTGGTTGTGTTTTTTCTTGGAAGAATTTTTTAATTTCAGCTTCGATTGAAGAAGGTTGGGTTGAAGCTCCGGCTGAACCCGAACCACCTCCAGCGCCACCACCGCCGCCGCCAGAATTATTCCCATTAGCTCCGGCTTTTAAAATTGTGGAACTTTGTGTTTTTAGATTTTCTTTAATTTTTTTAGCAGCGTCTTGCAATGATTTATAAAGTTCATCAGTTCCTGAACTAGCAATTGCTGTTGAACCAGATGTTGAACTTGAGTCAATTTTTACAGCTGAATATTTGTTTAATTGGTTAAAAATATCACTGTCATTGGTAAAATCTTTTACTTTTTCCCAAACAGTTTTTGGTAAAAATAGATTAGAAATTCAACCACGAGAATCAAAACCTAAAAAATGGTTGTTAAAATCAAGTGAATAAACTGGGTCAGTTGTTTTAAATTTAACATCTGCAGCAATACTGAAAATATTGTTATTTCTTATATCACTTAGATTAATTGAATCGTTTTTATCAATTAAACCATTTGCTTTAGCAATTTCAAATAGATAATTTAAAACCGCAGCAGGTTCCATTTGGATTAAATACGCATAAAAGGAAGCAACATCATATTCATTTTTGAAAAATTTATCAGATCTTAATGATTTTATATTGAATTTTGATGCAACTAAATTATTTTGCATAAAACTAGCAAAATCTTCAATTTTAGGGAATTTTTGTTGCCCGACTCAAGCTTTTAACATTGATTCATTTGCATCAAAATCATAGGCATATTGGAAAGGATTTCCAATAATTTTCTTAATTTCTTCAAATTTAGGAGCTTTTGATTCAGTAGTTTGATCGGTTTGCTCACCAGTTTGACTAGTATCGCCAATTAAATTTTCTAATTCAGTTTTAGAAATATAAGCTGTTGTTGAACCAATTCTAATTTGTTTATTTTGGGTGGCTGCTGTTGCAGCTGTTGAAACAGAAATTGTAGCTGCTTGAGAAGATGTTGTAGGCAGTCCGTCAAGATTGTAGTATGTTTTTCGCTCTGGATCTAAATTAGAAGCAATATCTGTTCCTGTTTGTCCTGATTGTGCTAGGGTAACTTTTTTGAAATTAGGAAGCTCAAAAATTGAAGTTTTAGATCTTAAAAGTTTGTTTTCAGAGTCACCAAAAAAACTGGAATAAAGATTAATAACAACCGGAATTTCAAGATTTGAATTTTCTGCATTAACACCATCTTTTTCTTGTGCTTTAGAAAGATCAAAATAAAAATCAACGCCTTGAGGTTGTCTTTGGGCAAAATATGGATTAAAATCACCAAAATCAAGAGAAATTGGCTTAATTAATAATTCAGAATTTATTTTATCTATTACTTCTTTAGATTTTTCTCTAATAGAAGAATATATTTTGTTATTAAAACTACCTAAAAAGCTATTTATAGTGTGATTTGAAATTTCGAGATATTTGACTAATTCCGCTTTTTCATCTTTAGGTTGAGCTGGAGGAGTTTCGGTAGATTGTTGATCTGTACCAGTTTGTCCGTTAGATTGTTCTGTGGTTGCTCCGGTTGATGCTACATCTGTTCCGGTTGATTGTGTGTTTGAGTCGGTTGTTCCTGCTCCTCCTGTACCAGCTGATGCTGTAGCTTCTCCTGTGGTGGTTTGTTGCACTTCTTGACCAGTTTGAGGTTGGCTCTGACTTTGGGTAAGATCAGAGGCAACTTGAACTAATTGTCTAATTTCCGGATTTTCAGAAGTTAATAAGCTAGCTTGAGTAACTGGCTGACTTCCAACTTTAAAATCAAGAAAATTTAATTTTCTGATTGAAATTTTAGACAAAATATCGTCTAAATCAGCAAAATAAGTTGGCTGTTTTGCTTGTTTTTCTGCAGTCTGATCAGTTGTTGTTTGTTCATTTTGATTTTGGCTTGATTCTGAAGTTGGACTAGTCTGCGGAACTAAATCAATTTTTTCAAGCAATTGGGCATCTTCAATATTGAAATTTTTAAGCTCAAATTTTGCTTCATCACTTAATTCAGCTTTAACTAAAAAACTTGGAACTGAATTTGGACCAACTAAGATGAAACTGTTAGTTCCAGGGTGTTTTTCTAAACTAAAATTGTAAATTGTTCCTTGTTTAAAAGGGAATGAATTATTTTGATCAAAGTTTAATTCGTTAATTATTTTTTGAAAATCAGGGAAATATTGACTTATTTTTTCAACAGCTTCAAGTTGAGTTCCAGCTCTATTAATATCAGCAGCAAAATCTTCAACACGAGTTAAAGATGCAATTTTTTGATCAGTTAAATTTGAACTTGAAAAATTAGAACTAAAATCTGTTCTTCTTAAATTTTGGATATTTTCTTTGAAGCTTTTGGTTATTTTTTCCAGATTTGAATTAAATTCAGCAAGAGCAAATTGTGAACGTTGTGCAAATGAAACTTTTTTAGAAATAATTGTTGAAAATGCTGTGCGATTGTTGTCAATTTGGTGCTTTGCACGAAAACGAAGCTCAAAACTTTGATCATTATCATTTGGAATTAAGTCAATAAATTCTAAAAATGGCTTATTTGGTGCAAAAGTTGGCTCAAATTTACGTAGTTTGGAGTTGACCTGTGTGTAAAAGGATATAAATTTATTTAAATCTGTGCCAGCTATTAATTTTCCACTATTATCAAAAAGTTGTGCTTTTATTTGACTATATGTGGTAGAATCATCAAAGACATCAGATTTAAAGGCAACATTTTGGACTCGAGAAACTAAATTTTCTAACTCAGCTCGGGGATTTTCTCCTGTATAGCGAATTCGAGTTACAAGCCCAATAGTTGTTGCAAAAATAGCAATACCGCCAACAGCGGTCAATGCTATTGCTAATCTATTAGTATTTTTAGGCATATATATTTTTCCTCTATATGGTTTTTAATCAAATATTTAAAATTATAGCACTACAAAGGCATTTTTTATGATTTTATTTCAATAAAATAGTAAAATTTACTTTATTTTATGTTTTAAAAGTAAATTTTACTCTTTTTTTAGTTATTTTTGGCAAATTTTTGTGACTTTTTAGACTAAATTGATTTTGAACTTTTTAGTTTTAATGTCAATAAAATCAGCAAAAATAGGAAAATTTAAGCGAGTTACTAAATTAATAAACTAATTTTTGTACATTAAAATTATTTTATTTTTCAAAATCCTTGAAAAATCAAGGAAGATTATATTCACGCGAATTTTGCGAGTTTGGCAGTTTGAAGCAAAAATTCACTTTTTAGTCAATATAAATATGCAAAAATAGCCGTAAATGCTTGTTTTTTGATGCTAAAATCCTAATTTTTATTATTTTGAAATTAACCTTTTGCAAAAAATTTTTAAAAAAAAGCTTGGTCTAAAAAAATTTTAGGTTATAATTAGTTTCACCTAAGAATAAATTAATAAATTTTAATATTGAATTAAGGGGGAATCAGTTATGTTTTTGCTATAAAAAAATCAGAAAATGCGAATTTTCCATTATGTTTTTAATATAATGGAATGCCTTAAATTTAACCGTTTAGAAATCTACAAATTTATGGCTCATAATTATTGTTCTTTCAAAACTTCATATATTTTTTAGGCTCAATGTAAGTAAAAACGAGTTTTCTATTTACATTGAGTTTAAATAGTAGTTGTATTTTTTATGATTTTTGTTGTTTATTCATCAATTGATTTTTGCCAGTGTTTTAACTAAAAAAGGTAGCTCAGATATTTTATAATTTTGCTTTTTTAGTTTGCTTTATTATTAATAAGTAGATTTTTCTTTCGTGATTGTTAGATTTAAAATTCAGTGTTTTTGCTTTGATAGTTATTTTTTCCTGAGTTAGCCAAAAAAGTTAAAAAAGCGCCTAAAACCAGACACTTTTTTAAGATTATCTCATCAAAATGGGAAACTCGGGATTTTGAACTTTTTAATTTTAATCTCAATAAAATCAGCAAAAATAGGAAATTTCAAGCAAATAGACTAAATTAATAAACTAATTTGTAGACCTTAAAATTATTTTATTTTTCAAAATCCTTGAAAAACCACGGGAGATTATATTCGAGCGGATTTTGAGCATTAAGTCTCATTATCATCGCAGACAAACTAAATTTATTTTTTAGTTCAAGCGGTTTTTCATTTTGTCAATTTATTCCAAAATAATTATGACTTGCTGTTGAATAATTCCAACTTTGTAAAAATGTAAGTGGTGAACCTGCATTAATTGTTGATATATACTCATCATTTAGCCCTAATACTCCAGTTCCGGAATTACCAGCATTAAAATATGTAGGAGTATAGCCTTTTTGATTTGAAATAGAAATATTTTGTTGATCTGATTTAGCTCTATTAATTATATAACCACTTTGTTTTGCATAAGGAAATCCATTCATTCCAAAATGTTTAACATTTGGACCAAAAAATGTTAAATCTGATTGACCATTTGTATTTAATTTTAAGTTAGGCAATTTATATCAATTCAATAATCAGGCCGCTTTTTGGAACTCACCTTTTTCATAAGCTGCTTGAATTAAAGGTTTAATATCAACTATTAAAACAGTTATGTCAACAAATTTTGAGTTTTTTTGATTTACATCCGGTTGCTTAGTGCCTGTTCAAACTAGTCAAGCAGGAACATTTTTGACACTGTTTTGTCCACCTCAGTAACTATAACCGCCATCAATTGAATTAGAATAATATTTACTTCCAATAGCCATGTAACGATTATTTGATAAAAGTTTAGTTAAATCTTGACCAAGAAGAGAATTTAAATCAAATTTTCCGCCGCCTTCGACATGATTATTTGTGATTATGTAAAATTTGCCATCATTAGGATCATCATTTACTTTTGCAAGCATGGTTGCACTTCCAAAAGTAAAGCCAAACGTTCTAGATAATAAATTTTTTGCGAGTGGGAAATTTTTAGTATCCCAAGATTTATGTAAAAAGTCTAAATCTTGTAAATATCCTTCATGTAATTTATAAGAAACATTTTGGTTTGGATTATATTTTTCTAAATTGTAAGCCTCTGAATTGGTAAAAAATGAAATTGGCTGTTCTTCATTAGTGTAGTCAATATTTTTATAGTCAAATTGATTTGTTTTAGAACCAAAATCTTCATTTTCAAGCGAGTTTGTGTATTCAATATGAACTCTTGCTCCGGCTTTATGTATAATAAAGGCTTTTTTTGGATCAAAAGTGTCAAATTTTGGGGTATTATAAAAGGCAAGTCCTTTTTCAACATGATCAAGAACATTGTCAACAATTAAACCAAGGTCTGAATTATTTAGTCATAATTTAAATTCAATCCCTTGATTTTTGATATATTGAGCACTTAAATTGAAACTAAAATCCACAAATTTTTTGTTTGGATCTTCAAAAAATACATTTTTGGTTTTTTCAGTAATTACTATTATTTGGCCACTTGCTAATTTTTCAAAGTCAAAACTAAAATCATAACCGCCTTTAATTGGTTTTTTTGTGATTAAGTCAGTTCCACCGGTGATTCGGGTAAGTCTTTGGGTATTTTGAACTAAAGCATTTGCAAATAATTGTAGTTTTATTTTCCGGTTTTTAGGATCATTCTTTAAGAATGTTTCAGAAAAATACTTTTCTTTTAATGTTCATTTAGCTGTTTTTGTAGAATTATCGTAATTTCAATATAAATCTTTATAATAAGGTTCAATTTCACGACTTCTAGTTACTTCATTTCCAGAATCAAATAAAGTAACTAATGGCTTTTGTGTGTCTAAATCTATATTGGTCTGAATATTTTGGTTATTTATATTTGTTAAAAAATATCAAGTTGATCCTTCAACAATATGTGATCCATTAACATATTTTAGACGGAAATATAATTTATTATTATGTTTTTTTGTCTCAAGAAATTGTAAATTTTCCTTTGAGATTTTAAAATTATTATAACTAAGAGCTTGTTCTTTGATGTCAAAAAGATCTTTAAAATTGTTGTTATTTAACGCTTGTTGTGTTAGTGATCTATTATTTTTGTGGACAAAATCAGAATATTTGATTCTATTTAGAATTATTTCAGGATAAAGTTTGTTTTTATAATCATTTTCTAAGTTTTGTAATTTTATGTCTTTGTTAGAACTATAGCGGATATTTGTGTTATTTTTGTTAATAAAACCAAGTTTGAAAGTCATTTCCCCTGGTATATTAGTGGTTTTAACATCATAATAATATACAAAATAATTCTTTAAAATTTTTGAAGTATCAAGTGGAACTTCAGGATCATTATTAAAAAATATTTGCTTTTCGACAATTATTGGTAATTTTTCACTATTTTGTACAGTTTTTTTGTCTTCACCTTCAGGTTTGATTTCTGTATTTTTAAACTTATCTAAATCACTATTTTTAGCAGTTTCATTCTTAGTTTTAATTTGAAGTAAATAATTTAACTTTGATTCAGCTTTTTGTTCAACAATATCAGCCGGGTCAATTAGTCTATATTTTACGTGTTTTTGTGCTTTTTTATAAAATTCACCGCTTACTCAACGATAATCAAAGTGGCGACTATTAATTTTATCAATTATTGATTTGTCATCAGCGGAAATCTCATTGCTTATTAAGATTTCTTTGCCATTTTGTGTTGTTTTTTCTACAACTGGCGAAAAATCTTCGCTGGTGAAATTAGAACCGTTTTTAGGTTTAATATCACTATAAGTGGCTGGCAGTCAATTTGAAAAACTAATGGCTTTTTCAGTTTTGAACTCTTCAGAAGTTTTGATTCCTTCAACAATTAGCGGAAATTCTAGGCCGTTAAATCTGTATCAAAAGAAAATTTTTGCTTGACCTTTTAAAATGTCTATAGAAATAACATCTTTTGCAAAAATTTCAAATTTACCGATTTTAGCAAATGTATAAAGCTTGTTAAGTGAGTCAATTATTTCTGAATTCGTTTTTCCGGCTAGTGAAATTTGACCGTGGGTATAATCAATATCGTTAATTTTTGTGTTTTTAAATAATTTTTTACCACTAGAATCACTTAAAATTTCTTCAATTAGCGCTAAATCAGCTTTATCACGCTGTGATAAAATTGGTTTTAAGTAATCTTTAGGCGCAAATTGTAGAATTTCTTCTCTAGTGTGTTGGTCATTTTTTATTAATAATTTTAGGGAGATAGTTTGAGTGGTACTTGAGGTTAAAACTCTTCTTTTTTCTTTATCAACATCAAAAGTTGAAAATGAAATTGTGGCATTTTCAGGAATTTCGTAGGTAAAAAATTGTTGATCTTTTAAAATTTTATCAAAAATTTTGTCAAGCTCGGCCTTGCTTAATTCATCTGGTTGCGCTGGATTTTCTGAACCAATTTCTGAAACTTTTACAACTTTTGGGTTTTCTTTAAAAGTTTTAAATTTTTTATTTGCAGGAATTTCCCCTGTTTTTTGCAATGATTCTAAAGCTGGTTTTAATAAATATTTATAAAATCAATAACTACCAACCCCGCCAGCACCTGAAGGCTCTTCAATTTGCCAATAATAATCTAATGGATTATTTGATCTTGAAAAATCAAAATCAATATATTCAGAATCGCTAAGGTAGGTTTGATTATAAAAACTAGTGTTTTTAAAGTTTTGAGTATATCCAATTTTTACTGGCAAGTTATCCTTTTCTTTAAAGCTAACTTCTTTCTTGGATTTAACACTGACTGTTTTAATAACTTGGTTATTAAATTTAATATCTAAATTTAATGATATTTTATTATCGTTGGAAAAGGTTAATTCAGGTTGGTCTGATAATGCAACATGAAAAAATTTTTCGATTGTTTGTTTTGATTGGGAAAAATTTTCTGAAATAAATTTTTTTACGTCCTGATTATAAAAACTTTCTTTTTCAAAATCAAGAAATGAATTATAGTTAATATTAAAATAGTCATCAAGAAAATCTATATTTAACGAAGAGACTATCGCATTTAAGTCAACATTATCATTAGGAATTAAAAGTTGGGTGGATAAAATTGTTGAATCTAAGGGATTTTTTATTGAAGTCGCTTGATATTTAAGAACTAAAATATTTCTGTTGTTACTATCTAATGATAAGTCTAATAATTTGAAATTTATTTCATCATTTTGTGGTTTTTTTAACCAAAGATTCGCATTTTGAAAGTTAAAAGAAGCAGAAGTAAGATATTTTCTTATACTATGATGGTCAAGTCCTTGGTCATCAAGACTAATTTTTAGGACATTCTGGGCTTGTTGTTTAAAATCTGATAAATTTTGTACAATTTTTGCTGGTGGTTTTTCTTGCACAATTTGGTCATTTTGCGTTTTTAAATCTAAAATTGTTTGCGAAAATGAAGTGACTAAATTAGCAAATTCATCAACAAATGTGGGTAAATTTTCATTATCAATTACATTGAGTCGGAGATTTTGGTCTAATTTTTCTTTAATTTTGTTATTTTTTTCTTCAAGTTCTTGCTTATTTGTTGTAGATGTAGTTGAGTTTTTCAACAAAAATTGAAAATTTTTCACTTCAACACTATACAAATCAAGGGAATCTGCTAATTTTAAAATATAAGAACTTATATGTTTAATATCAGAAACTAATTTTTTTGAATCTGTCAGTGCTTTAATATTAGAAACAAAATTTGGGCTAAATTTGCTTGATAATAATTGGTTTTCCAAAGTTTTTTTAGCTTCGTTTAGCTTGACATCGCCATTAAGACGTGCTATTTCTGATTTTACATTTTCATGGAGTGTTAAAACATTAGATAAAAAATATTTTGTATTAGTGGAAATCTCATCATTTAATACAAGCTTATTTTGTTGATCTAATAAATTTAAGGAACTCATTAAATTATCTAATTCTGTTTTATTTTCAGAATTTAAATAATTAGGCTCATTTTCTAGTTTTGCTTTTTCTGTTTTCAATGAAGATAGAAGCGATGCAACATGTTCTAATTCTGAAATAAATTCCTTAATTTGACTAATTTGTGATTCAGTAATTGAGTTTTCTATTTTTTCTTTAAAATTACTTTGAACTGTTTGGGATAAATTAGCGGCTTTTTCAACATCTAAAATAGCAGATTTTTTTAATTCTTGTAGTTTTTCGTTTTTTTCTGCTGACTTATTAACAATTTTTTCTAAATTAGTTTGGATATTTTTAAGATTTTCAATTGAATCAGTGACATTGTTAATTAAATTACCAGAATTTATATTTGAATTAAAATTTGTAATTAAATTATTGAAAACTTCATTCTTCTCAGTTGAATATTCATTTTTTATTGATTTAATTTGAGCAATAATATTTTCTAATATAAGTAAATTTGAGGTGAAATTTTCAATTTCTTCTTTATTATCATTTTTATATAAAGTGGTAATTTTGTCATTAATTTGTTCACTTAAGGTTTTAAGATTAACAAGGTTTGCATGTTTTAAAATCGTGTTAAATCAGCTATAAGTTGAAAGTTCCTGACTCAGGGTGTTATTGGTTTTAGTAATTTCCGCGCTTAATTCGCTTATTTTGGTTAAAAACTCATCAAATTTAGTTTCAAAATTAGATGAATTTAGAATTTTTTTATTAAATGATTCAATTTCACTTTTTAAATTATTGTATTTCTCCTCGTTAACACTAAAAGACTTATCAATTGTTTTAGATTTAAAATTCGACTCGAATTTTTGAAATAAATCTAATGTTGATGAGTATTGTTCTACAAATTGAGAAAGTTTGGGCAAATATTCTGAATTTGAAAAATTTTGTGAGGAAATGTTTAAGCTATCTTTTATTTTATTTTTAATAGCTTCAAGAAAATTAGGATACTGGAGAAAAAAATTATCTACCTGATTTTTTTGAAGACTTTGATTTGGGTCAATGTAATTTTGAAATGAATTTGAGGTTGAGGTTGAGCAGGAGGCAACAACAAGCGAAACAATACCAACCCCAAATAAAAATATTGGATTGGTTTTTACTTTTTTTCTGTTCATAATTTTTCCTATTTCGTGAGAGTTTAATTATTTAATTATTTAATTATTTAATTATACAACAAATAATTAAAAAACCTATAAGTTGTGATTTTAATTAGTATATTAATTTATTTTTAAACAATCCTATTAGATTCTCATAGCTCTTTGCAACTAGAATTAATCAATGTTGAACACCAAAATTTTGAAAATGTAACTGTTGCTTCTAAAAAATAAGTTCATTTATTAATTTGTATAACAATTCAAGACTTTAAAGTCACATTTCATATAAAAGCAAAGTTTTTATATGAGGCAAATTATTTTCACATTTTTTAAGACCAAATGCAAAAAATATAAATAAAAGCACTACAATCAAAATCACTGAAAAAAAGCTAATTGTCCGAATTTTTTCTACAATTTATTTTAAAGATAATTGATTTTTTTATTTTTTTAAATTTTTTTTCATTTAATAAATAAATGTATTTAAAAAACTAAAAATTTGTTATAATTTTTTTATTTAAAAATAATAAGTGAGGTATATTATGAGGTAAGTAAAATCCAAATTACTATCTTAATAATTACATCCTCTTCAATATTCGCAATAACTGCTAAAACATAAAAGAAACAACAACACAAAATATTAAAAACTAACAACGGTGAACTCAATATTAAAATAGATGCACTAAAAAAATTTGTGTATCATGGTGGGTTTTTAGACAAGACAACGTTGAGTGGAAGGGCAAAGATAAAATCTGGTCTAAAAGAAATTCATATTGATGAGAAAATAATACAGATAATACTGTAGATAAAATAAAACTATTTGTTAATTATTGAATTAGTGTTTATGCTAGTCCTTCTTTTAAATTTAACGGTCAACAAAATATAGCGGAGTTTTTACCCAAGGAGCAACCCGTATGTCAAAATAGCGTAACATGACCTAAAAAAATGAGCAAAGTTCCTATTGAATTATTTAATTCCAAACAAGAGGTTTATTTAGATGATAAAAATTCAAAATTTAACAAAAAAAATTGATGATAGATTTATTTTTAGTTCACTAAATCTTGAAATTCCTTCGAACAAAGTAACTTTTGTAGTTGGCGAATCAGGAATCGGTAAAACAACTCTTATTAATTTAATTGCCGGCTTTACGAAAAAAGATAGTGGAAACATTTCTTTTTTTGATGAAAATGGTTCTGAAATTAAAAAACCATTAGTTGATGTTGTTTTTCAAGATTTTAATTTAATTGAAAAAATTACATCTAATGACAATATTTTAATAGGAAATAATGTAATAAATAAACTTTTAGACAAAAATGCATTAAATCAAAATGCAAATTTAATGTCGATAAAAACTGAACAACTTGAACAAAAAGTAAATAATTTATCTGGGGGTGAAAGGCAAAGAATTGCAATTTTACGTTCACTTTCACGTGATAGTAGTTTTATATTGCTTGATGAACCAACAAGAAATTTAGATATTGAAAATGCAAAAATTGTATTTGAAAATTTAGCTAATATTGCCAAAAACAAAACTATTTTAGTAGTTAGTCATAACCTTGATTTAGCAAAAAAATATGCCGACAAAATTGTTTATATTGAAAAAAACAAAATTACTGAGGAAATTTTTGACAAAAATAGCCAAAATCAGTCCTTAATTGCTAAAAACAGCAATTTAAAATATCAAAAAACAGCTAAAAATTCAAAACTTTCAAAAATTAAACAGGAATTTAAAACAGGTTTTTTATTAACAGTCACAGATTTTAAATCAAAACTTACTTCAAGTATTTTATTTATATTGCTCTTTTTAACCAGTTTTTTTGGGACACTATTATTTGGAGTCTTAAATTTAAATATTAGCAGCACTAATTTGCAAAACACGATTGAATATCAATTAGATTCGGTTGTAATAACCAAAAAACCAAATGGAGAAATAGGCACATTTTCTACCGATGAAATCACAAAACTTCAAGAAGATAACCCAAAAATTGTAAAAATTGTTCCTTTTTTTAATTCTCCTAAGGTTACTTTCACTTATGGCGATAAGACAGACTTTGATTCTTCTGTTGACTATATTGATGAAAGTGATTTTTTTAAAAACAGATTTGTTTTTGACAACAAAAATTTAGTAGGAAGAAATATTGAAAACAAAGATGAAATAATAATTTCAAAATCGCTGGCAACAAAATTTAATATAGAAGAACCAAACAATCAAAAAATTAGTGTTCCTATTTTTCGAAACACAGCCGTAGATCTAAAAGTAGTTGGTATAAGTAATTTGGCTACTTTAGATAGATTAAATTTTAGCTTTTTACATCATAAATTTTTTGAACTAGCAAAACCTGTACAAAAAAACAACGGGTCAAATGAAAATCTTGACAACAATAAGCCAGAAAAAATTGACCCATGAATATTGAAACTGTATTTTAATATTGATGATGATTTAGCCAATAATATTGAAAACTTTACTAAAAACAACAAAGAATTTGAAATCCAATCGTCTCTAGGTGGTATATCAAAAACAATATTAAATACACAATCATTTACAAATATAGTTATTGGTGCTATTTTAGTTTTATTTATTATAATTTTACTAATTCAAACAGTCTTTTATGCCAAAAATCTGAGCGATTCAAAAATGAAATTAATTGGAATTCTTAAGGCACTAAGTGCTAAAACTTGACAAATTTTCTTTTACCATTGGCTAAATATTATTATAATTTCACTCTTTATTTTATTTATTAATTCAGTTGTTTTCCTTCCGTCAATGGGGAAAATTTATACCGCAATAATTGGTCAAGATATTTTGCTGCCCTCACTAAACCAAGTTGGGACTTTAATTATAATAATATGACTGATAATGTTCGCGTCTATTTCGGTAATTTACCTAATAATTTCTTGACTAAGCTATCGTAAACCGGTAATTAAATTGCTAAAATTTGAGCAATTCTAATTTTTGGATTTTACGTTTATAGTTAAGACTAAATTTTATCTAAATTTGCAAAATCTCTTTGTTATTTATTATAAATTCCTAAAGATTTAAAGCTGTTCAAGGCTTAATTTTTTAGGAATTTTTGTGCTGTTTTAAAGGTGAAAATTAGTTGCTTTTTCTGGGTTGCCCAGTTTGATGGCTAAAATTCACGTTTTATTGAATACAAATATGAAAAAATACCCGTAAATCCGTGTTTTTTGAGCTAAAATCTTAATTTTTATTATTTTAAAATTAACCCTTTGTAGAAAAAAATGCTTGGTCAAAGAAAAAAATATGTTATAATAACCCTCACTAAGAATGAATTAATAAATTTTAATATTGAATTAGGGGGACTTAGTTATGTTTTTGCCATAAAAAAATCAGAAAATGCGAATTTTCCGTTATGTTTTTAAATATAATGGAATGCCTTAAATTTAACCGTTTAGAAATCTATAAATTTATGGCTTTTAATTATTGTTCTTTCAAAACTTCATATATTTTTTTAGGCTCAATGTAAGTAAAAACGAGTTTTCTATTTACATTGAGTTTAAATAGTAGTTGTATTTTTTTATGATTTTTGTCAGTGTTTTAACTAAAAAAGTAGTTTAAATATTTCATAATTTTGCTTTTTAAGTTAAAATTTTAGCTTTTTTTAGTTTGATTAATAAGTAGATTTTTCTTTCGTGAGTGTCAGATTTAAAATTTAGTGTTTTTGCTTTGATAGTTATTTTTCTTGAGTTTGGCACTTTGATGGTGTTCCTAGTGATCCGAATATTTGAAATAGGTATGATTTTTACTTTGATATCTTAATAAATCACTAATAAAAATTGTAATTAACTTTTGCCAAAAAAGTTAAAAAAGCGCGGAAAATAAACTCGATACTTTTTTAAAATTACCTCATCAAACTGGGAAACTCGGCAAAAATTAGTTTCTTTTTGCTTAAATTAATATTCTAATTTGTACTATTTATTCAAAATTTGTCAACTTTTTAGAAATTATTCTTTATCTGTGTCACTAATTTTGATATTGTATTCAGATAATAATTCAGGATTTATTGATGAAGGTGAATTTAGTAATAAGTCCAAACCTTTTGAATTTACTGGGAAAGCAATAACATCACGAATTGAGTTTGTTTGTAATAAAATCATAATTAGACGGTCAAGGCCAAAAGCAAATCCTCCATGAGGTGGAACTCCAAAATTAAAAGCTTTTAAAAGACTGCCAAATTGAAGGTTGATTTGATCTTGATTAAGACCTAAAATTCTAAAAATTTTGCTTTGTAATTCAGAATTATTAATTCTTATTGAACCAGAACCAAGTTCAAAACCATTAAGCACAAGATCATAAGATTGAGCGCGAACTTTTATAGGATAAGTATCTAAAAATTCAATATTTTCAGCAACAGGTGCCGTAAATGGGTGGTGAGCGGAAGTTATTTGCTGATTTGAATCAAGCTCAAAAAGCGGTCAGTTAATAATTCAGGCAAATTTAAACTCATTTTTATTAATAATAAGGTCGTATTTTTGTGCTAATAAATTTCGTAGAGCCCCAAGAGCTAATGATGTTTCTTGATAATTATCAGAAATTAAAAATAAAGTTCCATTTTGATAATTATTGTCTAATAGTCAACTTTCAAGCTTAGATTTCAAGGCGGATTCATCAGTTTTAAAAGAAAAATACGAAATTTTTCCAGATTCAATGTGAATATACAAAAGTCTGTTTGCGTTATGTTGTCTTATTTTTTCAGAAAAAATTCGGTAATCTGCTTTTGAAATTAAAACATTTTCAAGAAAAATACCGCGCGTTTTGCCTTGGAAAAGTGGGTCTTGACCATCAAGAAAATCAAGAGAAAATAATTTATTTTCAAATCGCAAATCAGGCTTATCGGTTCCATATTTGTCAATTACAAAATCATAATCAAGCTGCGGAAATTCAATTTCTGAATTAGAGTAAATTTTTTCTCACAAATATTTTATAAGGTTTTCAATTTGATTGGAGATTTGCTCAAAATTACTAAAGCCAAATTCTAGATCTAGTTGACAAAATTCAAATTGGCGGTCTTTTCTTAAATCCTCATCACGAAAAACACGGGCAAATTGGAAGTATTTTTCAAATCCAGAAACCATTAAAAGTTGCTTATAAATTTGAGGTGACTGCGGTAAGGCAAAGAATTTTCCTTTTTGTCGAGTAGGAACTAAAAAAGATCTCGCTCCTTCAGGTGTTGATTTTGACAAAATCGGGGTTTCAATTTCTATAAAATTATTCTCAAAAAGGAAGGAACGAATATAGTGAAAAACTCTATAACGAAAAGTCAAATTTTTCTGCATTACTTCTCGGCGTAAATCTAAAAATCGGTATTCCAAACGTAAATCTTCATTAGCGTGAGCCTCATTATGAATTTCAAACGGGATTGGCTTTGAAAATGAAAGTGTTTCAAAATTTATTGCATTTATTTCAAGATCACCGTTATGAATTTTTGTATTTGGATTGCTTCTTAAAGATAAAATACCTTCAACACGCACAACAGATTCTTTTGAGTATTTATCAGTTTTTTTGGTATTTTGGTCAATAATTACTTGAAAAATTCCGTGATAATCACGGATTACCACAAAGGTTTTATTTTTAATTTTACGAATATTTTGGACTCAACCTTGAATTGAAACTATATTACCAATTTGATCTTTGGATAAATTTTTTGAATTATACATGAGTTTCTCCGTCTATAATTGTTCTTAAAAATTTAAAATCAATATTTAAAAGTGAAATGACTTTATTAATAGATGTTTGCAGATTTTTAATTGATATTTGGCCAGGTTGTTCATCTTTTTCAAAGAAAAAAGCAAATTTTGCGCCTGATTTTTTTGCTTTTTGGAATCCATCTTTAATTGATAGGGGCGATTTATTTAAATCAACTTGAAAATTTTGCTCGCGAAGTAAAATTGCGAGTTCAAAGTTTTTAAGGATTTCATCTTGACTAAACCCGATTAAATAAAAATCTAAATTTGTTAATTTAATGGGGCAATTAGATTTGAAAATTTCTATTAGACGCTCAATTCCAAAGGCAACCCCGATACTTTTAAAATTAGGCATACCAAATTTTTGTGGTAAATTATTATAACAACCTCCACCAGCAAAAGTTAATTTTGAACCTAGAATTTTGCCATTATCAATAAATTCAAAAACAAATTCATCATAATAATCAAGTCCTCGAACTAAAGAATAATCAATCACGTAATTAATTTTAAATTTTTCAAAAATTGAAATTATTGAATTGAAATTTTTTTTGTCTTCAACTGATCAAAAATCGTTTATTTTTGGGGATGATTTAACAAAATCTTTAGAGGATTCTACTTTGTCATCAAGAATTCTCAAAGGGTTATTCTCAAGGCGTGATTTAGAAATAGGTTCAAGTTTATCAATATATTTTTCAAAATATTGAGTTAAAGCTTTGCAATATTCTTGTCTTGTTTGTGAATTTGAAAGGTAATTAATTTTAAGTTGGTAGTTTTGAATTTTAAGATTTTCAAGAATTTTAGTAACTAAAAGAATAACTTCTAAAATCTGTAAAAAAAATGACTCTGGTTTATAGTTAGTAATTTCAAATCCGGCTTGGTTAAACTGACGAAAACGTCCTTTTTGTGGTTTTTCATAGCGAAACATTGGACCAAAATAAAAAAATTTTTTTTCAACTTGGTGTAATTTATGCTGTCAAATTGCCCGCATGATTGGCGCAGTTCCCTCGGGTCTTAAAGCTAATTGTCGATTTGATTTATCTAAAAATTTATAGAGTTCCTTGGTTACAATATCTGAAATTTGACTAGTTTTTTCGAAAATTTCTGCATACTCAAAAATTGGTGTTTCAATATATGAGAAATTAAATTTTCTAGCATATTCAAAAAAAATATTACGGATTTTTAGGAATATTTCACTTTCTTGCTCAACAATATCATAAGTACCCTTAGGACTTGAATTTAAGAATGTTTTCATTTTTACCTTTAATTTTAAACATAGAAAATTTTAACAAAATAAAAACCAAAAATTAAAATAGATATTTTTAGTAATTATTTTAATTTTTGGTTATTTATTTCTCATAGTCATTAATGCTTGCAAATGTTTGTTCATGAACCTTCTGAACATTTCAATATTTAGCGTTAATTCTTTTTTGTTTTTTATAGTTTCGATATGCTTCTAATTTATTTCATATTCTAGTTGCAACAAATAATGAAGAATATGTTCCGATTATAACACCTATAAGCATTGTTAAACTGAAAACTACGTCGATTGATTCATAGAAAATCATCAAAACTATGATTGTAAAAATTGTTGTTAGAGATGTAAAAATAGATCTTTTAGCTGTATCTTTAATTGCTTCTAATGAAATTTGGTTAATTTTTTCACTTTTGTAAACATCAACGTGATTTGTTTCGCTAAATTTTGACTTAATACGATCAAAGACAACAATTGTATCATTTACAGTATAACCAATTAGAGTTAAAATTGCAACAACCAAATTTTGAGATATTTGAATTCGAGTAATAATAATCGCACAAAAGACCATTAAAACATTAAATAATTGAGAAAGAATAATTGCAAATGAAAAAGTTCATTTAAATCTAATCAGTGTAAAAATACTTACAAAAACAAGCGCTAAACCAACTGAGAGTATTGCATTAAAAATTAATTTTTGCGCTTCTTCATTTGAAATTGAATAATTTGTCATTCTAATATTCGAGAAATTGCTTTGAATTTCCGAATTAAGACTCGAAAGTTTGGAAGCTAAGTCTAGTTGGGTTTTGACTTCAATATTAAAAACAGAAGATGATTCGTTTAAAGGATTTAAAGTTATTAGTGAATTTGCGCTATTAATATTATGTGAATTTAAAAAATCAATTATTTTATTAGCTTTTTCTTGGTTTATCAAATCAAAACTTGAATTTGATGTTTCAATTAGCAAGTTTGTACCACCACTAAAGTCAATAGCTAAATTAAAGCCTGAACCAAAAGACTTGTAAATTCCGGCAAATGTTGCAAAAACTACTAAGGAACCTAAAAACAAAACAAGCGGGGTTCATCTAGAATATTTATAAATTTTTTCATAATTAATTCGTGAATAAACCGATTGGTAACCGCGTTCATATTTTTTGAAGTAAAAGTTTTTTATACCTAAGAGTCAAAATCTATTCTTTTTTTGTAAAAAATCAGCTTTAAGAATAAAGCTTGTGAAAAATTTTGTAAATCCAATTGTAACTATTAGTGTAAAGACAATTGAAAAAATAAGAGTAATTGAGAAACTTTTTACATTTTTGGTTCCAAAAAAGAACAAAACAAGCGCAGCTATCAGTGTTGTAACATTTGAGTCAATAATTGCATTAAAAGAGGTGCGATTAGCCTGCGAATTTGCTTTTATTACCGAATTACCGGCATAAATTCTCGATTTAAATAATTCAAAACTAATCACATTTGCATCAATATTCATCCCAATTCCAACAACAAGCGCTGAAATGGTTATTGGAGAATATTCACCTCGAACAATTGTGAAAAAAAGTAATGTCAAAAAGACATAAAGTGAAAGTGAAATTGTTGCAACAATTCCTAAAAGACCGTAATTTACAATCAAAAATAACGAAATTATCCCAATGGCTAGACCAATTGCGATTCATCCAGCAATAAAGGCCGAATCAGATTTAGTTTTGCTAACAAACGAAGCTGACAAAAAATCTAATTTATAATCAGCAGTCCCATAATTAATATCTAATGCTAATTGTTTTGCCTCTTGAGGAGAAAAATTACCTGTTATTACAAAGGATTGCCCGTTTAAAGCTTGACTAACTGTTGCATCGGAAATTAAATACCTTTTTGCATCAATCTGAAATTTTTTAAGTGAAGGTTGTAAAATTTTTTGGTCTGGCAAAAAATCAGGGGTAGTTTTTTCGCCAACGTGCAAAAAATTATATATATTTTTATTAGCATTTTCCCACTGAAGCGGGAATTTTTCTTGGGCAATTTTTTTAAGTTCAGAAATATTAGATCAAATTAAAATTCTGTTTTGACCCTGAGGTAATTTTGAAATATATTCAGTGGCTTTAGTTCACTCTAATTGAGCATTGTTGTCTTTTAATTCAATTAATACTTGATTACTTGATGGATTTTGGGGATTTGGCTGTGAAAGGGCAGAACCAGGAGCAAATGGAACTAGCCAATTTGACTCATCACCATTTTCAAGACTAAGGTTTGTTTCGAATTTACCATCAAAAAAGAGGGGATTTGTGTTAATATCTGTAATTGTCAGTGTTGGTTTATTGACTATTTCTTCAATAAATTGATCTAATTCACGGTTATTAGAAATTTTATTACGTGAAATTCTTATTCTACCTTCACCTTCGGTAAAAACGTTGGTGCCATTCAAATTAGCCCCGCCGGTTAAGCGCTGAAAAATAGCTGAATCTGCCTCCTGAACAACTTTTGAAGATGGAATTTTCCCGTCCAAAGTTTTAACTTGAACTAAAACTTCAGCACCACCACCATATTCAATTGAGCGATTAATGTTCTGTGAAATATAGTAATTTGAAACGAGAAAAACACCACTTCCAAGAAAAGAAAATGTTAAAAAAGCAAGAAAAAAACGCTTTCAACTATTAAGCGAAAACAACCTAACAAAAAAATTGCGTATTTTCATGGCTTTCCCTTCTAATAAATTAAAAATTATACCATGTTTTGCTTAGCAAAAGCAAAAAAAATTTTTGCAAAAAATCAGCTCGTTTTTAGAGTTTTCTTTATTTTTATTGTATAATTTTTATGTTTTTTGAAAAATGTACAAGAAAATTAATATTAAAGATCAACAAATTTCTGAGCTAATTAATTTAGAAAGTCAAAGGCAAAACGACCAAATTGAGCTAATTGCCAGTGAAAATTATGCTTCTCAAGATGTTCTAAGCGCAAATGGAACAAGTTTGAGCAATAAATATGGCGAAGGCTATCCCGGAAAACGCTATTATGGTGGCTGTGAGTTCATTGACAAAATTGAATTAATCGCAATTGAACGTGCAAAGCAACTTTTTGGAACAAAATTTGCAAATGTTCAACCCTATTCAGGTTCAAGTGCAAATTCAGCCGTTTTTGCTGCACTTTTAAAACCTGGAGACAAAATTCTTGGTCTTGATTTAAGCTCAGGTGGCCATTTAACTCACGGATATAAAGTTAATTTTTCGGGAATTTTTTACACGGGAATTAGCTATTTTCTTGACAAAAATGAAATGCTGGATTATGATGAGATCGAAAAAATAGCTCTTGAGACTAGACCAAATTTAATAATTTGTGGCTATTCAGCTTATTCAGGTTTGATTGATTTTGCCCGTTTTCGACAAATTGCCGACAAAGTCGGAGCCTATTTGCTAGCTGACATTGCCCATATTGCCGGTCTTGTTGCAACAGGCGTCCATCCTTCACCAGTTGGAATTGCTCATATAATAACATCAACAACCCAAAAAACTCTGCGCGGACCTCGGGGTGGTTTGATTTTAACAAATATTGAAGAAATTGCAAATAAAATCGACAAAATTGTTTTTCCTGGAATTCAAGGTGGTCCACTTTTTAATACAATTGCCGCAAAAGCTGTTGCATTTAACGAAGCACTACAGCCTTGATTTAAAGACTATTGTCAACAAATCGTTAAAAATGCCGCTTTTTTTGCAAACAAATTTGTAAAAAAAGGTGCAAGAATTGTATCAGGAAAAACCCAAAATCACCTTTTTATTGTTGATGTTAAAAAAACCTATGATCTAACAGGCAAACAAGCACAAATCTTGCTTGAATCAGTAAATATTATTACAAATAAAAATACAATTCCAAATGATACTCTAAGTCCTTTTGTAACTTCAGGAATTCGTTTTGGCACTCCCGCAATGACTTCGCGCGGTTTTAAGGAAAAAGAATTTGCTATTCTTGCTGAAATTATTGATTTTGTCTTAAAAAAGAAAAATTTAAGCCCTAGTGAAATTGAAGAAATTAAACTTAAAATTCAGGAATTAACAAAAAAATTTCCAGTTAAGTCTAGTTACTGAGTGTAAAAAGAATAAATTATTTTTTTAATAAAACATGATCTTAAAAAATTCATGTTTTTCCGAGTTTGGCAGTTTGATGGCCAAAATTCACTTTTTATTGAATAGAAATATGAAAAAATACCGGTAAATCCGTGTTTTTTGATGCTAAAGTCTTAATTTTTATTATTTTAAAATTAACATTTTGCAAAAAAAAAAAAAAAATGTTTGGTCTAAAATAAAATTATGCTATAATAACCTCACTAAGAATGAATTAATAAATTTTTGATATTGAATTAAGGAGGAATTAGTTATGTTTTTTGTCGTATTAAAATAAGATAATGTGAATTATCCATTATATTTTTAAATATGATGGAATGCCTTAAATTTGACCGTTTAGAAATCTATAAATTTATGGCTTTTGATTATTGTTCTTTCAAAACTTCATATATTTTTTTAGGCTCAATGTAAGTAAAAACGAGTTCTCTATTTACATTGAGTTTAAATAGCAGTTGTATTTTTTATGATTTTTGTTGTTTTATCCATAAATTGATTTTTGCCAGTGTTTTAAACTAAAAAAGTAGTTTAAATATTTCATATTTTGGTTTTTAAGTTAAAATTTTAGCTTTTTTAGTTTGCCTTATTTTATTAATAAGTAGATTTTTCTTTCGTGATGATTGATTTAAAATTCAATGTTTTTGCTTTGATAGTTATTTTTCTAGGTTTGCCAAAAAAGTTAAAAAGCGCCCAAAAAACGGACACTTTTTTAAGATTATCTCATCAAACTGGGAAACTCGGGTTTTGTTTGACTGGAATTTTAGTTATTATCTTTGGTATATTTGTAATTACTTATTTGACTATATACATGTTTGTTATTTAAATATTTTTGGTAGCGGGCTTTTGATTTGAGAGTTCATAAGTTTAGTGGTAGACCAAAAGCTTCAATCATCGCTTGTTCTTCGTCATATAAATCTATTCAAGGATGGAGGTACTTGCAAATTTGTTTAATTTCTTGTTGACTTACACTTATTAGTTGAGTTTTAGTTCAAAATAAAAAACCAAGTTGATATTTAGAGTTTAATTTAAACATACGAACAAGTGTTGAAAAATTAAAAGATGAAAAAATTATTTTGTCAAAAAAGTCTTTCCCATATCTAACTGATAAGTCATCAATAACTCTTTCAATTCCAATGTATTCAGTTTGGTCAGTTTTAAGTTCAACATTAATTACTTCAAACTTATCTAGATAAAGATCTAAAAAGTCCTCAAGTGTTAAAATCCTTTGCTTACGAGTCTCAAGTTGAAAATGTAAACTATGGTCATCATTATATAATTCAGATAAAGTGCTATTTGCAATTATTTTATCAACACCAGCTGTTCTTTTAGTATCCTCGTCATGAATGACAACTATTCTATTATCTTTAGTTAAATGAACATCTAATTCGATTCCATCAAAATTAAATTCATATGCTAAATCAAAAGCTAGTTTGGTATTTTCAGGTGCGATTCCTGAATAACCACGGTGCGCTATTAACAATTGTTTTTTAGGCATTATCTAATTCCCTTCAGCGATAATTTGTTTTGCCTAGCTTTTTAAGTTCAGCGCGATTGTGTAAAAAGACTATTAGACCACAAATTGTTCCAAATAAGGCAACACCTAATGCGATTGTTAAAATTAATTGGTAACCTAAAGGCGAAGTATTTGTTTGTCCTTCAATTGTATAGACTTTTCCAACATATCCTGATAATTCATAAAATCAAGCATCTGGCGAAAATGCAATAAATGAAAGAATTCCAACTGAACTTGCATAGTTATTTTTACCAATTTCAATTTCAGCAACTTGAGTAAATCTAAGAGTTACCATTACTCATGATAGAGAACCTGCGATTAAGAATAAAATTGTAACCAATATTATAAAGAAGATAAACAGTGGAGTTCCAGGTTCTTGAATTCCAGCTAAGGTAAGAAGTAAAATAGTTAAAATAACAAACATTCCTGTCACTGCTGTTAAAACTAAAATGAGAATGTAGCTTCTAAATTTGTCAGCATAGTAACCAACATAAGAACTAATTAAACCTCGAAGTCCATAAGTTCTAATTCCACCAAGAATTGTAACTAAAATTGTAGGTGCTAAAAAGACATTATTTAACACTTGAACTAAGTAATAGGCAAAAACTGATTGGAAAGTATACATTCCCATTACAAAAATTGAAAGCATTCATAGTTTCCAATTTTTAAGTGAGACAAAAATTTGGTTAATATTTTTCTTGATAGATTCTCAACTAATTTTGTTAGTATAACGTTCAATTTTTTTCTCTTTGACAAAAAAGAGAACTAAAAATGAAGTAATTACTAAAAAACTACCAATTGTAAAAGTATAAGCGGCAAAAGGTGTGGAATTGATTTCTCTAGTATTTTGATTGTCTGGATAATAAACTGAAGTAATAATTAAGCCAATAACAAAAACTAGGAAAAATCCAACTACACCGTTTGCACTACCTTGAATTCCGTAAGCAAGACCTTGATTTTTTTGGTCGGTTTGCTGTGAAACTAGTTTTCAAAGCGGGGTTCAAAAGATTAGGGTTGATGTGATTCCTCAAAGACCTCAAATAATTTTATATTGAGTCAAAGCACTTTCTTCACCTAATTGTTGAGCATTTTTGATGGTTATACCAAATCAAAATGTAATAATTCCTGTTGATAAAACAGCAATAAATAAGAGTCAACGCGAACTAATTCTGTTAGATAAAAATCCGCCCGGTAGTTGAGTTGCAAGTGTAACTCAACCAATAATGGCTGTCAAAGAAGCTACTTGGTCTTCACGAATTCCTAAATATGTATGCAAATTCGGCACAATATTTTTTAAATAATAAGGGGCAGCGATAACAAAAACATCAGCAGCCGCTAATATTATTAAGGCAAAAATTTGTGATCAAGTAAAATCTTTAAATTTACTAAAAAATCTTGTTTTAACTATGATTTCTCCTTTCAAAAAATTAAATTTACTATATTAATAATCATATAATAAATTTGCAAGAAAGTTTTAAAATTCCGGCCAAAAAAAGCAAATATGAAATATATTCGTAATTTTTATTAAAAAAGCACAAATTTACTAAATTATTTCATAAATGGAAATAAAAAAAATGCAACGATAATATTGTTTTACTATTTGTTGCATTTTTATTTTCGGTTTAAGAACATGACATTAAAAAATGCCATGTTTTTTAAGTGTTAATTTTTAATAACGTGTTTTAAGGGTGAGATTAAGAACCGGAGGTTGAACCTGCTGAAGGTGAAGCTGATGGGGTTGAAGATGAAGAAGGCGTTGATGATGGAGTTGATGAGGTTGAAGGTGAAGGTGTTGAAGTTGAAGTTGATGGAGTTGATGATGATTGATTACCTGTTAACTTCGGTAAATCCGCTAAAACCTTTGTAAAATTAAGATTTGAAACAAAGGCAGAAATGATGCTACCAATTATTGAAGGAAATTTGATTTTTGAGTGGTTTTTAGGATCTTTTACATTTTTTTCTAGATCAGCTATTACTTTATCAAGAGCAGCTTTAACTATATCAGTATCTGGTTTATTTAAATAAGGTTTAGCAAATTCTCCAAGTGATTTTAAAATTTCTGCTAGAGATTTTTCTGATGCTGTTTCAGGGATAAATCTAACAAGATATCTAGCATAAAAGCTTCCTGATTTTTTAACTAAGTCTTTAAAATCTAATTTCCCAAAAATGTCTGAACTTAAAACTGATAACATTGAAGCAGCTAAATCTCTTTTATCGGCACTCATTAGTGAACTTTGGGCTTTTTCAAATTCAGACTCATCACTAATGAAATCAGTTTCGGATTTATTATCGTTTATTTTTTTCAATAATTCTTCGTTGGTTTTTGCAACACTTGATAGATCAATAACACGTTTATATGTTAAATTTCCTGAAGCATTGTCGCTGAATTTTGTAGATTTTTTAATATTATCAACAACAGCACCAGCTTGAGATTGATCGGTTGCTAATTTTAGCAATAATTGTTCAGCTATTTTTTTATACCCCTTAATTTGAGGGTGAATATCAAATTGTGTTGCTCCTAATTTTGTATCAGAATCATTTCAAATTTCTGAATCAAATGGATCAACATAATTTACATTAACTTTTTGTGCTGTTTCACGAATTGCGGTATTAATTTCTGTTGTAACTTTTTGGAAATAATCTTTTTCTAAACCAAAATCATTAGCAAAAAGGTTGCTTAAAATTTGCACTAAAAGTGAGTTTGGCAATTTATATGGAAGTAAATTTATATGCAAATTAGGATTAATTGTCTTTAATTCTTTTAAAAGATTTTCTAAATCTGATTTTAATTCTGTTATTTTGGCTGAAATTTCGTTTTGAATATATTTGGCTATTTTTGGTTTTAAATCTTCTTTTTTCTTAGGATCAGCTGGAGCTGTTTCTTGAGCAGTTTCTACAGTAATTTTATCCAATTCCTCTTTAATTCCAGATGTTTCAGGTGATAAAAGTGGACCAAATTTAGTTGCAGCTAAGAAAATATCATTAGCGCCAAGAGTCATTGTTAAAAGATTAGCGCTTTTAATTTTTTGAGTTAATTCAGGGTAACTTGATTTATTAAAATTGCCAAAAACGGTAGATAAATCATTGAATTTTGTATTTTGATCGTTATTTTTAGGAACAAAAGGATTATCAGCGACTTTTCCAGCTGGGTATTTTGTAGGATTAATTAAATTAAGTCAATTTTTTACTGTTGCACCAGAAAAGGCCAAATTATCATATGAAACAAGCGAATCTTTGTTTAATTTTTGCAAAAAGTGTGCAAAAAAGGAAGGATACGAAAGACCACTTACGCTTCCTGAGTTAAGTTTACCTTGAAAATCGCGATATGTATCTTGATTAAATCCGGCGGTAACAGAATCACCAATTGCTAAATAGTTAAATCTTGAAAGTTGTGTTGATTCTTGTGATGAGATACATGCAACAAACGTTACTGTAGTAGCTATTGGTAATAAACCTAATGATATAAATTTTAATCTTTTTCTAACGGGATAGTTTTGAAGATTTTTGTATTTCATACTGTTCCTTTCGATTTTAGTTTAATAAATTTAAAATTATACTAAAAAAAAGAAAAGATAAGAAACAAAAAAATGTAAATTAGTATATTAACTTATCAAAAAGAAGATTATTTTTTATTTTTGCATGTAATTTTTATAGTCAAAATTATTCTTAGCTTTATTAGAATACCAAACTTAATTTCTAGCAAAGGTTGCCCAAAAATAAGTTTTTCCTGAGTTTGCCAGTTTGATGGCAAAATTCACTTTTTAGTGAATATAAATACGCAAAAATAGCCGTAAATCTGTGTTTTTTGACCGCTAAAATCTTAATTTTTATTATTTTAAACTAACCTTTTGTAAAAAAAAAAAAAAATGTTTGGTCAAAAATAAAATTATGTTATAATAAACCTCACTAAGAATGAATTAATAAATTTGATATTGAATTAAGGAGGAATTAGTTATGTTTTTGTCATAAAAAAATCAGAAAATGCGAATTTCCCATTATATTTTTAAATATGATGGAGTGCCTTAAATTTGACCGTTTAGAAATCTATAAATTTATGGCTTTTAATTATTGTTCTTTCAAAACTTCATATGTTTTTTTAGGCTCAATTTAAATAACAACGAGTTTTCTATTTGCATTGAGTTTAAATAGTAGTTGTATTTTTTTATGATTTTTGTTGTTTCATCATAAATTGATTTTTGCCAGTGTTTTAAACTAAAAAAAGTAGTTTAAATATTTTATAATTTTGCTTTTTAAGTTAAAATTTTAGCTTTTTTAGTTTGCTTTATTTGGTTAATAAGTAGATTTTGCATTCATGAGTGTTAGATTTAAAATTTAGAGTTTTTGCCTTGATAGTTATTTTTCTTGAGTTTGCCAAAAAAGTTAAAAAAGTGCCCAAAACTAAACCAGGACACTTGTTTAAGACTATCTCATCAAACTGGGAAACTCGGGAATATGCTAATTTACTTTATTTTGCCAGATCTTTCCTTAAAGGAAACTAAATTATAATTGATTTTAGCAAAAAACAACGGTTTTAGAATTAACCAATTTAAAAAAGAAACTAATTTCCTAAAATTTCAACTGAAATTTTAGTCTGAAAAACAGTAATTATTAGGATTTTTTACTAAAAGCGATATTTCTTGAAATATAATAAACAGATTCAGCAAGTGTAGGGTGGGTAAAAGCTGAATTTTGAAGGTCAAAAATTGTCATATTTTTGCTTATTGCTAATGCAATTTGGTTAATCAAGGTCGCTGAATCTTCAAGGAAAATAGTTGCTGATAGAATTTTATAAGTGTTTTTTTCGTAATTAATTTTGACAAAACCAATTTCAAAATCTAAGTTAGCATGCGCTCTTGGCAAATTTTTTGCAAAAATTTGCGCTGATTCAAATTCAATTTTTGCACTTTCTAACTCTTTTTCACTTTTTCCAACAAATGAAATTTCTGGATTTGTATAAATTGCAAACGGAACATTGGATTTTACAAATTTTTCATCAGATTTTTGGTGCAAAATATGTTTTGCAACAACATCTCCTTGTTTATATGCACTCGTCGATAACATCATAATTGCGTTTAAATCACCAATTGCATAAATGTTTTCTTCAGAAGTTTGAAAAAATTCGTTTACTTTTAAAACACCATTGTCATATTTTTCTAAATTTAACTCAGAAAATGAATCATTATTAACAATTCTACCAACTGCAAGTAAAATATTTTGAGTTTTATGTTTAGAAATAGTTTCACCTTGCTGAATAAGTAGACCATCAGTTTCGTATTTTAAAACTTTTGCATTTGTTATGATATTTATTTTATCTCTTTGGATAATTGAATTAACAGCGTCTTTTATTGACTCATCAAAATTGCCAAATAATTGTTTATTTGATTCAATTATAGTTATTTTTTTGTCAAAGTTGGCATAGAAACTAGCAAACTCAAGAGCAATAACTCCGCCACCAATTATTGTTAGTTCATCAAAATCGTGATAATCTAAAATCAAATCATCAGAAGTATAAACATTTGCATTTTCAATGTCTTCAATTTTTATTTTTCTTGGACTGCTTCCGGTTGCAAGAACTATTTTGTCGGCATAAATTTCGTTGTTGTCAGCTTTAATTATGTTTTTAGAAAGTAATTTTGCTTCTTGGTTAAAAATAGAAACACCAGCACCTTCTAGGGCGCCTTTGATTGCTTGTTGCAATTTTTTACTATTATTGCGTGCATTTTCAAAGATTTTTTCTAAATTAAATGTGTGGCTAGATTCAAAACCGTATTTATGTGAATTAGACATTAATTGTCTTATTTTTGCAGATTTTAAAATTGTTTTAGTTGGGATGCAACCCCTATTTACACAAGTTCCGCCTAAAGAATTTGATTCAAAAAGTGCAACATTTTTGCCGTTTTTAGCTAAAATAATTGCCAAAGAGTATCCGCCTGGGCCACCCCCAATTATTGCAATATCAAATTTTTCCATATATTACTCCTTTTTTCAAATTAAAATTAATAAATTATGAGCAGCAAACTTTTTAAATAATTTTTTCAAAAAGCATGCTTGCTTATTTAAATATTTTACAGCAAAATTGTAAAATATTTAATTTATTCAAAATTAAAGTCTATTTTTAATAAATTTTTTAATTTTTTTTAGTAATTTTAGGCAACAAAAAATACTTTTTTAGCATAGTCGCCAAATTAATTATTTAAGAGAAAATTTATACTAAATTTAAATTTTTAGTAGCCAAATTTCTTAATCATTTTAGGGTCGTTAAACCATTTTTTGGCAACAGCTACTCTGTTTTTTAAAACAACTTTTTTACCAAAAATCTCTTCCAGTTCTTTGCGAGCGTTAGTGCCAATTTGTCCAAGAACCGCGCCAGCTTTACCAATAATTATTGGTAAGTGTGATTTTCTACCAACATAAATTGTTGCATCAATTCGAATACAATTTTTTTCTGATTCGTCAAAATTGTCAATGACAACAGCGGTTTGGTGCGGAATTTCATCATCAACATTCAAAAGTATTTGTTTTCTTATTATTTCTTTTGCAAAAAAACGTGAACTTTGATCGGTAACATCTAAATTATTGAAAAAATGATTTGAGGGATAGGCATATTTTTCAATTTGGGCTAATAAATTGGTTCTTAAATCATCAAAATTAGTTGAAAAAGGTAAAATGCTATCAAATTCAAATTCAAATTCCTTCATTTTTTGTGACTGACTTTCGAAATTAAATTCGTCATCTTCAATATCAGTTTTAGTAATTATTGCGATTTTGTTTTTAATATCTGAAAGTTTTTTAGCAAATGCTTGTGTGTTTTCATCAATTGGTTCGTTGACTGGGTGCAAAAAAAGAACAAGATCTATTCCCTCAAGTGTTGAATTTATCGCCAAATTTAGGGAATTACTTAAATTATTAATTTTATTATGAAAACCGGGAGTGTCAACAAAAACTATTTGAAGATTATCTTTATTATAAATTGCGTTAATTGCATCTCTGGTAGTTTGAGCTTTTAGACTAACGATTGAAACCGGAAATTGAACAATCGAGTTTATTAGTGAAGATTTGCCTGAATTCGGTCGGCCAATAACTGCAACAAAACATGTTTTTGTTTCCATATTTATAAAAAATCCTTTTTAAATTGCAAGGGGAGAAGTTGATTTAATTTTTTCTCAACAAATTCTGCTTTTGAATTATAAAGAAAAATACTAACATTTTCAGAAAAAAATTCAACAAAAACTTGTAAACATTGACCACAAGGGACAATAAATTTACTAGATTTTGGGCTATAAATGTGAATTTCTTTAAAATTTTCAGGATTAACTCCTTGGGCAATTGCCTGAAATATCGCTACTCTTTCGGCGCAAATTCCTGCGGGGTAAACGGCATTTTCAACATTAATACCTTCAAAAGTGTGGTCTTGTTTTGTTAGTAAAATTGAGGCTACTGGAAAATTAGAATAAGGACAGTAGGAATTTTTGCTTAGTTTTTTTAGGGATTCAAATATTTGTTCCATTAGCGAAAAATCTCCAAATTTTTTAAAATGTTTTCCACTTTTTCGTGCATAAATTTATTATTTTCATCATTGTCATGATCCAAACCTAGTAAATGATAAAGGCTATGAGCAAAAAGGTATGAAAATTCGCGCTTTTGGGTGTGATTATAGTCTTTTGCTTGTTTTTGAATTTTTGATGGTGTCATAAAAATTTCGCCTAAAAAATGAATTTGCAAATTATTTTCTTGAATTTTCAAACCACTTGGAAATGATAAAACATCAGGAACATAATCTTTATTTTTGAATTTAAGGGCTAGTTTTTGGGCTTTTTTTTCACTTATTAGCATCAAATCTAGATTAATTTCACCTTCTAAATTTTCATTTTTTGCAAAAATTTCAAAAATTTTTTTAAACAACTTTAAAAATTTAAACTTAACCTTACTTTGGTTCTCAAAATTAATTAGAATTTTCACCATTTATATTTAATTTTATTCTATTTTGTAAAAAGATCTAAAAAATTACCTGTATTTTTTAAAAAAAGAACGGCTGGCAGTTGAGTTTTTGGTTTTAATAATAGTGATTTTGTGAACTCAACAACAAATTCATTCTGTTTTACATTAACAATTTTTGTAATTTCAAGTCTAACTACTCGGTCATGAAATTGAAACTGGGCAAATGAATCTTTATCCATTAAATAATATATGTCTGAATTTATTGTTGCAAATGTTTTGTGTTTTTCATCGATTTCTAAAATAAAATTAACGGTCCTATAAGTTTTTATTTGAAAAAAATAGTAAAAACTTGCACCCATCAAAATTAGCAAAAAGACACTAATTATTATTGTTATCTTATTGTTTTGATATATCTTTGATGTCAAAAGTTTCTCCTTGTTCAATTACATATCTTTTTGAATGAGAGATCTCGATAAACATTGCATTTTTTTGGTAATTTGAGATTACTTTCTTTAAAAATTCGAAATTTTTTTCATCGATGTTTTCAAAAGCCTCATCTAATAAAATTAAGTCAAAATCCTTAGTTAAAAGTTGCAAAATTGCAATTATTTGCTTTTGTCCACTTGAAAAATTTGAGCCATTGTTAACAAATTTTGAATCAAGGGAAATTTGTCATTCATAAAGCATTTCTTGAATGTCAAAACGTTGAAAATTATTAATCAAATTCTGAATTTTTTCAGGATTTTCATTTGTTATAAAAGAAAGAACACTAATATTAGGGAAATAATTTTGTGATTTTATGTAGCAAATTCGTTTGCGCAACTCGTTTTGGTCATAATATTTTAAATCAAGATTATTAATTAAAAAATCACCGTTATAAACAATTTCCTGATTTAAAAGTCGTAAAAATGTAGACTTTCCGCTTCCGTTTTTTCCAATTATGTGCAAATTTTCTTTTATTTGCATTTTTTCTATATAAAAAAGCGTCTTATTTTTATAATAACTCACGCTTAAATCTTTTAATTTTATATCTGAAATTTTTTGGTGATATTTACCGGTTGTCTCTTTTTCAATATTAAGCACAAAATTTAAAAGCTCAAATTCCTTTAAAAAAATTGGCAAGTTGGTGACTATATTAACAAATGAAGAAAGCGGATTAATAAAAAAACTAAAAAAACTTAAAAAAAGCAGTAATTCACCAATTGATAATTTTTTATCAAAAATTCAAAAAGAGGAAATAACTACAATTAAAATCGGTGCTATTGAAAAAAGAAAATTATTAAAACTTGATAAATAACTTTCTTTTTTCCAAATATTGAATTCTGTTTTTTTATAACGGTAATATTTTTCATCGAATTGATGTTTTAAATTTTTATAAACATCATCGCGCTTTAAATTTTCAAGCGAAAAAATCATGTCATTTGTGCTTGTCAAACTATTTAGTTGATCTTCCATTAAAAATTGGTGATTTTTTGAAATACTTTTTCGCACAATTATGCTAATAAAAAGGTAAATTATGCCTATTCCAATAATTAAGCCCAAAATTTTAATATCTATCCACAACAATATAAAAAATGAAATTAAAAAAGTAATAACTTCATTAAAAATATGGTAATAAAAACTGGCCGAAAAAGCCGCAAAACTTGGAATTAAATTAATTCTCCTAATATAATCATGATTGTCTAATTTTAAAAGTTGAAAATTTTTACCTGTTTTTAGAGCATTAAAAAAACGGTCAAAAATATCTTTTTCGATTTTTAGTTCAATTTTGTGAATATATATTTTTTTAATAATATCCTGTAAAATTCGCCAAATTACAATCCAAGCAAAGAAAATACTCACTTTTATAACAAGGCCAATATCTTGTTGTGGCAAAACCTTATCAATAATTGTTTTCATGAATAATGAAGATAAAAAATTACTAACTGCAGTTATAAAAAATAAAAAAATAAGATACCAATTACTTTTTGACTCAAGGAAAAACCACCAATTATTTCATGATTTATCTTTTACTTTTGATCTTTTATACTCAGGATCCTTTTGGGCAAAAATTACAACATTTTGGAAAATTTTTGCCATTGTTTCAGCTTTAATTTTTATTTTTCCTTTTAAGGGATCAATAATTTCAAATTTTGATTTTTTTACTTTTGTCAATAAAACATAATGATTTAAATCACCTGTTTTAATTAGAATAATCGTTGGTTTTACGATCTCTAAGGTTTTTAAATTCTCATAAGGGCCCCCGTAAGATTCAAGAATAATTCCAAATTCCTTTGCTAATCGTTCTAAATTAGCGATGTTTATCCCGTCATTTGAATAAAAAACTTTTGTTTTTAAAGAGTTTATTGATATTTTTTTATCATAGAAAAAATGATAAATTGATTGAAGAACCGCCAATCCACAATCTTTTAAATCCTTTTGCAAAAATACTTTCATCTTCTGCTCTAATTGTTGTAAAATTTATTAAAATATTAAAAAATAAAAAAATTTAGGAAAAACTAACAAAAAATTATGGAACAATACAAATTTAATCGCATTTTCTTAATAATAACCGACTCGCTTGGAATTGGTGATGATGGTTTTCAAGACTCATTTGGCGATTCGGGCGCAAATACTTTATATTGTGTTTCAAAAACTGGTGAATTAAAAATTCCTTTTTGAAAAAAAATGGGAATTTCTAATGTGGCTAAAATTGAAAATAGTGGCAAAATAAATAAAGAACCACTTGCTTATGTTTCAAAAATTATCGTAAAATCAAAAGCTAAAGACACACTAGCGGGTCATTGAGAAATGATGGGAATTGAAACTCTTAAGCCTAACCCAAATTTTGATCAGGGTTTTCCTAATGAACTAATAAAAGAGCTCGAAAAAGTCTTTGATAATCGACAAATTATTGGTAATAAATCAATTAGTGGGACTGTGATTTTGTCAGAATTAGGACAAAAATCTATCGATGAGGGCAAAATAATTGTCTATACCTCACCTGATTCCACTCTACAAATTTGTGGTCATGAAGAAAAATTAGGACTAGAAAATCTATATCGCTATGCAAAAGCTGCAAGAAAAATTTGTTCTTCAAAGCCAGAATGAAACGTTGCTCGCGTTATTGCTCGCCCTTATATTGGCCAAAACGGAAAATTTACACGAACTTTTAATAGACACGACTATGCAAATACACCGCCAAAATCAATTCTTGATAGATTACAACAAAAAGGAATTGAAACAATAGGAATCGGTAAAATTGGTGATATTTTTTCAAAACAGGGGCTTGATACAATTTTTGGGCCTGACAGTGATGAAAACAATATGGATATCGCAATTGATATTGCCTCCAAATCCACAAAAAATCAATTTATTTTTGTGAATTTGGTTGAATTTGACTCAAGTTATGGTCACCGTCGTGATATTATGGGATATTGTCAAAATTTAAATAATTTTGACAATAAACTAGCAAAATTAGTAAATACTTTAAAAGATGATGACTTATTAATTGTTTCTTCTGATCACGGAAATGACCCTTGTTTTCCTGGCACAAATCACACACGCGAGGCACTACCACTAACAATTTTTTCAAAAAAATTCACATCAAAGTCAAAAAAATTAAAAAATCCTGTTGATTCACTTGCAACTATCGGAAACATAATTGCCAGAAATTTTCAAGTTGAGCTAGCAGAAATAGGTGAAGATATTTTTGACTCTTTAGAATAATTATTCCCTGAACTTACTATTTTAAAATATTTTAACTTCAGAATTTTTCCAATAAAAGGGCTAAATAATTTGTTATAAGTTCTTTTTAATATATTGAAAAATGATAAAATTTTATTAAATTTAAAGTATAATTTATTATTTTTTTATAATTAGTCAGATTTAAGCTCAATTATCTAGCCAGCAAAAGCAAAAAAAGTGAAATAAAATGAATCATTTAAACAAAAAATATTCACCAAAAAATCAAAAATATAGGAATAAGAAAAAAAATACTCATCCTTATTTTGATCAAGAAGCAAAGGAATTTGCGCACGTTTTACAAAAGCAACGCTCTCTTTTTGAAAGTTCGCTCGACTGTAATATTACTAAAAATTTACTTGGTAATTCAAGCCAAAATGAAACTCAAGACGGGCTAAAAAACTCAGGCAACTTGAGATCCCAAAGTTGTCAACATAACAGTAATTTAACGAAAATAACCTATGAAAATCGAGCTTTTTGCTCAAATAGTCAATCAATAAATTACCAAAATAAGCATACTAAAATCTCTGAAGTCGACGATGAAAATCAGTGTCTTGAGTTTCAAAGTCTATCCAAACAACGAATCAAAAGAATGGCTAATATTTCAATTATTTATGGCTCACAACTTTTTGATAAAAATATCGACATTGATGAAATAAAAAATAAATATTTTGAAGTGACTTTTGATCAGTTAAAAATTCTTACTTTTGTCAAGAAAAATTATGTTTTTTTGAAAAAAGTTATTACTTTACAGTTAAAATCTAATTGAAGTTGAGATAGAATATTGCCATTAATTCGATCAATTTTGCTTTTGGGAGCTGCTGAATTATTTTTCCAACCTCGCCGAATTATTTTTAATGAGGCTATTGAAATCACTAAAATTTTTAGCATTGAAGGTGGCGATGAATTTAGCTTTGTAAATGCTGTTTTGCAAAAAGTATACAATTATTATGAAAACAAGAATCTTCTTAGACCTCAAAAATAAACATGAAATAAAAAATCATATCAAAATTGAGGTTAAATTTTGAAAATATAAAAAAATACTTGGAAAAAAATTTAAATTTTTATTTTATAACCTTTCAAAAATTTTAGAAATTAGTGTTTCAAATCAACAATGTGCTCAACTTGATTTAAGATTAATTAATAATATTTACAAAGTTGAAAATTGAATTTCATGCATGAAGCAGTTTTTAAACTTAAATTTACTCAGCAACCTAAGAATTCATAAAAATTTAGCAATTTTTTTGTTTTATAGTTGACAAATTTACCTACAAAGATTTAAATTCAGACAAAAATTATTCGACTTTGAAGACCGTCGAAGAGACGCTTTTAACAATTTATCGCTTGAATGAATAAAAAGTGATCCAAATTTTAATATCAAAATCATTGAAATTTTAAGGAGATGAAAATAAATGAACCTACTTAGTAAAATTCTAAGCATGGGTTTTGAAAAAGCCGAGTCATTAATTAAAACTGGTCATGTAAAAGTTAATAATAAAATATGCCTTTTACCAGCATATAAAATTAAAAATTTAGACCAAGTAACAGTTGAAATAAAGGAAAAATATGTCTCCCGCGGTGCCATAAAATTGCTTTGAGCCTACGAAAAATTTGGACTTGATTTTAATGACAAAATTGTTCTAGACATTGGGTCTTCTAAAGGTGGTTTTACACAAATTTGCCTTGAAAAAGGTGCAAAAAAGGTTTATGCTCTTGATTCAGGTTTGAACCAATTAGATTATTCTTTAAGAATTGATCCTAGAGTTTCAGTAAAAGAAAAAACCAACATTAAATATGTTACAAGCGATTTTTTTGATGAAAAAATCGACATAATTGTTTGCGATGTTTCCTTTATTAGTCTTAAAATTGTTGTTAGTGTTGTAAAAAATTTGTTAAAAAAAGGGCAAAGTTTTATTGCTTTATTTAAACCTCAATTTGAGGCTAGCTCAAAATATGTCCAAAAAGGCGGTTATGTTTCGCCTGAATTTCATGAGTTTTTAATTAACAGACTGGTTGAATTTGCTAAAAACGACTTTGATTTTGTTAATTCGACTAAATCACCAATTAAAGGACTAAAATCAAAAAATATAGAATATTTTTTGCATTTTATCAAGAAAAATGACTAATTATAAACAGTTTTTCCCTTTTTTAAATAAGGTAACTTATTTAGATTCTGCAGCAATGACGCAAAAACCAATATCTGTAATTGAAAAAATTAACCATTTTTACACAAATTGTGCTGTTAATACGCATTCATCAAATTCAAAAATCGCCTTTGAAAATTTACAGATTTTAAATCAAACTCGTGAAAAAATTGCAAAATTAATTGATGGTCTTCCCGATGAAATTATTTTCACTTCTGGAACAACAGAATCGATAAATCTTTTTGCCAACATGATTAAAAAATTCATAAGAAAGGGAGATGAAATTTTGTTGTCACCTTTAAATCATTCTTCAAATTTACTTGTTTGAGTCAAAATTGCTCAAAAGGTGGGCGCAAAAATTGTTTATAGCACAAAATTAATTGACAAAATTTCACCAAAAACAGGTGTTATTGCTTTAAGTCAGGCAAATAATTCAATTTTAGTTGATCTAGATTTAGCTAAAATTTGAGAAAAAGCTTTAAAAAACGGCGCTTTTGTAATAAATGATGCAACACAATCAATAAACTTTCAAAAAGTTAGTATGAAATTTTGTCACGCATTGGCTTTTAGTTCTAATAAATTTTACGGGCCAACTGGATTAGGTGTGCTTGCAATAAAAAATTATTTGTTGGAAGAACTAGAACCTGTAAAATTTGGAGGGGGAATAATTAGAAAATTTGACAACAAAAATTTGTTTTTTTATAATGATTATCGCAAATTTGAAGCAGGGACACTAAATTTTGCTGCAATTTGGGGCTTAAATGCCGCTATTGATTTTATAAATAAAATTGGGATTGAAACAATTTATAAAAAAATTAAAATTTTGGCCAATTATTTATATGAAAAATTAGAAAAAATTGATGATATTGAAATTTTTTCTAAAAAAGGCGACCATATTATAATTTTCAATATTAAAGGTTTTAGCGCTCAAGATGTTGCTTCATACCTAGGAAATAACGATATTTATGTGCGAAGCGGAAATTTTTGTGTTCCGTTACTAAAAAAAGTGCTAAAAAATGATAGTTTCATCAGAGTTTCGCTTGGTTTTTATAATGATTTTGCTGATATTGACAACTTGATTACCAACTTAGAAGAAAAGAGGTTTTTAGATTTTGTATAATGATTTTATTATTCGACGAAATATTATTGTCGAAGCTAATGAAAAATTCAAAGAAAAGCGACGAATTTGTAAGTCAACAAACTCTGAAATGAATAATAACTGCGATGATTGGGCGCAGTTAGACTTAGAAATTATCGGCAAAAAAATTAAAAAAATACAATTTTGCGCTTCAGGTTGTGCTCTTTTGCTCGCAAGTTGTTATTTATTTGAAAAAATTTTAATTAATAAAACCATAAAAGAAGCACAAATTTTGCTTGAAAATTATGAAGAAATGATTAAAACTCAAAAAATTATTCCAATTTTAGAAGATTTAAATGCACTTTTTATGGTTAAAAGTCACCCAAACCGAGTAATTTGTATTAGTCTTCCTTTGTTTTTGTTGCAAAAACAAATTAAAAATCATGAAAACAGTTAGAATTCATAAATTTTTATCACAAATGGGAATTGCCTCCAGACGAAAAGCCGAAATATTAATCAATGAAAAACGAATAAAAATTAATGGCGAATTTGCACAAATAGGCCAAAAAATTTCTGACCTGGATGTTGTTGAGTTTGACGGTCAAAAAATAAATAAAAAACCAAAAATCGTCTGATATGCACTAAATAAACCAAAAAATTATATTACAAGTCGAATTGATCCACAAAATAGGCCGACAATAATGGAATTTTTTAATAAAAATTCCTATTTGTTTCCAGTAGGACGACTGGATTTTGAAACAACCGGGCTAATTTTGGTAACAAATGACGGTGAAACTAGCAATAAATTACTTCATCCTAGCTCAAAAATTCAGAGAACATATTTAGTCAAAACTGATTTTAATTTGAATGATGAAGAAATTAACTTTTTGAATAACAATGAAATTTATTTAGATAATGTAAAATCTGTTCAAAAAGTTCAAAAAGTTGCTTCCCGGACATATATTGTCAAAGTTTGGCAAGGTTCAAACCATCATGTTAAAAAAATTTTTATCTTTGTTTCCAAAAAAGTACTTATGCTCCGAAGACTAAGTTTTGCAACTATTGAACTTGGAAATTTAAAGCCAGGCGAAAAACGTAAACTATCTCAAGCCGAAATTTTGTCACTAAAGAATCTTTTTTAACAAAATAAATTTTAGCTAAGCAACTATTATATATAATTATTCGTATAATACTTAAATGAAAAATGATTCAACTATGGAAAAAAATAACATTGTAACTGATAAACCAAAGAAAAAATTTTTTAATAAAAAAACCCTTTTATTTGGTTTGTCAGCTTTAGTCTTTTCAATTGCCCTAACAGTTTTTATTCTCTTTACTTTTATTTTTAGGTTAGTTGATGTTGAAGGTAACTCGATGTTTCCAACTCTTCAACACGGGCAAAAAATTTTTATTAATAGGGTAAAATCACCAAAAAGAAACGATATTGTCGCTTTTAATTACAAAGAAATAGTTTTAATTAAAAGGATTTTGGGGCTTCCGAGCGATAAAATAACTGTTAAAGAAAATGAAATTTACATAAATGATAAAAAAGTTGCAGATTTTATTAAAAGCGCGACTTTTTTATTCGATGGAACAGTGCCTGAAAATAAATTTTTTGCTGTTGGTGATAATTTGGAAAACAGTAGCGACAGCAGAGATTTTGGTTTTTTTGATCTAGATGATGTCATTGGAATTTTATAGGGGTTAATTCTTTCTCTATATAAATTTATTAATTTATAAATATAGACATCTGTTAAAATAAAAAAAATATAATTTTTTTACAAAATATGGTGAAATTATATTTTTTTATTTTTTACTTTCTTGTTTTTGAAGATCATGATATAATTTGTTAAAAATATAAGAACAAATTATAAGGAGAATTTAATGAAGGTAACAAGCAATTTTATCTATTTTTCCAATTTTTGCAGATCATAGTAATTTAACCAAAAACAAAATTGGTTATTTTGAAAAGTATCGGTCAAGCGCTACTAATTTTAAAAATATCTTAAAAGCTAGTGAAAATACTTACTTTATTTGAGACCAAAAAAATCAGAAAATGAAATAATTGATTTTAAAACAGAAAATCAAGCTACTATCGAATTTATATCAAGTTTAAATCTGCAACTTTTGATAATTCTGTTGAAAATAAATTAGCACTTGCTTATTTGGTTAATGATGAAAAATAAATTAATTCTTACTAAATTTTTGGGAACAACCCTTTTAATTCCGGCATTTTTTTTAACTTCCTGTGGAAATTTAATTCATTTTATTACTAAACAAATTTTTAACAAAGATGACGGAATTAACAATCCAAAAAATTATAATTCTTACTATTTTTTAAACTTACTAGCAAAACATTATGAAGAATTTAATGTAAAAAACGGAACTTTTTCAGCCTTACATCTGTTTTATAATCAACCCGAAAAACAACGGGGCAGATATTTATTCCTTGGTAAAGAAGGTGAAACAACAATTGAAAACTTAGAACAATTTCAAAAAAATATTATTGATAGAGCTGAAGAAATTATAAAAAATAATCCTAATTTTGCCAATGTTAATAGCGCTGAACTCAAGTCAGAATTTGAAGACAAATTTCTAAAGCGAGAGCCTCTTGAAAAAGTCTTAGAAAAAAACAATATTATAATAGCAGAAGCTGGCAGCTATTGAATGTCAACTCGTGTTACCTACTATTATTTTGAAGAAAATGGTTTTTCAAACATTACAGCTACAAGATTTACACCAGATTATATTATAGAAGGAGAATTAGTTCAACCTGATGTTGTTTTTGATGATTCGCCTTTTTTTAATGTTATAGTCTACCCTAAAAATAAAACAATCACTTTTAGGGAGATTGACGGAGGAATTTACACCGGCGATAACATTATAGATTATGAAGAACAGAAAGAATTGAAAATATTAATTGAAAGAGAAGCTAGAAAAATTTATAATAAACTCGCAAAAAAGTACAATTTGCCAAAAAACAAGATTAGCACTTCTTCCCCCTCTTTTATGTCTATTATTATCGATTTTAGCCAAGAAATTAATAATATTAAAACTTTAAAGCCAAAAATTCTTGATTTAATTACAGATAAAATTAATCCTTGATCTAACAGTTTTTTACACAGAAAACACGCAATTATTAAAGATATTGACGAATTTAAGACAACAATTATTGACCGAATTTCAAAATTGGATCCTAAATTAAAACTTGACCAAAATGATCTAATTTCTGATTTTGAACAAAAATTTCTAAACGGCGAAAAACTTGATGAATTTCTAAAAAATAATAATATTTTTATTTACGAAACTTGGGAGCGAATTGGTTATGAATCATTTTGAAGATGGGTTCCCCATAGTATACCAGATCCTAATAATTATCCAAAAAGAGTTGAATGAGAAAAATTACTTCTTAGAAAAACAGAAGATAATAATATTTTTTTGACACCAATTTTTAAAACGGATTTAACACTAAATTTTGCTAGAAGTCCTAAATCTAGTTTTGATAAAGTTGCTTTCCAAATCCTGGCTTTTCCTAAGGATAAGAATATTGTTTTTGATAAAAACGTTAACCGACTTGAACTAATCAAGGATTTAAAAAACAATTATTTAGATAAATATGAAGAAAAAGAAAAAGAAGACCCAAAAGAAAAAAACCGCGTATAAGTTTAAATTAGTAGAAAAAATCAGACAAATAATTTTTTTCTATGATTTTGACCGCACCACTTTTGCTGATTTTTTCTCTCATGTTCATTTTAAAAGATTTGGATAAATAATTTACCTAATATAAAATTTGCGCTTTTATATGATAAGTAACTTTTAAGGACCTGGTTTAATTTTATTTTCTTTTTTATGGCAAAAGGTCAATAATTTATTGTGAGAATTTTAAAATTTTTTAGAATATTGAAAATTATTAATAAATAAAGGTCATGATTATTAGTAATAATTTGTTAATAAAAGTATAATGATAAAATATTTATTTAAAAATAGAAGTCGGGTTTTCAATAAAAAAATTAAAGTGATAACAAAACGAATATAATTAAATTAAAAAGCAAAAACATGTTATAATTTTTATAAATAATTTTAATTAGGTGCGAAAAATGAAATTAGCCAAATTTAAAAAAATAATTTTATTATTGCTGTTTTGACCATCAATTTTTTTAATATATCACTCTTTTCTTATAAATTTTGATACTAAAAAATATTGATATTCTTCAAATTTTAGTAATAAAATTGATATAAGAGAGCCTTTTGCCAAACAGTTAAGTAGCTCGTCAAAAATTGATGATTTTGATAATCAATTCGAATTAAAACTATTGTTAAACCCTGATTTCTTGAGTACTGATTCTAAAGAAATCAGTAATTTTAATCTTGAATTTATTAAAAAAATAGAAAAATCAAGATTAAAATTCAAAGAAGCTAAGAGCAGTGAAATATTACCGATTGTATGGTTTTATTTTGATACCGAGAATGATAGAGAGTTTTTTGTAAAAAATTCAATAGAAAACTCGTCCATTAGTCGTTACATCGTATATAAAAATGAAGGAGATAAAAAAATAAAGCCTTTAAGTTGGTTTCATTATAATGATCAATTTCTAAATGGTTACAACTTTTATTTACCTAAATATTGACCTAAAAGTCGAATTGACAAGTTTAAAGAATCAATGTCAAAAAATATTAAGATAGTTAATTTTGAAGAACAGGCTAAAAAGGATAAATCAACTTATAAAACACCACAAACAAAAGTTGGTGCAATTGAAGTTGAGGATGAATTTAACTATAATTTTAAGAGTTATTTTAATGATAATAACATTCATATTAACGACTTGGGATCTACTAATAAGTGAATTAAACCAATTACAACGAAGTATGATGAAAACGAACCATATCATTCAACTTTAGTATCATTAATATTAGGTAGTAAACTAGGCATTGATACCAAGTCAACTTCCTATTTGTCTATATATACTACTCACAGCCAATGACAAAAAGCAATTGAATGAATGGTTGAAACCAATAATGTTAGGGTAATAAATCACAGTTATGGGGGCGCAGGAAAAGATTTTTACGATTATAAAGAAGACGCCTTTTTTCTTGATTTTTTAGCAAGAAAATATGGTGTTATTAACGTTTTTTCGGCGGGTAATGGTGCAATGGAAAGAAATGATGGGAAAATTGTGGATCACCCTTGAATAGATAAGAAAAGTTTATCTTTAAATTCTATAGTTGTTGGTGCACTCGATGATAATTCTGAGCCTTGAAAAATTGCCAAAAACAAAATTGCTGACTATTCAAATTATAAAACTGATCAAAAATATTATGAATTGGCTAAACCTTTAGTCGTCGCTCCCGGACGGATTTATAATCCTGTTACTAATTTTAAGGATCGTTTTGTTAGAGGAACTAGTTTTGCTGCCCCTATTGTCACTGGTTTAATATCAACATTCCTAAGAGAAAAACCAAATTTAGATAATGATGATAATAGACTAATAGCATTAAAAGCAATTTTATCTGCTTCGGCAATTTCCCCAGATCATAGTGATTTAATTATAAAACGAAGTGGTTATTTTGAAAAATATGGCTCAGGCACTCCCGATTTTAAAAATATGTTAAAAGCTAGTGAAAATACCTACTTTATTAGAGACCAAAAAAAATCAGACCGTGAAACAATTTTTACTAGCGAACCATTCTGAGTAAATTCAAACGACAGAATTAAAGCTTCTTTATCTTGAATGTTTAACGCTGGTCTTTTAAAAAATAAAGTAGCCGCTCCTGACAAGAGCAACTACGTAAGTTGATGATGATTTTTAACACCTTTTACTCCGATTGGTTTACCTGTTGCAGGCGCCGCTGCTATTTTAGATGCTAAATCTAAGATGAACCAACATAAAAATGACTTTGACAAATGGTCAGAAACACATATCAATTCTGAACGTTTAAAGCTAGAAACTACTAAAAAAAATCAAAATGGCGATTTTATTTCAGATTATGATTTGTATTTGCAAAAACTTGATTCGAATAATAATTGAGTTGATGTTTCTTGGTCAACAAGCTCTAAAAGCAATGATGAATTAATCAATTTTAAAGCAGAAAAATCAGGCTACTACCGGCTTTATGTCAAAAAATTTAAATCTGTAATTTTTGATAATTCTGTTGAAGATAAATTAGCACTTTCTTATTTGGTTAATAATGAAAAATAAACTAATTCTCACTAAATTTTTGGGAACAACCCTTTTAATTCCGACATTTTTTTTAACTTCCTGCGGAAATTTAATTCATTTTATTAATAAGCAAATTTTTAACAAAGATGACGGAATTAACAATACCCAAAATTACAATTCTCACTATTTTTTAAACTTACTAGCAAAGCATTATGAAGAATTTAATGCAAAAAACGGAACTTTTTCAGCCTTAAATCTGTTTTACAATCAACCCGAAAAGCAGCGAGACAAATTTTTATTCCTTGGCGAACAAAGTAGAATAACAATTGAAAACCTCGAACAATTTCAAAAAAATATTGTTGATAGAACTGAAGAAATTATAAAAAATAATCCTAATTTTTCCAATGTTAATACTTCTGAACTCAAGACAGAATTTGAAGACAAATTTCTAAAAGGAGAACTTCTTGAAAAAGTCTTAGAAAAAAATAATATTATAATACGCGAACGTGTTAGATATTCAAGGCCAACTCGTGTTACCTACTATTATTTTGAAGAAAATGGTTCTTCAAACATTATAGCCACAAGATTTGTACCAGATTATGTTAAAGAAGGAGAATTAGTTCAACGCACTGTAGTTTTTGATGATTCGCCTTTTTTTAATGTTATAGTCTACCCTAAAAATAAAACAATCACCTTTAGGGATATTGATGAAAAAATTTATGCTGGTGATAATGATAAAATTATAGATTATGAAAAGAAGAAAATATTAATTGAAGCAGAAGCTAAAAAAATTTATAATAAACTCGCAAAAAAGTACAATTTGTCAAAAAACGAGATTAGCGGTTCATCCCCCTCTTTTATGTTTGATATTATCCATTTTAGCCAAAGAATTAATAATATTAAAACTTTAAAGCCAAAAATTCTTGATTTAATTACAAATAAAATTAATCCTTGATCTAACAGTTTTTTACCAAAAAAACATGCAATTATTAGAAATATTGACGAATTTAAGACAACAATTATTGACCGAATTTTAAAATTAGATCCTAAATTAAAACTTGACCTAAATAATTTAATTTCTGATTTCGAGCAAAAATTTCTAAACCGAGAAAAACTTGATGAATTCCTAAAAAATAATAATATTTTTATTTACGAGACTTGGGAGCGAATGGGTTACTGGTCACCTTCAAAATGACCTGCCAACCCTATATCGGCTCCTACTAATTTTCCAAAAAACATGGAATGAGAAAAATTGGTTCTTAGAAAAACAGAAAACAATAATATTTTTTTGACAACAATTTTTGAAACAGATTTAACACTAAATTTTACTATAAGTCCTGATTCTAGTTTTGAAAAAGTGGCTTTCCAAATCTTGGCTTTTCCTAAAAATAAAGATATCGTTTTTGATAAAAACATTAGCCGTGTTGAACTAATTGAGGATTTAAAAAACAATTATTTAGATAAATATGAAGAAGAAAAAAAGAAAAAATGACCAGACAAAAACCACGTATAAGTTTAAATTAGTAGAAAAAATCAGACAATTAGTTTTTTATTTGTAGTTTGTGCAAAAACTCTTTTGCATTTTAAACAACCATTTTATAGACTTTTTTAGTTTTGAAAGCGAAAAACTAAAAAAACATAGAGTTAAAATCTAAAATAACAAAATTGCTTTTGCAGGGCAAAAAAGCGAGAAAAACGTCCCGTTTTTGCACCTAAATTAACACAATAATTTAGATCTTTTTAAAAATTAATTAATCAAAATTTTCTTAGTGAAATTTAATTTTCTTTAAAAAATTAATCTAATGTAATTTTTTGTTTGCCAATATGCATTAAAAATCACTTTCGACAGCGAGGCAAATCTAGACCGCTTTTATTTATAAAATTTTTATTTTTGCACAAAATTAATAAGTTTTCTTCAATTTCTAAATCAATTAGTGTAGGTTTTAGTTCCAAATCCGTGATGAAATTTGGATATTGTTCAGAAATTATTTTGTATGCTTCAATAAAAAGATCACTAATATTTAGAATTTCCCACCTTATCAAACCAATAATAGCTAATTTAACGGCTAAAATTTGATCGTCCATTTTTGGCAATAGGATTCCTGGGGTGTCAAGAAAAAGAAATTTATCATAGCTAATTCATTGATTATTTCTCGTTATTCCCGGTTGATTTCCTACCTTTAGTTGTGATTTTGTGATTAAATTTATTAGCGTTGATTTTCCAGTGTTAGGTACTCCGACAACAAAACATTTTAGACTTGGTGAGAAAAATTTAGTTGAATTTTTTTCTTGTTTTATTTTAAATATTTTATTTAAATGTGATATAATTTCTAATCTAGCTGAATAATCTCGTAAATTTACAAAGAGAATAAAAAATTTTTTATCCGTAAAAAATTTTTTTATTTTAGTGAATTTATTTTTATCAGCTAGATCAATTTTTGTTACTATTACTAGTGTCATTTTTTGTTTTGCAATTTGCAAAAAATTCTCATTTAGACTAGAAATAGGGCATCTGCCATCCACAACTAAAATAAAAAGATCTGCTATTCGCGCTTTATTTTCTATGTCATTTATGCTTTTTGCCATATGGCCTGGAAATCAATTTATTTTCATGTAATAAATTATAAATCTTTTTATTAAAAAAGTGGTATAATACTAAATTGTGGTCACGTAGCTCAGTAGGATAGAGCACGAGCCTTCTAAGCTTGTGGTCAGAGGTTCGAATCCTCTCGTGATCGCCATTTTTTTATTCTTAAAAATAAAAAAAATAATAAAAAAATTTTGCTTTTTCAAAAAATAGTGTATAATTATTAATTGGAGAAGTAGCTCAGCTTGGCAGAGCGCTACGTTTGGGACGTAGTGGTCGCAGGTTCAAATCCTGTCTTCTTCACCATTTGGGGGGGTAGCTCATCTGGCTAGAGCGCCTGTTTTGCACGCAGGAGGTAGAGGGTTCGACTCCCTTCCTCTCCACCATTGGCTCTATAGCTCAGTTGGTTAGAGCGTCCGGTTCATACCCGGAAGGTCATGAGTTCGAATCTCCTTGGAGCCACCAATTTTCATATAATATATAACAAAATCACCTGGATCTATAGCTCAGCGGTTAGAGCATCCGGCTCATAACCGGTTGGTCATTGGTTCGAATCCAGTTAGATCCACCAAAATGGGCAATTACCCAAGTGGCTGAAGGGACTAGTCTTGAAAACTGGCAGGGGTGTGAAAGCCCGCGGGGGTTCGAATCCCTCATTGCCCGCCATTTATTTTAAAAAAAAATCTTAACACAGCGGAGTAGAGCAGAGGTAGCTCGTTGGGCTCATAACCCAAAGGCCGTAGGTTCGATTCCTACCTCCGCAACCAAGGTCTAGTAGTAAAGTGGTTAATACGCCTCTCTGTCACGGAGGAGATCGCGGGTTCGATCCCCGTCTAGACCGCCATGGCTCCGTAGCTCAGTAGGTAGAGCAACGGTTTGAAGCACCGTGTGTCACTGGTTCGATTCCTGTCGGAGCCACCATACCTAATTGCAACCTCCAATAAAATATAGAAAAATAATATAAAAAATGCCGTGATCTACGGCATTTTTTAATTTTTAATTTTTTTTTAATATTTTTTAGTTAAAAAAATATTTATCTTGTAAAATTTAGTATTTATTTTTATGTAGAGAGAAGGTATTAACAATTTTTTACCAAAATCCGGATTTTTATCTTTCCCTTACCGTAAATTTACTAATTTTCCTTTTAATTATTCTAGCAGTTCCGGTTTTAATAGTATTTTTGATTGCAATTGTTAAACCGCGAATTAAGCGAACGTCAAATATTTATCTCTATTCACTAAGCACCGGCCTCTTGCTGATGGTTGCAACAGTCGGACTTATGCAAGAAGGGTTTAATGGGGCTGAAAATTTCGCTCATAGCTATGGTGATCTAGAAAATTTATTTAAAATTCTAATAATTGGCGGTGGTTCGATTTTAGGTCTAACAAGTGTTTTTATTGCCCGTTGATTTTTTATTCGCATTTTTAAAAGAGATTTGCATCTGGATCACAAACAGCACGATCATAGCGATCATATTGTAAATTTTTCTGACATTGACAGTCCAAAATCTGCTTGACTTGCAATTTTACTTCTACTTTCACACCGAACAATTGATGGATTTATACTAGGATCTGTCATTGCTAGGGTGACTGCAGGAGAAGAAGTTAATTGATATTTAATTGGAACTTTTGTCGCCCATATGTTAATTGAAATTTTAATTATCCATTATCGGCAAGTTCAATATGGTCAAAGTATCAAAAAGTCCGTAATTTACAACCTAATTACAACGCTAATTTTAATTCCAATTATTGTAATAGGCGCTTTTTTGAATAGATTTTTTATTCAAACTGGTTGACTAATTCCATTTTTCAATGTTTCTGGTGGAGCAATTTTGAGTTTTGTGGTAATAATCGAATTAGTTCCCGAATTTATTCACCTCAGGAATAATTCCTCAAAACAATGGCATATTTCGCTTATTCTTTTTGCAGCCGGAATTGTTTTTGCATTAATTCTTTTAACACTTCACCAACATTAATTTTTGAATGGTAAAAATTAATTTAGCTAGTAGTTTTACAATTTTTAGAAAATTTCGAGCCTTACAAAGCTCGTTTTTTTTTTTTTTTTTTGTTTTTTAAGGAATTTTTTTGAATTATTAGGACCAAAATTAAACTATTATAGTTTTGGTGTTATCATAAAATGTCGTATTTTACGACACTTTTTTTAGTTGTGTCCTGTTTTTATCTAAGGTTTAAATTTCAACTTTCGGTTCAAATTATTTTTGTAACCAAAACTAAATTAATTATTATTTAAACAAAAATATTTTTTTAATTATGTTGGCATACATAATTAAAAAAATTTCGAAGTTTTTCAACCAAAAATTCAAAAAAAGCCGGAAATTATGGTATAATTTTATAATTAGTATTGCTTTTAAAAGGAAATATATGATTGAGGACAATAAAAACCATAAAGATAACGAAGAAATCAAAGAAATTGATTCTAGCTTAAATAGTGAAGATGACAAATCTGATGACTCAGACCAAATTTTCGAAGTTAAACCAACAATTTTAGAAACAGTAACTGACAATATTGTTCCAATTAAAATCGAAGATGAAATGAAAGTTTCATTTCTTGATTATTCAATGTCGGTTATTGTTTCAAGAGCTCTACCTGATGTTCGCGATGGACTAAAGCCTGTTCATAGACGAATTTTATACACAATGAGTGAACTTGGAATAACTTCAGGAACTAGTTATAAAAAATCAGCTAGAATTGTCGGTGATGTTCTTGGAAAATATCACCCACATGGTGATGCTTCTGTTTATGATTCAATGGTTCGAATGGCTCAACCTTTTTCACTACGCTACCCACTTATCGACGGGCACGGAAATTTTGGTTCAATTGATGGCGATGAAGCTGCGGCAATGCGTTATACTGAGGCACGACTTTCAAAAATTTCTAATAAAATGATTGAAGGTATTAAAAAAAATACTGTAAATTTCAGACCTAATTATGATGCAAGTGAAATGGAACCCGAAATTTTACCAGCACGATTTCCAAATTTATTAGTTTCAGGGGTTTCTGGAATTGCTGTTGGAATGACCACCAAAATTCCTCCGCATAATTTAGGCGAAATTATTGAAACTTTCATTACTTTTGCAAGAAATCCAAATATTGACATTGATGATTTAATTGAGACTCTTCCTGGTCCAGATTTTCCAACAGGCGCAATAATTTCGGGAAAAAAGGGGATAAATCAAGCATATTTAACCGGAAAAGGTACTTTTTGAATTAGATCAAAAGCAAAAATTGAACACTTAAATTCAGGTAGATCACGAATTATTTTTTACGAAATTCCTTATGAAGTTAAAAAACCTTCTATTATCGAAAAGGTTGCCTTTTTAGTAAAAAATAAGAAAATTCTTGGAATTAAAGATATTCGTGATGAAAGTACTCGTCACGGAATTCGTGTTGTTTTTGATATTAAAAAAGGATTTAATCCTGAAGTTATTTTAAATAAACTTTATCACAGCACCGATTTACAAATTAGTTATTCAATAAACATGCTTGCGCTTGTAAAAGGTGTGCCAAAATTAATGAATTTAAAGGAAATTTTAACTCATTATCTTGAACACCAAAAAGAAATTAATCTTCGTGCGCTGAACTTTGACTTGGAAAAAGCTAGTGAAAGACTTAATATTTTAAGCGGTTTAAAAATTGCTATTGAAAACATTGACAATGTAATTGCTATTATAAAATCTTCAAGTTCAGACCAAATTGCTCAAGAAAGATTAGCCCAAACTTATAATTTAAATCCTGTCCAGACAAAAGCAATAATTGACATGCGTCTTGGTCGGCTAACTAGTTTGGCAATCGAAAAATTAATTAGTGACATTGAAAGTCTAAAAATCGAAATTGATGAGATTAAGTCAATAATTGAATCACCTGAAAAACTAATTGAATTAATTATTACCCAACACAAAGCAACCGCTGAACAATTCAGTGATCCACGAAGATCTGAAATTATTACCGAAATTATACGACTTAATGAAGAAGATTTTATCCCTAATGAAAAAGTAATTATTTCACTGACACAAAATAACTATGTAAAAAGGTTAAATTTAGAAGAATATCGGCTACAAAATCGTGGTGGTTTCGGTGCCTCGGTTTCAAATTTATACAAAGATGACGAGCTAAAATCTGTTTGCATCACAAACACCCACAGCGATCTTTTAATTATTTCTTCACGGGCTAAAATTTTCAAACTTCGGGCTCACCAAATTCCTGATAGTTCAAAACAAGGAAAAGGTCTCCCTTTTTTAAATCTTGTACAAGTACAAAAAGATGAAAATATTAGCGCTTTAATTCCTTGAAATCAACAATATAATGACCACTGACTTATCACAGTTTCTGCTTTTGGTTATATTAAAAAAACGGAACTTTCAGAGTTTAGTTATATTCCAAAAAATGGAAAAATCGCTTTAAAACTTGTTGAGGGAGATTATTTAAAATCAGCCTTTATTGCGCCAGCAAATTCTGAAATCAATATTATTTTAGCCTCATCCCAAGGGCTTGTAAATCGTTGACCAATTAAATTATTACGAAATACCGGTCGGGCTTCAATCGGTGTTAAAGGAATCGCTCTTGAAGAAGGACACAAAATAGTTGGCGCTTGTTACACTTTTGGCAATGATTTTGTCTTTAATTTAAGCAAACATGGTTATGGGAAAAAAACTCCTGTTGAAGAATATCGACTAACCGGAAGAGCAACTAAAGGATTAAAAGGTCTAAACGACGAAAAGGCTGGCGATCTTATTTTTGTAGGGACAATTGGCCCAGATCAGGAAGCAATAATTATCACTAAAAGAGGTTTTGCAATTAGAATTGATCTTGATAGCGTTCCAATAATTAGTCGTAGGACAAAAGGGGTAAAATTAATTAAACTCAAAGGTGAAGACGAAATAAGTTTTGTTACTTTAATTAAAAAAGAGACAAATTAGTCTATCAATTTTAGACAAATCACTAACAAATTCACAGTTAAAGAAAATTTATGTGCATTAAAGTTACAAAATCTAAAGACTTTAAAATCCTAATTTTGCATTTTACAGTGTAATTTAGACGCTGATTTAAAGTCTTAAATTCATCCCTTTTCTTAATTTCTGACATCAAACTGGTAAACCCAAGAAAAATAACTATCAAAGAAAAACACTGAATTTTAAATCTAACCATAATAAAGGAAAAAATACAACTACTATTTAAACTCAATGCAAAAAGAAAACTCGTTTTTATTTACACTGAGCCTAAAAAAATATATGAAGTTTTGAAAGAACAATAACCAAAAGACCTAAATTTATAGATTTCTAAACGGGTAAATTTAAGGCATTCCATCATATTTAAAAATATAATGGATAATTCGCATTTTTTGATTTTTTTAGTCAAAAAACATAACTAAATCCCCCTTAATTCAATATCAAAATTTATTAATTTATTCTTAGTGAAAGTTATTATAACACAATTTTATTTTTGGTGAAGCATTTTTTTTTTTTTTTGCAAAGGGTTAATTTTAAAACAATAAAAATTAAGATTTTAGGTCAAAAAACATGGATTTACCGGTGTTTTTTTATATTTAGATTCACTAAAATGTGAATTTTAGGCATCAAACTGTCAAACTCAGGAATAAAATGCTGAAAAATTAACTAAAACAATACAATCAAAATCATAGATAAAAGCAATAATCTTAATTTTTTGCACTAATTTAGGGGCTTTAGATAATTGCCTTAAAACAGTTATATTGAATCTTGTTTTTCAGACTTAATTAGACTAGCCTCAAAAAATCGCTTTTTGATGCAGCGATATGTTCACTTAATAAATATATCTTCTAACATAAAAACAAATAGAGAAATGATAGCAATAACAAATCATAATGCTTCAATTTTTAACCAAAATGTCGGTTCATCAACAATAAAATGATTAAAGAATACAAAAATTGTTGAAAAAATAAGAATTCAAATTGATAAAATATAAAAAAATAAAATTTTAAATAAGTAATAGAAAAACTTTTTTTTGTTAAAATTTTTTTCATTTTTATTAAAAATTGAAGCAAAAATAAATGTATAAAATCAATAATAGTTTTGAACCTCAGCTACAACCCAGTCAAATTCACTAATTTCCTTGCGGTTCCTTAACTTGATATTACGATATTTAAAAGAACGTCTAGTATACTTAGGGGTGTTAATTACATCTGTTAAAAGGCTAATTATTATGTAGTTATATTTATATTTTCAACAAATTTTTCTTGATTTCTTCCTCTTCTTTTTACAATTTTCAGTGTCAACAAGAACAGAATTTACAAAAGATTCTAAATTAAAATTTTGTAAAAATTCAAAGGTTGTGGTTTTATTTTTCAAATCATATTTTCGGTATAAAAATTTCTTAAAAAAGTAAATAACAAATTTTGCTCAAAAAGCATTTAAAAAGAATCCAAAAAATGCAATGAAAGAATATATCACCACATTCATAATATTCGGAAATCAAATGTTATAGTCATAAAAATAATTATCTTTATTTTCAAGGCTAAAAATAAAATTTTCACCAAAAGTAAAAAAATGAACTCTGTAAACAAAAATTAACAAAAATAATGAAATGGTTAAAATGATTGAAAATAAATGAAGAATTAAATAGAAAAGTCGCGAAATTATTCTGGTTTTAAAGTATAAAATCCCCTCAAAACTGTTGTATTCTACAAGTAAATCAAATAATTTATAATAGCTGTTAGTGCCAAAAAATGGGATAAACAAAATTCAATTGTTAAATTTTAAATTAAAAAATTTTTCTAAACTTTCTTTCTTAAACATTATCTAATTAAATTGGTTAGCCTCTATTTTGATACAAATTTCAAGTTCCATTTTGAATTATATCGATTATACTAACTGTCCTTTAAATTTGTTTGAATTATACAAAATTATTAAATTAATTTTAACATAATTTAATTAGTATAAAAAGTATAAATTGCAATTTAAAATACATTAATAAAAAAATAGACACACCTTTTTGATGCATCTAAATTAATGTTTTTTTCTTTATTTTTAAAGTGATTTTTTAATCTATTTAAAATTTCAGATTTTAAATTTTACCTCATTTTTGTAAGGTTTTTTTGGTTTTAGCCGAAACTTTAATACGAACTTTTTGCCCTGAGGCAGTTTTTAAAACTATTTGTTGTAAATTTAAATTAAATTTACGCTTTGTTGCATTTAGGGCGTGAGAACGGTTATTTCCGCTCATTGGTCCACGTTGTGAAATTGGGTCTTTTCTTGCCATTTTTTTCCTCCTGTAATAAGAAAGGGATTATTTTCGACCTTTTTCTAAAGCAATTTTGATGATATTATCAAATTCAGTTTTGCGATTAATTGCCATTTCAGCAAGCATTTTACGATTAATTCCAATGTTTGCAAGTTTGATTTTATGCATTAATTGTGAATATGAAATTCCTTGGTCACGTGCTGCAGCATTTATTCTACTAATTCATAATTTTCGAAATTCACGTTTACGCTGTTTTCGATCACGAAAAGCATAGGTTCAAGATTTAATTACTGCTTGTTTTGCAACTTTAAATCCGATTGATTTATGTCCTCAATAACCTTTTGCTAATTTTAATCAACGACGGCGACGCTGGCGCGTTACACTTCCACCTTTGACTCTCATAATAAAATTTCTCCTTTTATATAATGTAGTTTCAAAAAATTTAGTGAATTCTTTGAATTAATTAAATTAGTTTTTTTATTCTTTTGTAATCTGAAGGATCGATTAAAGTAGCTTTTCTTGATTGGCGCTTTTGTTTTGTAGTTTTATTTTGCGCTAAATGTGAGCGATATGCATGTCCGTGTTTAATTTTTCCGGTTGCAGTAACCTTAATTCTTTTTTTCAATGCTGACTTTGTTTTTAATTTGATTTTAGGCATTTTTTTCCTTATTTTGAATTTCTTCGTATTCTAAAAGTTCTTTTAGCTGTTTTGAAGAAGTGAATTTAGGTAGTTTTTTGCGATCACGTTCAAGATGCATAACTAAAAAATTACCGTTTTGTGAAATCTCCTTGCTTTTTTTTGCAATGTATTTCAACTGATCAAAAAATATCTCAAGTGTTATTTTACCTTGATCAATTCGGGTAATTTCACGACCACGAAAACGAAGAGCAATTTTTACACGGTCGCCATCAAGAATGAACTCTCTAGCTTTTTTTGATTTTACAAGGATATCTTGCTTGTTAATATTAAAACTAACCCGTATTTCGCGGTTATTAGTAAAGGATTGCTTTTCCTTTTCTTCCTTTTTTTTCTTTTTTATGTCGTAACGAAACTTACCATAATCAAGAATTTTTGCTATTGGAACTTTTTGAACTTTTTCATCTTTAGTTTTTACTTCTTTAATTGAAATTAAAACTAAGTCAAGTCCTTTGGATTTTGCAAGTTCAAGCGCTTCTTTAGTCGGAGTTTTTCCAATTTTTTCGTTGTCAGATCCTACTAAAAAAACGTTAGGAAACATAATATTTTCGTTAATTTGGTGATCTTGTTGTGGCTTTCTTTGAAAAAGATTTTTAGGATTCAAAATTTAAATTTATCTCCATTTTCAATGGTTTTTACTGTGTTTATACAAAAAATCTTAAAAAGTATTAAATTATAATTTAAACAAAAAAATAATAATCTTTGTTTGCTAGGTAAACCCAAGATCTTGCGATCTTCAGGTGAGAGCAAATCTACTTTCTGCAAATAAAAATTTGCATTATAATTATACTTAATTTTTAAATTTTCAAAAGCAAATTTTTAAAAATTTAAAAATTAATAAACAAATTGCACCATTTTTTCGTTTTCTACAACTAAAAAGGTGTCTCCCTTTTCAGCTCCAAAAGGTTTTAAAACATTACGTGCTAAATTAAAATCACTTTTTATTGCGTTAAATTCGGAAATAGAATTAATTGAAACAAAAACTGAAGATGTTATTCCAAATCCTGAAATTAATTTTTCATTATTTACAACACCAATAACGGCGGTATTTGGACGAAACTTAGCTATTGCTTTTAAAAGTTCACCGGTTCTTGATAGAACAACAGTATATTTTATTTCATTTTCATAAGCAAGGTGAGCTAATTTGTGAGCAATTTTTGCTCGAGGGCCTTTTGAATTTTTGGTAATTACTGCCAACTGTTTTGTATAAAAAAGCTTATTATAGAACTCTTTTTCTGCTCTTTTATTAATTACGGACATAACCTGAACTGACTCAATTGGAAATTGTCCTTGGGCTGATTCACCAGACAACATTGTCGCATCAGCACCTAATTCGGTTGCTCAATAAACATCAGAAACCTCAGCACGAGTTGGTTGAGAAGATTTTTCCATTGAATCAAGCATTTGTGTTGCCACAACAACAGTTTTGCCAGCAAAGCGACACTTTCTAATTATTCTTTTTTGTTGATATGGAACTTCTTCATAAGGAACTTCCAATCCTAAATCACCACGGGCAACCATAATTCCATCAGATAACTCGATAATTTCGTCGATATTTTCAAGACCTAATGTTGATTCGATTTTTGAAATTATTTGAATATGAGAACCACCGTTTTCATCTAAAAGTTTACGTAATTCCTTGACATTTTCTGCTGAATTTACAAAGGATGCAGCAACATAATTAATATTTTCTGAAATGCCAAAAAGCACGTCGTTAATATCTTTTTGAGATAAAAAAGGCAATGAAAAAGGAACACCAGGCATATTTAGGCGCTTATTTGGTTTTAAAATGTGAGAATTTTTTGTCTTTACTACAACTTTTCCATCTTCAATTTCAACAACTTCTGATTGTAATTTACCATCATCAAAAAGAACTCTGTCGCCAACTTTTAAGTCTTTATCAATTTCGTGTGAAACAGTTATTACTTGGTCAGTTCCTTCAAAATTTTCATAAGAATCTTTATCAGTTAGGACAGTTAAGTGTTGATTTGCAAGAATTTTTTGCGAACCATTAAGGATTTTACCTACACGGATTTCAGGTCCTTTTGTGTCAAGCATAATTGAAATCGGAATTTGAAGTTCTTCAGAAGCTTTACGAGCATTTTCGAATTTTTGACGCTGTTCTTCATATGTTCCATGAGAAAAATTAGCGCGAATTACACTAACTCCAGCCAAAACTAATTTTTTTAAAACCTCATAATCTTGGGTCGATGGGCCGATTGTTGCAATTATTTTCGTTCTTTTTGAAATATAATTTTTCATTGCATTCATGATTTTTGTTTGTGTCCTTGTTTTTAGTTTTCAAATTGTTGAAAATATATAAAAAATTATTTATAATTATAATATCAAACTAAAAAATATTAGCAAATTTTTAATGTTTTTTTTAAAAAATCAGGACCTGAACCTTCAAAATTAAGGTTTTTATCTATTTTTGACTTGTTAATAAAAATTTCAAGTTCTTTTTCAGTTTGAAAATGAGGTGAAATTAAATTTATAGCCTCTAAATTCTCTCAATTAAATGATAAGAAAATTTGGCTAACTTCAAAATTCTCAACAATAATTTTGAAGTTATTTTCAAATTTATCAAAATTTTTAAAAAAATCCAATTTGACTTTATAGAAATTCAACAACTTACTTTCATTTTTAAAAGAAAACTCACCAAAAATATCAATTTTTTTTGGTGAGTTTCCAACAAAAGAGTAAATATCAACATTAATTTTGTTTGAATTAAATTTAATGGTTTGGATACTATTGTCAGCAAATGAATCAGATTTAATTTGGCTAACTCATTCAGGAATTACGAGGTTTTCAATTTGATTATCTGCAAAAATTGAGCTATTTAATATAGTTACTTTTTCAGGAATTTTAATATTCCTTATTATATTAGATTCAAAAGCTGAGTCTAAAATAATTTCAACATTTGGGCCAAAAACTACTTCCTCAATTTTATTTAACATGAAAGCAGACTCGCCAATTTTTAAAAGTGAATTTGGCAAAATTAGTTTTTTTATTTCTAAATTCATTCCTGAAAAAGCAAAATCATCAATTTCTTGAAAATTAAAGGATGATAAATCCAAAATTTTTCCTTGCAAAAATTTTGGATTTTTAATTATTTTTAATGCTTCATCGCGGGATAATATGAAAACCTGCACTTTTTTCCTAAATTTTTCCTTTTTTAGATATATTTTGGCCTTTTGACTAATTTTGGACGAAAGGAGATACAAATAATGAAAAAACAACCAAACCAAAATTTCGTTAAATTAAGCGAAAAAGATAAACATGAAACTGGCGGAGCTGGTGCTTTTGCTGTTATTTCAAACATAGCAACTGCTGTTGGAAAAATAGCACCTGCTTTATTGGGCGCTGCGGCTGTTTATCGAACTTTTACAACAGGATCCGGTGAAATTAAAAGTGACGGTCACACTGTAAAATGAGATGATTCAAAGCTTGCTAAAGCAGAAGCAGAAAAAGCACTAAAACAACCAATTTATTTTATTTATTAGCTTAATTACTATTAAATTTTAATATAACAAAAAGAATTTTAAACTATTATTTATAAATTAATTGTTCATTTTCTTCTTGGCCAAATTCTAAAATAAAAGCCTCAATTAAATCAGTTGCAGCTTTAATGTCAGAAATACTAATTAGGCCATATGTTGAATGTAAATAGCGCTGCGGAATTGAGATGCTAACTGTAGGAGTTCCGTATCCAGAATATTGAAGTTCTTCTGCATCAGTCCCTCCACCTTGAGAAACATATCGGTAAATCGGTATGTTTCTTTCTTTGGCAATTCTAAAAATAATGTCAACAAGTCTTGGATCCATCAATGCGCCACCATCTGCAATGTCAATAGCAACTCCGGCTCCTAATTTTTGCACACCAGGGATTGCATCCTCGGTATCGTGCGCAGCACCTGTATCAATTGCAAAAGCAACATCAGCTTTAATCATTTTTGCAACCATTTTTGCACCACGTGAACCAACTTCTTCTTGGACAGTTCCTACTAAAATTGGATTAGATTTTAAATTTTTATTATGCAAACGATGAGCAAGTTCGTCAATTACAACAACACCAGCACGGTTATCTATCGCTTTTGATGCAAAATAATCTTGATTATGCATCAAAAAACTAGGATTGCTAAAGTAAATTCTGTTTCCTATTTCAACTGAAAGATCTTGGGCTTCTTTTTTTGATCTAAAGCCAAAATCAAAGTAAAGATCTTTTACCATCAAAGCTTTTTCAATTTTCTGGCGTTCCATAATGTGAATTGAAGTATGACCAGCAACACCGTAAAATTCTTGACCTAAAGAATTTATTAACTTAAATTTAGCACCAATTACAGCATTTCCTCAAATACCACCAACAGATTTTACTTTTATATAACCTTTTTCGGTAATATCTAAAACAATGAAACCAACCTCATCCATATGTGCCGCAACAACTATTTTAGGTCCAGAATTTTGCTTTTTTTGTTGCATAATCAATGACCCAAAACCGTCACGAGAATAACTTAAATCAAGATCAGCAGTTGATCTTTTTAATTCAGCAACAATTTCGTCCTCATAACGGGACATCCCATCAATATCGCAATATTTTTTTAATTTTTCTAATATCTGCATAACAAATTCCTTTAAACGTTTTTGATATAAAATTATACACTTTTTTCTATAAATTCCAATTAATTTGCTCTTTATTTTTTAGTTTTAAAAAATCATTCATTTTTCCAAAAACTCTTGAATTTTCTAGCGATCTTCAAAAACCTAAGGGAGAAGGATGTGAATAAAAAAACACTTTTTGAGCAGAAAAATCCATATTTTTAAGGCAAGTTTTAGCTTTTTGACCTAAAATTAAAAAGACAACGTCTTTTTTGTTGTTCACTATAAAATTTATTAAATTAAGACTAAAAGTTTGTCATCCTATTTTTTCGTGTGAATTAGGACTTGATTCTCTGACAGAAAGCACTATATTTAGCAAAAGAACGCCTTGTTTTGCTCAATTTTGGAGATTTCCATCTGTTTTTGAAAAGTTTGGATATGATTTTTTTATTTCAGAAAAAAGATTTTTAAGCGATGGGGGTAAAATTTTCGCCCGACTGGAAAAAGCAAGTCCATCCGCTTGTCCTTTTTGATGATAAGGGTCTTGACCGACAATTACTATTTTTAAATTTTCAATACTTGTTAGCTCGATGGCGCGAAATAAATCTTGTTTTTCCGGGTATATTTGGTAATTTTTGTATTCAACTTCTAGTGTTTTTTCAAGCTGTTGGAAATAAGTTTTTTTTGTTTCTTGTTCTAAAAAGGTGGCAAAAGTTGGTCTAGATTTCATAAGTGAAATTATAACAAACTAAAAAAATAATTTTTTTGATTTTTTAATAAAAGTGGTATAATTTTTTTGTTTATTTTGTTAAACCATCCCATACCAAAAAGGTTAAAATCTAAATAATTTCAGTATTTAGTGCCTTTAGGATGATTATTCATAGGAGTATCTTATGTTTGCAATTATTAAAACCGGTGGTAAACAGCTTTTAGTTGAAAAGGATCAAACAATTTTTATTGAAAAAATTGATAAAAACGAAGGTGAAAGTGTAATTTTCACAGATGTTCTTTTTATTAATGGAAAAATTGGAACTCCTTTTGTTGAAAACGCAAGTGTTGTTGGCGTTGTCGAAAAGCAAGGCCGTGGTAAAAAAATTGTCGTTTACCGTCACAATCCAAAATCAACTCACAAACGTAAATTAGGGCACAGACAACCCTTTACCCGCGTAAAAATAACAGAATTGAAGGGATAATTTAGAAATGGCAAAGACCAAAGCTGGTGGTTCTACCAAGAATGGCCGTGATTCGATAGGTCGTAGACTCGGCCAAAAAATCGCTGATGGACAATTTGCGCTAACTGGTTCAATAATTTACCGTCAAAGGGGAACTAAAATTTACCCTGGATTAAATGTTGGAATTGGTGGCGATGATACTTTATTTGCACTTGCAGATGGAATTGTAAAATTTCATAAAACTAGAAAGCGCAAATATGCAACAGTTATTGTTAGCGATTAAACCAGGAAAAAAGCTAACACTTTGAGTGTTAGCTTTTTTAAATTTTCAAATGCAACAAAAAGGAGAATACTAATGTCAAGACACTTTATAAAAACCGAGTTTGATATGATTTATAAAATTTACAATGAATTTGGATTAAAACAAACAATAAATTATATAAATGATATTTCGCCAGATAAAAATTTTATAACTAGAAAACATCTAGATCTAAGAATCAAAAAAAATATTCGATGCTATAATAATGGTATGCAAGATCAATTGTTAAATAAAAAGGGTTCAAACAGAAAGCCAGGTAGTCGCGGACCTAAAAAACAAATTGAACCCGATTGAAACGAATTTACAATAGAAGAATTAATAGAAATAGCTAAGAGATATTACGAAATAACTAAAGATAAATCAGAATAAATCAGAATCAGGAAAATTTAGTGAAGCAAAAACTAAATATTCCCTACAGCGATTAAACCAGGACAAAAAAAGCCAACACCTTAGTATTAACTTTTTTTGTCCTGGTTTACTTTTTTAAGATTATCTCATCAAACTAGGAAGTTCGGGAAAACACTAAAAAATTACTTAGATCAGCCTAAATTTTTCACTAACTCTTTTTTGTAATCTTCAACGCCAGGTTGATTAAATGGATTAACTCCGAGCAAATAAGCCGACATTGCGCATGCTTTTTCAAAAAACATTACTAAATGACCGAATGCTTTTGGCGAGCTGTCTTCAACTTGAATTACAAAATTAGGGTTATTTCCTTGCTCTGAATGTGCTAGTGTTGTTGCTAAAAATGCTTGATAATTAATTTCATTTAAGGTTTTTCCTGAAAGTGTGTTAATTTTTGTTTCAAAAGTTGGCAACTTTTTAATTTCAATGTCAAATTTTGGTTTCTTTATATAAATAACGGTTTGAAAAAAATTTTTAGTTCCTGATTGAATAAATTGACCAAGTGAATGCAAATCTGTAGTAAAAATTGCAGAAGCTGGAAAAATTCCTTTTAAATCTTTTCCTTCAGATTCACCAAAAAGTTGTTTTCACCACTCATTAAAATACATTAAAAATGGTTCATATGAAACTAAAATTTCAGTTTTATAGTCATGATTTTTGTAAAGTAAAAAACGAGAAAGTGCGTATTTATAGGCTAAATTTTCTTCAACAAGCTCTTTTGAATAACTCTTGTGCGCTTGTTTTGCTCCTTCAATTACCTCAAAAACATCAATTCCAGCAAATATCATTGGAAAAAATCCAACAGATGAAAGAACGCTAAAACGGCCACCAATTGAGTCAATAACTTCAAATGTTTCAAAATTATTTGCTTTTGCTATTTCTAAAAGTTCACCAGATTTAAAACCTGTTGTAACAAAAGTCCTATTTTTTGCCTCTTTTTCCCCAACTTGATCAACTAAAAATTGGTATAAAATTTGAAATGTTACTGCTGGCTCAATTGTCGATCCAGATTTGGATATAACATTTATTGCGAATTTTTTTGTCTTTAAATATTCAAGTTTTTGGGCTAAATCTGTTGATGATAGCGAATTTCCTAAAAAAATAACCTCAGGTTTATTATCAAAAGGACCAAGACCGCCTGTAAAATCAATAGCAGCTTTTGCGCCCAAATATGAACCACCAATTCCAATTACAACTAAAATATTAATAGAGTCTTCATGTAATTTTTGGATTTTTTGCTGCATTTTTTTGATTTCATCAAAATTAACAGCGGAATTAGGAAAATCATTCCAACCTAAAAAATTAATATCAGGACTAGATTTTGAATTAATTTTTTCGTGAATTTCAGCAACTTTTTGCTGAAATTTACTATAATTCAGGTTTATTTTTGACTTTATTTCTAAACTTAGACTCATAATTTATTTGCTCCTCGCATAATTTTTGTAGATTTTTAAATCCTGATTGAGTTTCTAAAAGATGTTCGGCTTCATTGTAGTAAATTACTCTACGACTATCTGAAAGTGATGCTTTTTTGTTAAAATGAGAAATTGTCTCAATTTTTAGAATAAGTTGTTGCCCTATTTGGTAATAATTGTCAATTTTTCGTCCATTTGTTAGTTGTTTTGCATCTAAAAAAACAACGCCAACATAGTCATTAGGCATTGAAACCCAAAAATATTTTTTATGTAGAGATTTTATTTTGCATAGTACTTTGTCACCGATATCCATATTTTACTCGCTTTTTGTTGTTTTTGTTTAATCAAATAAATTTACTTGTGTTATTTTAGAAATTTTACCAAAAACTCACAGTTATATTATTTTTTTAGTGCTGTATTGTTTGTTTTTGTCGTGGTCTGAAAATCTTCAATTGGCAAAAAAGGCCGTAAATTACGGGCTTTAATGATTTTTCAGACGTTGATATCACCAATTCGATCAACTGAAATAAAAGTTGGAATTAATGAATTATTTTTTCCTGGGTTTACCAGTTAGATTGCAAAAATTAAGACAAAGGGTTGAATTTAACACATCAAATCAGCAAATGATATTTAAAAATCGCGATGGGTTTCTAGTTATCAAAATATTTGAAATAGACATGATTTCTACTTTGATATCTTAATAAATCAGTAAAAAAAGGTAATTAACTTTTGCTAAAAAAGTTAAAAAAGCATAGAAAGCCCGAGATTTTTTTAAAATTATCTCATCAAACTCGTAAACTTGGGAAGACCCAAAGTAAAATAAATTAGTAGAAAAATTAGCAAAAGTGGCACAATCAAAATCATAGATAGAAATTATTTGTCTGAATTTTTTCTGCTAATTTTAATAATTTTTACCCTTCAAAAAGTCAAAATGTCAGCGATGTTTTTGGGAAATAAAGAACCACAGGAATAATGACATAACCTAGAAAAAGAAATAAGAGTGGTAGTAATCAAACAGCAACATCTTCTTGAAAAAGTTCTTTATATAGATTCACATTTAATTGGTCTCAATAATAATATCCAGCAACTAATCAAAGTGGATATCATGTAAATATAAAATGCAATGCTGTAAAAATAAAATAAAATAAAATAAAATATTAAAAAATATTTTCATTTTTTTGGATTGATTTTTGATTCTGAATTTTCAGAATTATCAGAATTAAATAAAAACACTTCCAAAATTATATGAGAATAATATCTTGGTAAATAACCTTGTGCATGTCATAAAGTGTTATTTATTCACTTGATAATATTTTCGACAATTTGATCATATTGGTGTCAATTATTAATGTCAAAATAACGTGAATAAAGTTTTCTTTGGCACGCAAATTTATAATATTTATCATAATCAAAGTTAGTTAAAAAACCGAATTTATTTTCTGGATTTAGTCGACCTAATTTTTGTTTCACTTTTTTTATTAAATAAAAACGGAATATTTTTTGTAAAAAACTACAAACATATGAATAAGGGAAATAAAAAATTAAGTAAGTAATTATTTCAAACAAATGCAAAATAAAAAAATTGTTAAAAATTTTTAAATAAAAATGCCTTAAAAAATCTCCATTATGACTCAAACTTAAAATTGAAACAATTGCGAGATAAGGAAATGGATAGCTTATTAAAAAAAACAAAATAAGCAAAAAATAATGCTTTTTACGCTTATAAGGATTAAACAGAAAAACTAAATAGACAAAAAGGCTAAAATACAAAATATTAGACAAAAACGGGATTATTGAAAATTTTTTTGGTATTTTAAGGTTTAGAAATTTTTCAACTCTTGATCAAAAGTTCATTTTTTTAATTAATTAACCTAAGGAAATAATTGATGGAAAATCCTATTAAATAACACAATAAAATTTGGGATTGTGTAAAGATTTGACTTTGCATAAAACTTTGCCACCGATATTCATAATTTTACTCGCTTTTTGTTGTTTTTACTTAATCAAATAAATTTACTTGTGTTGTCTTAGAAATTTTATCAAAAACTCCCAGTTGTATTAATTTTTTTAGTGCAGTATTATTTGTGTCTGTTCTGGCCTGAAAATCTTCGATTGACGAAAAAGGCCGTAAATTACGAGCTTGAATGATTTTTCGGGCATTAATATCACCAATTCCATCAACTGAAATAAATGGTGGAATTAATGAATTATTTTCTTTATTAACAATTCAATTTTGGGCATCTGACATTAAAAGATTAACATTTTCAATTTCAAATCCTCGCAGTTTTAGTTCAAGACTGATTTCTAAAAAGGGAATTAAATCCTTTTCTTTTGGGGTTAAACCTTGACCTGATCCATTTTGATTTGTTTGTTTTTGTTGTAGTGTCAGAATTTTAGCCTCAATTTTGTCTGCCGGTTGAATTAATGTATCAATATCTTTAACATCAGGTCTGATAGAAAAATATGATGAATAAAATGCAAGTGGGTGATATAGTTTAAAATATGCGATTTTTCAAGCTTTCATTGCATAAGCAACCGCGTGGGCTTTTGGAAACATATAACCAATTTTTTGCAATGAGTCAATATACCAAGTTGGCACCTTTTTTTCAGTTAAAATATCAATTTCGCTTTGTGTAAGTCCTTTTCCTTTTCGAACTTTTTCCATAATATTAAAAGCATCAAGATGATCTAGTTTCATTCTTAAAAGATAAATCATAATATCATCACGACAGGAAATTACCTCGTTAATTGCGTGATTTTTTTTGGAAATTAGCACTTCTGCATTATTTTGCCAGACACCACCTCCATGGGCTAGACCACAAACTGCAACAATATCAGCAAAAGATTTTACCTGTGCAACTTGAAGCATTCTTCTAACAAAAGGAGTTCCAAACTCTGGAATTCCAATTGTTCCTGTCTGTTCGCCAAGCATTTGACTTGGTTGAATACCTAATTCTTTTGCTGAGGTAAAAAGTGATAAGATTTTATGGTCACTTTTTGGAATTTGATCCGATTTTACTCCAGTAATTTCCTCTAAATGAAGCAAAATTGTTGGATCATCATGACCTAAAATATCTAGTTTCAAGAGGTTATCATGAAGCGCATTATAATCAAAATGCGTTGTTTTTCAGTCAGATTTTTCATTATTTGCCGGAAAATTAATAGGAGTAAAATCTTCTATTTCACGGTTTTGAGGAATAACTATAATTCCACCAGCGTGTTTTCCTGATGTTCGTTTTACACCTTGGGCTTTTGTGGCCAAAAAATCGAGAAACGTATTTGTAAAATATGAAACTTCACGGTTAAGATCAAATTTCGAATCATACATTGCCCTAAATTCGCCAAGTTTTCTTCCTAGACCAAAAACAGTTTTTTCGGCATTTGTCAAAATAGTTCCAGCACGAAATGTTTTATCTTTTCCAAAAAGGTCACGAACAAAATCGTGCATTTTAAGTTGTGTCTCACCTGAAAAATTTAGATCAATGTCAGGAACTTTTTCGGCATTAAATCCTAAAAAAGTCTCAAAAGGGATGTTATGACCGTCTTTATCCATAAGTTGACCACAATTTTGACATTCTTTATCTGGTAAATCATATCCTGATAAAAAGTCTTGTGAGTCAAAAAATTCCACTTTTGAGCATTTTTGGCACAAATAATGTGGTAAAAGTGGGTTTACATCTGTAATTCCGGTCAAATATGCAACAATAGAAGAACCTACCGACCCACGAGAATCGACAATTGCACCTTGAGATTTTGCTTCATCGACTATTCGCTTTGAAATTCAATAAACAACGTGAAAACCGTGCTGAATTATTGGAATCAGTTCCTTTTCTATTCTAGTTTTGATTATTTCTGGCAACGGATTTCCGTATTTTTTATATGCATTTTTGTAAACAGTTTCTTTTAAATTAATTTCAGAATTATCAAATTCTGGCGGGTGAAGGCCGGGTTTGATAATTTCAATACTATCTGAAATTGAATTAGCAATTAAATTAGAATTTTTTACCACAAATTCATAAACTAATTCAGGATTTTGTAAAAATTCAAACTGTTTTTTTAACTCATCAGTTGTAAAAAAATGTTTCTCAGGAAAAATATGACTGTTTTTAGGGTCTTTTCGTTCTTTTTCTTGATGATCAAACAAATGATGACTGACTCCGCCGACACCTTTTGCATAAATATAAAGTTCATGAAAAATTTTTTCACGAGACTGGCAATAACGAACATCACCAATTGCAACAGCTGGAATTTTTAATTTTTTTGCCAAATTCAACAAGTTTTTTATTAAATCTTCAATCTGATTTTGTGTAAAAATTTCACGTTTTACTAAATGAACAAACGCGCTTGGGGGCGGAACTTCGATAAAATCGAATATTTTTTCAAATTTTTCAACACTGTCTGGCCCAAAATAAAGTAAATTCTGGATCAAAAGTGAATCAATTCCTCCTGAACCTACCAATAAATCAGGGTCTTTTTCCATTTTGTCATAAAAAATTAGCGGACGGGAAATTAAATTTTCTGTGTTTGCTAACGATACTAATTTATAAAGTTTTTTTAGGCCGATTTGATTTTTGGCTAATATTGTCAATTGTTTTGGGAAAACTTTTTCTGGTCGAATATCAAAAATTGAGTTTTTTACTGATGAAAGTTGCTCTAAATCCTGAATATTTTGGTTTTGTAATGAATTAAGAAAATTTCTCCAAACATTGGATAAAATTTGCGCATCGTAATCTGCCCGGTGAGCTATCTCATCATCATAATAAATTTCAAATCTTTTTGCAACATTTTTAAGACTATGACTTTTTTCCGAAGGATGCAAAAAACGACTTACTTCGAGCGTATCAATAATAGGAGTTTCTATTGATTTTTGGGCATGTTTTTTAAAAAATTGGTCTAAAAAATTAAAGTCAAAATTTGCATTATGGGCCACTAGAACCGAATTTTGAATAATTTTATCTATTTTTTCAACAGCATCACCCGGCGAAATAGCAAATTCGTCAATCATTCCCTGGGTAATTCCAGTAATTTTTGTAATTAAATGTGGTATTTTTTGTGATGGTTTAATAAAAAACTGATGTTTTTCAATTTCAATCCCTTCTTGAAAAACAAGCGCACCAAATTCAATAATTTCATTATAATATGATGAAAGCCCGGTTGTTTCTAAGTCAAAAATGACAAATCTTGCTGAATTTAGTTGCTGATTTTTACCGCTAAAATTTAAAACTTTTTCAATTTTTGATGGATATGTTGAAAAAGTTGAACCATAAATAGGCTTAATATTTGTGGATTTAATAGCAGCATAAAACTCAGGAAAAGCTTGGACCGAATCTAAATCAGCTATTCCAATTGCCGAATATCCGTTTTTTAATGCATGACGAACATATGCACTTGCACTTGAGATTCCGTCCATAGTTGATTTTCAAGTTCTAGCGGCAATCTCAACTCTTTTTTCATTAGCCGTATCAATATTTTGCTCAGGAAAAAAGTCAGATGTTTGTATTTTAGTAATGTCACACAAATTTAGATCAACATTTGACTTATATCGCGATGTTGTGTCCTTGATTTCAGCCTTAATTTTTACTAAATCACCAACTTTTAAGTCAAAATTTTGATTTGCTCGCAAAAATTTATCAACAACAACTGCTTCTGTGTATTCATAGTCATTTACATAAATTTTTAAAATGTTAGGACCTTTTTTTGGTTTTATTGTTGAAATTTTATAAATTTCACCGTGGAATTCAACATTAGAATTCTTATGTGAGCGAATAAATTTTAAATTAATAAGCTCAAAATTACTGCATTTTTTCGAGGTTTTTTTCTTGCTAACAGAACTTTGAGATGTTGAAGGGTCCAAAACATCTTCTATTTGTATATTTAATTCTTTTTGAGGTGGTAATTGCTTGTCTTCAAGTATAAATTCTAGATCTAAATGAATTAAGCCGATTTTTTTTATTATTTTCACCAATTTATTTTCGTACTCTTTAAAAAAATCATGGCTTTCTGAGTCTGAAAAAAAAATTTTAAATTTAGCAGGACCAGCTCTTAAGATTTCTTTATCTTTAAAAAAATTCTTAGATTCTGAAATAATTTCCATTAAACCGTTTAGATATTCTAATAGTTCATGATCATGAAAATAATTCTGTTCAATTTCATAATTAAAATTAATTTTGCAGCTTAAAATTGAGGATTTTTTATTAATTGACTCAATTAATTTAATAAATGAATATAAATCAAAAAATTTTGGTAAGGTAGTTTTTTTTAATATTGCAGAAAATTCATTTTGGCCATGATTTTTATTTGAATTTTCGTTTGGAATTACTTGAACATCATCTCAATCTGGCGGTATTTGCCAATTAACTCACTCACAAAATTTTTTGAATCTTACATTCATAGCACCCTCATTCTTTTTTTAAAAAAAGAAAAAATTAAATTGTTAGAATAATTATTGAAAAAGATAAAAAAACAAAACTGATAGAATCAAAGCGGTCAAAAATTCCGCCGTGGCCCTTAATAATTTGTGAAAAATCCTTTATATTCAAATATCTTTTTATCACAGAAAAAAATATGTCACCAAAAATAGCTACAATTGGCAGAAAAATTACTGCCAAAATTTTAAATAATAGTCAATTATTCAATTGAATTCCGAAATTTAGATTTAAAAAAATTAATAAAGTAAAAATGAAGGAAAAAATGAAGGAAAAAATGAAGCCTTCCATTGTTTTTTTGGGAGAAAAATCAAATTTTCAAGGAAATATTTTTCTTCCAAAAATTGAACCAAAAATATAACCAAAAATATCTGAAATTACTGCAATTGAACCCAAGGAAATTACTAAAAACACATTAAATGTGTTTAATACTCACAAAAATTTAAAAAATAATGTAACTATAAAAATAATTATAAATTTAAGTAAAATATCAGAAAAAAAATGAAATCTAGTTTTTTGTTTCGAATCCATAAATCTGATAACTATTAAGAAAGGTAAGGTAAAAAAAATATGATAATCTGAAACTTGTTCTTTTAGCAAAAATTTTACTAAACTTCAACTAAACTCGGCGTCCTTAGAAAAATAGATCTCATTTAAATTAAAATTTGAAGGTAATAAAAATAGCAAAAAACCCAATAATGCAGATATTACGGCAAAAATTTTTCTAGATTGAAAGTGAACAAAAATTTCGTACAAACTATAAAATAGAATAAACGCTAAAACACCAAAAGAAATTATTCGTCCTCAAAAATGTCAATAATAACCTACAAATAAAACTGGAGCAATTATTGCGATAATAAAAACTGAGGATAAAAAACGATATAAAAATTCTTTAGCTGTAAAATTTGGGAAAAATGCCCGCATTTTTTAAATAGTTTGAATTTCTTTTACTTTTTTTTCGTAAATTTCATCAATTTTTTCTATTTGTAAATTGATTGTTTTTTGAACCTGATTAAGATAATCTTTTTCTTGATCCTCGGAAAGTTCCTCTTTTTTTATTAATTTATTAACATCTTGGCGAATTAAGCGTATTTTAACTTTAGCTTCTTCGTGAATTTTTTTTAATAAATGAACGCTTTCCTGGCGTTTTTGCTGTGTTGGTTCAGGAAAAATTATACGGACTTGGTTAGCTTCTTTTTGAACTTGAGCATCAATTTTTGATGCAACTATTGCGGTTGCAATTTCCTTTACAAGCGACATTTCATACGGTCTTACTAAAAGTTGTAAGGGTACAGGGGTTGAAATTGATGCAATTTCATTAATTGGGGTTAATGTCCCGTAAAAACTAACTTTAATATGGGAAATTAATTGGGGATTTGGTGCACCAACACTTACTTTTTGGAAGCTTTTTTCCAAATAGGAATAAACATCTTGCGCTTTTTGATCTAGAATTTCTTTATAAAAATTGAATTCAATTTCAGATTTCATTTTAATAAACCTCCGTATGTTTGATTTGACCTTTTATTAATTTAACTATGCTGTTTTCTTCTTTAATGTCGAAAATTAATAATCTAATCTTGTTATCGCGCGCCATCGAAAAGGCTGTTGAATCCATTACTTTCAGATTTTTTTCAATAACTTGATCATAAGTAATTTTATCATATCTTATTGCATTTGGATTAATTTTAGGATCAGAATCAAAAACTCCGTTTACATTATTTTTACCAACTAGAATTAAATTTGCATCCATTTCAGAAGCAAAAAGGGTAGCGGCACTATCTGTTGTAAAAAATGGACGACCAGTTCCACCGACAAGAATTAAAACATGACCATCTGAGAGATATTTAATAGCTTTTTCTCGAACAAAATACTCACAAATTCGAGGATCCAAACTCATTGAAGACAAAACGCGAGTTTTAATTTCCAAATCGCGAAAAACTGAATCAAGGGCCAGTCCGTTCATTACCGTCCCAAGCATGCCAATATAATCTGCAGTATTTCGATTTATCCCGTTTTTTGCAGCGGAAGTTCCACGCCAAAAATTTCCACCGCCAATCACAATTAAAATTTTATAACCTAATTTTTGAATTTCTTTAAGTTGATGGCCAATTCGACCGACAAGTTCATAATCAATTGCGAGTGATTTTTGTTTGTTAGCTAGACTTTCACCCGAAAGTTTAATTAGAATAGTTGACTTCATGTTATCTCAAAAAATTTTATTTAATTATACTTTATTTTAATCGAATATTTACAAAAAAGGAAAAATTTAGGAAAAAAGTGTCGATTTTACTTTTTTTAACCAAAAAGTAGCTCGATTATTTAATTATGTGTGAAGAAAAAGAAGAAGGTGATCATGATTAAAATTAAGGAAATTTTTAAGCGACTTATTTTACCAGGTTTAACAATATTAAGTCCTTTTTTACTTTTTAGCCAAAAATCTGGTGATTTTCACCTGCATCAAAACTCAAGTTTTGATTTTAAAGAGCTTGCTTCAAACTTAAATTTTGATGCAAATTTAAATAAAGTAAATAGAAATGTTAAAGTTGGAGTTTTTATTGAAGAAAATGGGGACGAAAATAACAATGATTTTAACAATTTGCAAGCAATTTTTCAGTTTTTTGCCCCTAATTCAAATTTAATTATTTACCGTTTTAAAACAAAGGAGCAATGAGCTAAAGGACTTTCACACTTTGAAACCGTAGGAGTCGAGATGGTTTTGCACTTATATAAAGAAAAAAGGACTTTTTTAAATGATTATTTTTCAAATGGGAGAGACTTAATAAAATTAGGAGATTTTCTTGATTTTTGAAGCGGTAAAACTGGAATAATAAATTTTTTTGACGGAAGCAGAGCTTTAGGCGATGAAATTAATAGTAATTTCAGCTTTTTTGCAAAACAAGACGACAGATTTAAGAAAGATTCGCGACTTTTTAATTATGTGAAAAATTTTGGCAATAGCGCTGGAGTAGTAAAATCAAACCACTTTATACTTCCAGAATTAAAATTTGGCTATCAGTTAAATGTTCGTGATTCAAACATACAATTTTACTCAGCTTTCCTACTTTCCGCTATTTTTAGCGGACTTTCATCAAGTTTTGACTCTTATGAAAGTTTAAAAGAAAGGAATCTAAAAATAATTTCAGCTTTATCATTAACGGCTCAACCGTCAGAAAATAGCAATTTAGGATTTAATGGTGCTCATTCAAGTGAAGGTTTTGGATTTATAAATTACAAAGATGCCTATTTTACTCTGGAACAAGGTAATTATTTATACAATAATTATGATGGAAATGAGTATGTAAGTGAGCCTTTTGAACTTTTAAAAAATCAAAAATTTTCAGCACTTGTTTTTCATGATAAATTTTCTGAAAAAGAAGTCGTAGGGGAATACTTATCGGGATTTAAAGGTTTTTTTTACAATTTTGGTAAAACAATCCGTGATGGAGTGAGTGATTTGCTTTATGGCCAACCAAATTATAAAACAAATGATTTTGATATTTCAATCGAAATTTATCGTGGAAGTTGACAAAAAATTATTGAAGCAAACTCAGATATAAGTCCATTTGACAAAATTAGCTTTAAATCTTTTGAAGATGGGCAATATCGAATTAGAGTTTCTAATGTAAATTTTCAACCTGATAAGCCAAAAAAATACGTTCTGACATGAAGAAGGTATCCTGCAGAATTTCGCGCTAATGTTTATAGTTAAAAATAAAATTTTGTATTAAAATATACTTTTAATTATGAAATTTTTTATTGATACTGTAAGTCAAGATCTAGTTTTAGCAATTTTTGACAAAAATTTCGTTTTAGTCGATTCTAATATACTTGAAATTAAAAATAAAGCTGATTTGCTTCCCGAATTAGTTCGTAATATTTTGGCAAAAAATAATCTAAAAATTTCAGATTTTAGTGATTTTTACATTAATTTAGGCCCAGGCACATTTACAGGATGCAGAGTTGGGTTGACATTTTTTAGAACTCTAGCACAATTAGGCAATATAAACCTCTGAACTTGCTCAACTTTTAATCTTTTATCCTTTAAAAAAAATGAAAAAATGCAATATTTTATTAGTTATAGCAAAAATTCACAGTTTAGCGCTTTTGCTTATGACGGCCAATTAGTATCTGAAATTTCGGATATTAAGACCAAAAATAGGCCAGATGATCAAGTTGATTACCAATTAATTTTTAATAATTTTTCACAAGCACAAAAATTATTTAAAAAAGAGGAAAACATAGTTAATGTTTTCCCTTTATATAATAATTAGTTTAAAAAAATTAATTAAATGGTGAGTTAAGAGAACTTGATTCAGGAATGTTCTCGAAATTTTCGTTAGTTTTTATAATGTTATCTTTAAAAGCCGACGTTCCGATTGTAACTGGTTTTGCACTTTTATTGAATTTTACGGTTTCAATTTTGTTAGATTCAAAAGCGCTAGAAAAAATCTCGATTAATTTAACATTTTGGCTAAAGTCAACATGTTGAATTTTATTATCAAAAAAAGCGCCAGTTTGAATAACCTCTAAATCCTTAGAGTTTGAAAAATCGACCTGTTCTAAATTATTTTTAGCAAAAGCTTGTCTACCTATTGAAACTAAAGATGAAGGTAAAACTAATTTTGTTATATTATTTCCTTGAAAAGCAAAATTACCGATTTTCTTCAAATTTGTCGCCTTTGAGAAGTCGAGTTCCTTAATTTTTTCTTGATCAGTCAAATTTGCACTATCTGCATAAAATGCATAATCTTCTATTTCAGTTAGCGTTTCTGGAAAAATTATTTTTGACAAAAAATAAAAATTTACCTTAGTTTCTTGTGGTTTTTGGGTGTTTTCGGTACCAGGTTGATCAGGTTGATTAGTTTGATCCTGATTTTGAAGAGTAGTTTTTTGAAAAATCCGTGATTTTAGACTAAAAAATGCAGATTTATCAATTTTTGTTAGCCCGGAATCTGTTAGGTCAAGCACAAAAGAATTTGTTGACTCATCGATTTTTACATATTTGGAATCAGTTTTATCTATCGACGCAAGAAGTTGTTCTGCTTGGGATGGGTTTTGGCTGCACGCAGAAAGTGCAACTATTGGTGATAGCAGCGCTAATGTTTTTAATATTTTTTTAAACTTGAACATAAAATAAATTTTACAATAATAATTAATAAAAATATTAAATTAGAAACTTTTATTGATAAAAGTCTTAATTTTTTGTCTTTAAATTATAGTAAGTACGAATTTGAGAAGCAAGTCTTTCGTCTAATGGTTTTAAAAAAGTATAATTTAGCTGATATCTGCCCTCATCAGTGTTTGTGTCAGTTGGCATATTTCCATAAAGAGTTTGCTCAGGTTGTTGAGAAAGATACATATTTAGAGCTCGAAGCGATCTATTTGATGAAGTTTCGGATTTTATATTATCATAATTCAAATTTTTCTCATCAGCAATAATTTCATCATTAAGGTCAATAAAAACCGAACGGTCTTCACCTTCTAGAGTTTCGCGAACAGTTTCGACTGCATCATTAAAGTAGAATTTTTTAAAGAATTCAAAGGATTTTTTAAATGCTGGGGTGTAATTTATAAAATCAAAATTTGCTAAAAAAGGTAAGGATTCATAGTCAAAATAAAAACCTTTTCCATTTTTAGGTTCAAATTTTTCTGTTTCACTATTTTGGACAAAAGCAAAATCAACTTCAATTTTTGCTGTTTGAACAATTTCATCTAAGTCAAAATCTTCGCCTTTAAAAATTCCTTCATAAAGTGAGTTATAAACCTTATCGGTCAATTCAGGCGAGGTGTCTTTCAAAATAATTCAGCCATCAAGTAAAGTTAAATTATTTTTTGGACGAATAATTGCAATTGTATTTTCTTCTTCGAGTTCTTCATAATTATCTTTAGAATAATGAGCATCAAGCGAATCGCCATTATATAAAAAACCAACATCTTGATTCAAAGAAGGATCGATTACTGAATTGGCTAAGTCAAGACCTGATGTTTTAAAAACATTATGCCGCAAATTAAAATAGTCAAAACCAGAAATTTCACCAATATAGTCAATAAAACCATCAACAAATGATTTATAGTTATTTTCAGTTATAATTTCACCGTATTGATTAGTTTTTTCAGCCCCGATTAACAAATTATCTCTCATAGCTTCTGTTCATTCAAAGAAACTATAGCCGTTTTGTCTCAAAGTTTTACCTATTCCGGCAAGACTTTGATCTTCAAATTTAAGACCTTTTTCTTGAATTTCTTCTTTTTGCTCAGCAGTTCAATTATTCTGAAATTTACGGAGATTTTTTCTTTTACCATCAACATCATAATCGCCAATTGTGTAGGCAATTACTTTGTCTTGGGTATAATAAGGGATGAAAAACTCTCAAAAACGGTCCTGAATTCCGTCATTATCAGTATCAAGATTTTTTTGCGGATCATAGGCATCTTTCATAAATTGATCATATTTATCAATATGTTCAACAATTTCAGGGCGAAAAATTTCTTCAAAAGCGGCCCTTTTTTTATTGATAAATTCTTGCTTTTGGACCAAAGAAAAACTCTCATAATTTTCAGGTTTTTGAAAAACCTTAGTTAGTTGCCAATTTGAAAAAAGTTTTGAATAGTCTATTTTTTGCAAAAGACCTTTTTGCGCCAAACGTGCAATTTGAAAATCTGAACCTACACCAGCAATTGTGCGATTGTCTTCGATTGCTCTTGTAAATTCGCTAACATCACCAAACTCGCGATAATTAAAATCTTTGTTAATTACATCGCGACCAAAATCGGAAATGTAAGCTTCATAATTATAGACAACTGGTTTAAAAGGGAAGCTTGATTTTGAAAAAGATGCAACAAAAACAACACTAATTACCGAAAGGGCAAGTGTTATTTTGGCAAAAAAATTAACTAAATTCTTTTTCATGTTTTTTCCTTTTTATTTTTATAATAAAGTCAAATTAAATTAGAAATCACGGAAATGAAAAGCATAATTGTTCCCAACATTAGCGCTCAAGTCTTAAAAGTTCCTTGATACAAAAGCGTTCCAACTGTTTGGGTGTTTGATGTAATTTTTGTGATTATAAAATCATCAAATGAAAGAAAAGCAACAACCGGAAAAACTGAAATTATCGCTGGTGACATGTGTTTTAAATAAATCAAAAATCATGCCTTCATTTTTGAATAGCCTAAATCTTGGGCTGCTTCATATAAACTTAGCGAAAATTTTTCACTTCTTGGATACATTATCAAAATTCCGTAAGGTAAAGTCATGACAATATGGGAAATAATTGCCCGATACAAACCTTCATGAGCCGCTGAAAGTGAACCAAATATGAACCCTAAAATAATTGCAAGTGAAACTGCGGTAATCACATCAGGATTAATTAAAGGAATATTTGAGGTGGCATTTACATAAATTTTTACTGATTTATTTTTTTGTCTTCAGAGAGCAAAAACTGTTAAAAGTGAAAGGAAAACAACGGTTATTGCAGCAAAAATTGCAATAATTAATGAGTTAATTAGCGCTGATGCAAAAGTGTCTTTTGCAAATTCGTCAAATGCTTGCAAACTAAATTTGTTTCATGTTGAAGAGACAAAACCTTTTTTTGAAGGGGAATTAAATGAAAAAATAGAGCCAAAAATTATTGGAATGTAGAAAATTATTATCAAAAATCAAACGTAAGTTTTTTTCAAAATCTCGTGTTTTTGAAAAAAATCAATAATTTTAGTCATATTTAAATCCTTTAATTTTCATGATAACAATAGGTGTAAAATGAATTAGTGTATAAATTCCAATAAAAACTAAAAGTGTGACTAAAACAAGCGATGAAACTCTAGCTAAATCAAAAGGGTTTGTTGTGTTTGCAGAATTATTAATTAAATTTCCAATTAGTTGATTTTGTGATCCATTTGGTAGCAATTTATCTGAGACAACTATAGATGTTGCCGCCATTAAAAAAACAATCGCAAATCCAGAGCTAATTGCACGAAAACTATAAGGAACAACCACTTTAATCAAAACTCGAAATTTTGAATATCCTAAATCTGTGCCAGCTTCAATTAAATTTTTAGGCATATCTCTAAAAATTGTATAAAGTGGAATTACCATAAAAGGAAAATTGAGAAAAATTAGACCAAGAATCATAAAAGAGTTATTATTTAGCGATCCTTCGTCAAACATTGACAAAAATAAAGCTCGTAATGAGAAAACTTTTGCAATTGTAAAAATAATTAAAGGGGTAATTATTAATGATAAAGAATAAATTTTAAAAATACGTGATTTTGAATTTGCGACAATAAAAGCATATGGAAAAGCTAAAATTAAGCAAATAAAGGCGCTAACTAAACCAACAAAAATTGAACGAGCAATAATTTGCCAAGTTGTTTGCTCTTTTACTAAAAGATGGTTGTCAAATGGCTCACCGTTTGTCGAAAGTGGACTTACAGATTTAACAAAAAGTAAAATAAGCGGAATAACTATTAAAATTAGAGCAAATACAAAATAAGGGAGAGCAAGACTGATGCGTGGGTTTAAACTTTTTTTGAAATTTTGTCAAAATTTATCAAAAAAGCTAAGAGTTTCCACTTTCCATCTCCATTAAATGAATCGCATCATCATCTCACTTTAAATAAACTTCGGTATTAAGATCGTAAAAATCGTTAGTTTCAACGTAAATAATTTTAGAACCAACTTGAATATCTAGTCAGTAATATGAACCTTTGTAAATATTTTGAACAACTTTACCCTTAAAATATCCAGAATTTAAGTCAATATCGATGTCTTCAGGGCGAATAAGTGCATCCAGTTTTTGGCCATGATCAAATTCTGTGTGAATTGTATAGAGTTCAACGCCAAGAATTTCAACCTTATTTTTTTCAATAAATGTTGCTTCAAAAAAATTTGAATCACCAATGAAATTAGCAACTCATTTATTAACAGGATAGTCATAAATTTTGGTTGGCTCATCATATTGAGCAATTTTTCCGTTACGAATTACGGCGATTTTATCTGATAATTGAAGGGCTTCATCTTGATCATGAGTTACAAAAATGAACGTTAGACCTAATTTTTGCTGAATTCTTTTAAGAAAAACTTGCATTTTTTGTCTAATTTTTGCATCTAAAGCTGATAATGGCTCATCCAATAAAACTATTTCAGGCTCAATAACAAGCGATCTAGCTAGTGCAACTCGCTGTTTCATTCCACCAGATAACTCTGAAATTGCGCGGTCTTCATTTCCGCTTAGACCAACAAGTTCGATAATATCCTTAATTTCGTTATCAATTTCAGTTTTTGTTATTTTACGAGTAAGGTATTTTTTTTCAAAAGTTACAGATTTATAAAAAACATAATTTTCCCAATTAGAATATTTAAAATCTGAATCATCAAGTTTATCCTGTAATTTTTTACGGGTTTTGTTGTCTAAATTGGGATTTTCAAGTTGTTTTTCTAGGTTTGCTTGCAAATTATTAAGTTCTGCAATTTTTTGGTCCTGTTTTGCTTGCCATTTTTGCTTTAATTCTTCGAACTTTTTCCAAGTTGACTGTGGAATTTCAGAATCACTTTTCTTAATTCTTTTTAATTTTAGGCCAAATTCAATATTTCCTCTAACTGACAAATGTGGAAAAAGCGCATAATCTTGAAAAATAGTCGCTGTATCTCGTTTGTGGGCTGGAACATCTTTAATATCAACCCCATTAAATTTAATTTCGCCACGGGTTGTTCATTCAAAACCGCCAATTAGGCGTAAAATCGTAGTTTTTCCAGATCCAGATGGACCTAAAAGAGTGACAAAATCACCTTTTTTGATGTCCAAATTTATTTGATTTAAAACTTTCTTCTCACCAAATTCTTTATCAACATCAACAAGCGAGATTATTGTTTCACTTTTGTGAATTTTTTGCATTTTATAATTCCCTCTTGAGTAGATAAAATTAAAAACAATATCTAATTTAAATAAAAAAAATATAATTTTATTCTAAAAAAAATATGAAAACTTCATCTTTGAAGAAAAAAATCTTCTCTAATGAAGAGTGGTGGGGAATTTATCGAAAATATCTTCTGATGCAGATTCATGGAAAAAAGCAGCATCATCAAAGAGTGATGCCGCAAACATATAATATTTTAATAAATATAAATAGTATTTTCCAAAATCCATGATTATTGGAAAATTATACTATATTTTTGATTTTCCAAAAGAATTTAGCAAAAATAAAATTTTATGCTGTTGTTCCAAGAACTTTTAAAGCACTTTTTCCTAAAATTTTCCAATTTTGGCTTTTTATAGACCTATTTTTTGCAAAACTGTTGTAACATCGCCAATTTTTCCTGAATTTAGCAAAAATAAAATTTTATGCTGTTACTTCAAGAACTTTTAAAGCACTTTTTCCTAAAATTTTCCAATTTTAGCTCTTTATAGACTCCATTTTTTGCAAAACTGTTGTAACATCACCAATTTTCCCAATTATTGTTATCTCATCATTTTGATGAATTATTGTTTCTGCAGCTGGCAAAATTGTTTCTTTATTTCTTTTAATTAAAACAACATTAACATTATACTGACGTAAATTAGCATTTTTTATACTTTTATTAATGTATTTTGGCGATTTAACATTAACGCTTCCAGCAAATATTCCATTTGCAATTTCTTTAAGATTATCTGCATAATTCAGGAAATTTTTATCAACACTTAAAAGCGCCATTTTAATTCCAGCTTCTTCTTCAGGGCTAATAATTCAGTCAACACCGATTTGTTTTAAAACACGAGCATGTCTTTTATTAACAGCACGCGCAGCTATTTTTAAGTTGTTAAAAAAATTAATTTCTGTTTGTAATTCTAATAAAGTTGCAATAATTTCAATATTGTCTGAAGTAGCAACAATTATTGTGTCTATATCTTCAAGTCCAACTTCATTACGAATTGCATTTATGTCGCTAGCGTCCATTATAATTGGTTCTACAGTCGCAAACTCGCGAATAAATTTTAAATTTTCAGCTCTTTTGTCAATGACAATAATATTGTGGCCTGATTCTGCTAGTTGGGTTATTGCTGCTCTACCTAGTCGTCCAGCGCCAATTATACAAATATTTGCTCGTTTCATTTACTTAAATTTTATCTAAAAAACAATAAATTAATTCAAAAATCAGAAAATTTTTGTAGGTGTCCAAATGCAGATGTTTTATAGGGCAGTTTTTTTGTGTATTTTTAAATTTTTTTGTTTTGACTTTGTTTTTTTAAAAAAGTTGTATAATTTAATAATTAGCTTTTTTTGTATGTTTTATATAAGTAAATAAGTGACTAATTTTTTAATTTAGTCAAACATTAAAACGAGGAATAATGAACTTGAAAATTAATATCAAAAATTTTCTGCGGTCCATTTTTTCTCTTAAAAAAATACATATTATTTTCACTTTTTACACATTAGTTATTCTTCTTGGGGCCGGAATTCTAACAGGTTCGTTTTCACACACTGATAATTCAGAAAAAATTAATTTTTTTTCGGCTCTTTTTACTTCAGTTTCTGCCTTTAGTGATACTGGACTTAGTTTGGTTGATACTGGCACAAGTTTTAATATTTTTGGACAAGCTATTATTGCCATTTTAATTTCTCTGGGTGGAATTGGAATTTTTGCAATAAAGTTTTACATTTTTAACCATTTATTTGGAAAAAAACTAAGTATTTTGTCGCGTGAAATTTTAAAAATCGAAAGAGGTTCAAGTAAACTAAGCGAACTAAAAGGCGTAATCAAGGTTTCTATTAATTTTTTTTTGATTCTTGTTTTAATTAGCAGTCTTGCTCTTAGTCTTTATTTTTATTTTTATGATGCTGAACCACAAAAATTTTCATTTCAAAAATCACCTTATAAAAATATATCTTTATCGCTAAGATTTGCTGTTTTTCATAGCATTTCTGCAATTAATAATGCTGGTTTTGATATAATCGGGCCAAATAGTTTTGAACCTTATTATCACTCTTATTTTTTGCAAATAATGATAATAATTCTGACAATAATAGGCGGAATTGGCTACCCGGTAATTTATGACTTTTTTAGCTTTTTTAAACTTAAACTTTCTAAACAGAAAATAAAAAGATTTAGATTTTCTTTGTTTACAAAAGTTTCAATTTTGAGCTATTTTGTTATTGCACTAATTGGTTTTATTCTTTTAATTACTTTTGAAGCTAGTTCAAATTCTCCTTTTACTTTTTGAAACCAGGAGCAAAATGGCAACTGATTTGATAAAACATTTGCATTATTATTTCATAATTTTATGACTCGCTCAACCGGTTTTTTTACATTTGACTTAAAACAGCTAACTCAACCAAGCACTTTTTTAACAAGTTTATTGATGTTTATTGGCTCTGCGCCGTCTTCTACAGGTGGCGGAATTCGCGTTACAACTTTTTGAATTTTTATCGCTGTGGTTTTGTCTAAAATTAGGGGAACTAGTGATGTTAATATATTTAAGAGAAAAATCACAACTGATAAAATTGTTTCAGCTGCAACTGTGTTTTTTATATCTTTTATTTTAGTAGTAGCGATAGTTTTTCTCTCAAGTTTTTCGTTAGACGATTTATCAAGCCAGCAAAAAACTAGTGATTATAAAATTTACCATTTAGTTTTTGAGGTCATGTCGGCTTTCGGAACCTCGGGCCTCTCGACAGGTTTGATTCGAAATTTATCTGTTATTTCGCAAATTGGATTTATGATTATTATGCTAATTGGTCAGCTTGGAATTACCTCTTTTATTTACGTTTGACAAGGCGATAATATCGGCAAACAGAATAAAACTTACATAACCGAAGATATTTTAATAGGGTAATTTTTTGATTTAAAACGTTTAATTTGAAATTTATTCTTTTTTAGAACAATTTTTTTGCTATAATTTAAGAAAAATATAAATAAAAGAGGGGTGGAAAATGATTTATGACAAATTAGAAAATTTTAGCAAATATAGTTGTTTAAATGAAAATTTTGCAAAATTAGCAATTTTTCTAAAAGAAAATGACCTAGAAAAATTGCCAGTAGGCAAAACTCTAATTGATGGAGACAGAATTTTTGTATTACATGTTGATGTTGAAAGTTTCGACGATACAAACGCTCTGTATGAATATCACAAACGATACGCAGATGTTCATATAGTAATTGACGAAAAAGAACAATATTTCTTTGATTTTTCAGAGAAATTAGTCAATAAAGTAACTGATTATTCTGAAGAAACTGATGTAGCTCTTTATAAAAAAGATTCGACCCGAAATTTAATTAGACCGTTAAAAGGAGAATTTTTAATTTTTCTACCTGGCGATGCTCATTTGCCAAAATATACTGGACAAATTGGTGTAGTTAGAAAATTAATTTTTAAAGTTGAATATTAGTGTTATTGAGTTTAAATTTTTTTTATTAAGTCTAGAGATTAAAAATTCATTTTTTAGATATAAATAACATATTTTTATGGTATAATTTTTAGTACCGTTTTTTAAAGGTCTGAAATAAACTATTATATATAAATATAGGAAAAAAATGGCAAATATAAAATCCAAAATTAAATCAATCACCAAAATGCAAAAAGCAAGAGCAAGAAATAATGCAATTAAATCTCGTGTAAAAACAGCAATCAAAAAAGCTAAAATAGCTGTTACAAGTCACGCAGAAAATCAAAATGAATTAGTTGCAAAAGCTCACAAAGAAATTGCAAAAGCAAAATCAAAAGGTGTTTTTCACAAAGGAAAAGCATCACGAAAAATTTCTAGACTTCATTTGTTTGTTAATAAACATCAAAAAACAACAGTTTAATCTCTTTCTTATTTTAATAATAAATTTTGAAATTTTTTCGAAGTTGAAAATAAAAAAACCCTTAAATTTAAAGGGTTTTTTTATTTTATAGGTTATTTTTTATTATAAATTGTCGAAGCGAATTTTAATAGAAGGACCCATAGAAGCAGAAACAGTTAAATTTTTAAAATAATTTCCTTTAACTGAATTTGGTTTCAATTTACGAATTAATTGTAAAAGGGTTTTAGCATTTTGGACTAAATGATCGGCTTCCATGTTGGTTTTTCCAATTAATGAGTGAATAATTCCGTATTTATCAGCGCGATAATTTGCTTTACCTTTTTTAATTTCAGCAACAGCTTTTTCCGGTGTTGGAGTAACTGTACCTGTTTTTGGGTTAGGCATAAGTCCTTTTGGGCCTAATTTTTTCCCATATCTACCTAAAACTGGCATTAATTTAGGCTCAACAACAATAACATCAAAATCAAAATTATCAATTTTTAAATTTTGCTCAAGTTCAGCTGTTGAATAAATTAAATCAGCACCTGCTTCTTTGGCTTTAGTTGCTACCTCTGAAGAATCAGTAGCAACAAGCACACGCACAGATTTTCCGGTTCCATAAGGTAAAACAACAGAACCTCTTAATTGTTGGTCAGCTTTTCGAGTATCCAAATTAAGTCGAATAGCTAAATCAACAGAGCCAGAAAATTTAGTATATGATGTTTTTTTAACCAATTCCATTGCTTCTTCAAGTGAATAATAATGATTTTTATCAACTAATTCGCGAGACTGAGCTAATTTACGTGAAATTTTTTTCATTATTTAACTCCTTGTAGAAATTCTTCGATACCTTCAACTTCAACGCCCATTTGTTTGGCGGTTCCATAAACTGTAAGAATTGCTTTTTCAATATTATCAGTATTTAAATCTGGTAATTTATATTCTGCAATTTCTTTAAGTTGCTCAAGAGTAATTTTAGCTACTTTTTCGGCTTTAGATTTTTTAGATCCAGATTCGATTTTTGCAGCTTGTTTAATTTTATAAGAAGTTGGGCTTGTAAATAACTGAAATTCAAAACTTTTATCTTTAAAAACAGTAATTTTTACAGGAACTGGTTCGCTTCCACGATTTTTTGTTTCATCGTTAAATTTTCTTGTAAACTCAGGCATTACAATACCAAGACCTGCAAGAGCTGGTCCAGGTTTTGCTTGACCGGCATTGAATTGCAATTTTGCAACTCTAACTACATTTTTTTTTACCATTTCGAGCATCCTTTTATTTTTTTAGTTCTCTTAGTGGTTAACGGTTTTAAACCTTCCACAAAATTTATTTAAAATTATACCACAAAATTATTTATTAAAAAACTTTTTTGGACTAAAAAACCACAACGTGTGGCTTTTTTCTCTAAATTAGTGATCAACTACGACAAGATGTAAAATTTTTATAAATAAAACAACAACTTCGTCAACTTTGACCACTGAAGACCATCAATTTAAAAGTTTAATTTTAACTCAATTTAAGATGTTCCTCGATCTATTTAAGATGTTCCTCGATCTCATTGTTTTTAACCTCCATAAATTTTTACCATTTAATTTTACCATAAAATCATTAAAAACCCAAAAATCAGTAAGATTTATATATTTTTAAAACCATGATTTTGCGTTATGCACAAATTTATTTTATGATAAATAAGATTTTAGAAATCTAAACAAAAATGACTAAAAAATTACAAAAGTGTGTATTTAAATAAAAAAACAGCGATTTTTCGCTGTTTTTTGCACTAATAAGCCGCGTTCTGTATCAGTCAACCATTTATCTAGGTTTTTTAAAACCTTCCAATTTAAGTTCGTTTCCCAAATTGGATTCCCCTACCAAAATTTAGGTTTCTAGCTCATGGAGTTTACCGCGTTTCACTTTATTTGTTAGGATTTTTTATTAGGAGTGAACAATGATTATGAAAAATTTAGAGTAACAAATAAACTCGTCTCTGTGGCACTTGTCGTCTAGGCTTGGATTTTTTAGATCCAACATGAACACTACTACCATCACAGGTAGTGCTAGCGCGGACTTTCCTCAAGTTTTTTTAAATTAAAAATTTAAAAATACCAGCGGTTGACTTGTGCAAAATTAAATTATACCATACTTTAAAAATACTTGGTATAAAAATTTAAAATTATTTACGTATATTTAAAGCTTCGATTGTCTCTTTGTAAGTTTCAAAACTTTTTTGTTTTAAATAAGAAAGTAATTTTTTACGTTTATTAACCTTTGCAATAAAACCTCGCATTGAGTGTTTGTCCTTTTTATTTTTTTCAAAATGAACTTTTAATTTTTCAATATCTTCAGTTAATATTGCAATTTGAACGGCTGTATCACCGGTGTTTTTGGCGTTTTTTCCAAATTTTAAAATTAATTCTTGTTTTTTCGCTTTTGAAATCATTTTAATTCCTTTAAAAAAATAAATAAATACAATTTAAACCTAGCAATAATTCGCGAAACTATTAAAACCAAGCATAAATTTAACTAATAAATCAGGCAAATTATTCGTCTAGATCGATATCACCGCATCCACAATGATTGTCGCCTTCTAATATGCCAGAATTTAATGAATCTGTAGCGCATGCATCAGAAAATTTTACCATTTCATAAAATTGTTTAGGATCTAATGATGCACCACCAACAAGTATACCATCAATAAGTTTTGAATTTAAAAAATCTGCATAATTTTGTGAATTAACAGAACCACCGTAAATAACTCTAACATTTTTGCCAAATTCTTCTTTAATTAAAGAGGAAATTTCATTGGCAATTGCAGCAGATGCTGTTTTGCCGGTTCCAATTGCTCAAATTGGTTCATAAGCTATTATCGCTTTTTCGAAATTTAGCACGTGTTTTACGGCATTTATTTGTGAAATTATAACTTTTTTAGTTAATTTATTTTCATATTGTTCTAATGTTTCACCGACACAAAACACGGGAGTCATGCAATATTTTTGTGCTTGTCAAATTTTTTGAGCTAAAACTTCATCAGTTTCATTAAAAAACATTCTTCGCTCAGAATGACCAATTATTATGTGACTAACGCCTAAATCTTTTAACATTTTAGCGCTAATTTCGCCTGTGTAAGCTCCAGATTCAAACTGGCTAACGTTTTGAGCGGCTATTTTTAATGTTTTAACCTGAGATTTAGAAATTTCACTTAATAAAGTAAAAGGTGGGGCAATCGCAAACTCCATTGTTTTAGCGACTTTTTCTGGATTTTTGTTAAAAAGCATGTCAAATTCAAAAAGGAAATCATAAAATTCCTTTCTGATTTGATTCATTTTTCAATTCCCGATAACAATTTTTTTCATGATATAAGTAAAAATTATAACATAAATTAGCCAAAATCATAGTGTTATTTTTTAAGTTTCTACTTTAAATAAAAAAATTTGGCACTTTATTGCTGCGAGTGACAAAAATATGTTATAATTGTTTTTGCATTAATATAAAAAAAATAAAAATAAGGAAGAAAAGATGGAAATTAAACTCGAAAATCTTGAAAAATATGCAAGAAATTTAACTAAATTAGCAAAAGAAAACAAAATCGAGCCTGTAATTGGTCGAGATTCTGAAATTAGAAGAATTATAAAAATTTTGTCAAGAAAGACAAAAAATAACCCCGTTTTAGTTGGCGATCCTGGTGTTGGAAAAACAGCAATTGTTGAAGGAATGGCACTAAAAATAATTGCAGGACAAGTTCCTGATAATTTAAAAAATAAGCAAATTTTTGAACTTGACCTTACAAGTATTCTTGCTGGCGCCTCATATAAAGGTGAATTTGAGCGAAGAATTAAGGCAATTTTAACTGAAATTGAACAAAAATCTGATGAACTTATTATTTTTATTGACGAAATCCACTTATTAATCGGAACAGGTTCATCTGGATCTGATTCAATGGATTTTGCTAATATTTTAAAACCAATAATGGCTCGAGGTGGAATTAAATTAATCGGCGCAACAACAAATTCTGAATATCGACTTTATATCGAAAAAGATGGAGCTCTTGAACGAAGAATGCAAAAAGTTGAGGTTTCAGAGCCTTCAGTTGTTGATACCATCAATATTTTGCGCGGAATTAAGGAGCGATTTGAAAATTTTCACCAGGTAAAAATTCTTGACTCAGCTTTAATTTTTGCGGCAAAAATGGCAAACAGATATATTTTTGACCGCTTTTTACCCGATAAAGCCATTGACTTGGTCGATGAAGCGGCCGCTTCTTTAAAAGTAGAAATTAATTACCAACCAGAAAAACTAGAAAAAGCAAAGCGCGAGTTAATTAATTTGAAAATGATGGAAATTAATTCGACAAATTCTAACAATGAAGATCTCAAAAAACAAATTGCTGAGATTGAAAATCAGGTTGACCAAATGCAAAAGGAATGAAACGACTCGCGTAATTTAGCTTCAAAAATTGCAAATTTGTCAACAAAAGTTGAAGAATTGAAACACAAGCAAAATACACTAATGGATCAAGGCGATTATCAGGGCGCTTCGCAAATAAAGTATGTAAAAATTCCTAAAATTATGGAAGAATTGCAAAATTTAAAGGAAAAACAGACTGAATTTTCGAACGTTCTTGATGAAAATCATGTTGCAAAAGTTGTCTCAAATTGAACTAAAATTCCAATTGGCAAACTTTTAGAATCCGAAAGTCAAAAATATATTAATTTAGAGGAAAATCTCAAAAAAGTCATTAAAGGACAAAATCAAGCTTTAAAATCAGTTTCAGAGGCCATTTTAAGATTTAAGGCAAAAATTAATGATGAACAAAGACCAATTGCGTCCTTTTTATTTGTAGGTCCTACTGGAGTTGGAAAAACTGAAGTTGCCCGTGCGCTTGCCCAAAATTTATTTGACAATAAAAATCAAATTATTCGCCTTGATATGTCAGAATATATGGAAAAACATAGCGTTTCTAAGCTAATTGGGGCGCCTCCGGGTTATATTGGTTTTGAACAAGGTGGGATTTTAACTAACAAAATTAGACAAAATCCATATTCAATTGTTCTAGTTGATGAAATTGAAAAGGCTCATCCTGAAGTTATTAATATTTTTTTACAAATTCTTGATAACGGCGAGCTTGTTGATAGCAAATCTGTAAAGGTAAATTTTCGCAACACAATTATTATTTTAACTTCAAATATTGGTGCTAACAAAATTCTTGAGGGTAAAAAAATTGACGAATCTAACATCAAAAATGAATTATTAGTATATTTAAAGCCTGAATTTATTAATAGAATTGATGAAATTATTGCTTTTAACCCTTTAAATCACGAGGTAATTTCTGAAATTATCAACTTAGAACTTGATATTTTCAAACAAAGATTATTGGAAAATAATTTTGAAATAGATTTTGATGATTCTGTTATTGATTGAATTATTCACTCTGGTTATGATAAAAATTTCGGCGCTAGACCTATTAAAAGATTTATCAAAAAAAATATAGAAAGTTTTATTGCTCAAAAAATAGTTACAAAAGAAATAACAGAAAATTCCAAATATAGATTGTCTTATAAACAAAATAATCTATATTTGGAAAAAGAAAAATAGTCCCGGGTTTTCTCAGTTTGATGAGATAATCTTAAAAAAGTGTCTGGTTTAAACCAGGACAAAAAAATTGACACTAGGGTGTTGGCTTTTTTGTCTGAGTTTAGTTTTAGGCGCTTTTTTAACTTTTTTTGGCAAACTCAAGAAAAATAACTATCAAACCAAAAACACTAAATTTAAAATCTAACAAAAAAATACAACTACTATTTAAACTCAATGTAAAAAGAAAACTCATTTTTATTTACATTGAGCCTAAAAAAATATATGAAGTTTTGAAAGAACAATAAAAAAACCTTAAATTTATAGATTTCTAAACGGTTAAATTTAAGGCATTCCATTAATATTTAAAGCCATAATGGAAAAAATGGCATTATCTGAGTTTATTGTGCCAAAAACATAACTTATTCCTCCCTAATTCAATATCAAATTTATTAATTTATTCTTAAGTGAACGTTATTATAACATAATTTTTTCTTAGACCAAGCATTTTTTTTTTTTTTTCAAAAGGTTAATTTTAAAATAATAAAAATTAAGATTTTATGTCAAAAAACCCGGATTTACGGGTATTTTTAAATATTTGTATTCAATAAGAAGTGAATTTTTGCATTAAACCGGGAAACTCGACAATAATAAAAAAATCCAAATATAGATTGTTTTATAAACAAAATAATCTATATTTGGAAAAAGAAAAATAGTTTTATTTTAATGCTGTTTCAAAGGCTTTTTCAAAATCTTCTTTTTTGGAAAATTGGTTATTAAATTTTATAAAAAATCTAAACAAAACCTCTGATTTTTCGGAAGTTTTGTTGTTTTCTTCATCTCCGAAATAAAGGGTCAAATTTTTTGCTGGGACTGTTGAAGAAGTTGTTGTGACTGCTGGAGTTGGGGCTGCTGAAGGCGCTGGGGTTGTTGAAGAAGCACTCTGTGTAGATCAAAAGTTTTTTTCTAATTCAACTTGGGGTTGATTTTTTGATTTTGAAGTTGCAATTTTTACAATTATCTTTTGAGAATTTTGACCTTGAGTTCCTAAAGTTGAAGATGAATTCTCATTAAAAGCATTGTAAGAAAGAACAAAATTAGTAAATTGACCTTCATCAACAGGCAAAATGCCTATGATTTTTTCAGTTTGGTTTGTATTTGTGCTAGTTGATTCAATTTCTGCCTTTTTTGAAACACCTATTAGCCAAATTGGAGTATTATCAGGGATTGAATCTGAATTTGTTATACTTAAGTTTGTTAAATCGCTTTTTTTGGATATTTTTTTAACTCAAATTAAATTAGAGTCTTGATTTGTTTGTTGATCAGAAGTTGCGTTTTCTTCATTAATAAATTTAAGGACAATTTTATATTGGTTAGGTTCTAAGTTATTTTGGACTGAAAATGAATAAAAAAATGGATTATTTTCATCAAAAGCTACAGTTTTTTGAGTATTTTCGTCATTTTTATAAAATAATTTTAAATAAATGTCGTTTAGACTTGGATATAAAATTCCTGAATTTCTGACAAGTTTAACTTTCTTATTGGGGATTTTTGAAGCGTCAAGGCTAAGTGAAACTTGAGGGTTTGTAATTGATTTTAGACCTCTGATTTCTGAGTGAAATAAATTATTTTCATCAGATTCGTCAAAATTATATGCGCCAGAGCCGTCAATAAAAAAACTTGCTTGATTTTCTTTAGCTAATAATAATTGAGGATTTGCTGGAGACAAGCCGGCTATTTTTATATCTTTTTCACCTAAAATTTTGTTAAACCTGTCATAAATACTGATTGTTATTGTTAATTGGCCTGTAGAATTTTCAAAAAATAAATTATACTTAACACCGTATGAAAAAATTTGCTTAGAGTTAATTATATCATTCATTTTAGCAAAAATTTTTGCCAAAACTTCCTCAGGTTTGTCGTTTTTATCAGTTTTTTTTCAGACCGGAAATGTTAATGAATCTTTAAAAAAGTCTTTAAATCACGTCACAATTGCTCTTTGACTAGTTAAACTATCATAAGTTGGACTGCTTTCTAAATTAACAATTTCTAAGCCTTTACTTGTGTTTTTATTCTCTTGAAAAGAATAAAAAGTAGCGTTAATTGACCTTAAATTATTAATAATTTCAACACCATCTAAATAATTAAACTTTTGTCTAACAATATAAAGATCATTATCCTTAATCACAGAATCCAAATATCTTTGTGCTAAGTTTGTAAAAGGTTTTAAAGTGTAAATAAAATTAAATTTACGGTAATTTTCTTGAGTTTGTGAACCATTTAAATTTTGTTGACTTGAATTTTCAGAATTATTTGGGCCAACATCTTGAAATAAAGATACCTGATTTTCAAGCATTTTTTGCTCTTGGACAGGTGAACTTTGTTGCAGGTTTGATACACTTATATTCTCAGAAGCTAACTGATTTTGAGTTAGTTTTTCAATTTCTTTAGCCTTAAAATCGATTTGAACCATAAGTTCAACTTCACCGGCTCGGTCCATTTGAACATTTGTTCCAAACAATCTTACATTAAAATTTGGTGAGGAATTTGTGAATAAATTTTGCAATTTTGATATATCAAAGAGACTGTTATGGTCGGTTTGGGACACCAAAAAAGTAGATAAAGATACATTTTTTGCAACAATTTCTTGAATTTTTTCGTCTTTTAAGATGATAAGTTCATCATTAGTTTTAATTAAATTATTAAGATAATTTGTAACTTGTGCATAATCTAATAAATTTGAAACCTTTAAATCAAATGTGCGAATTTTATTATTATTTGAGTCAAAAATCCCAAAGGAAATTCACAAATTACCCGTTGAGTCGTCAATATTTTTAAAAATTATATTTCCAGATGAGTCTGTTTCAAAATCAAAATAGGTACCATCAGGAAGATTTACTAAATTATCATTTGAGTCTAAAAATAAAAAAGAACCAAATTTTTCAAGAGTTTTTTTAGCATCTTTTGTATTTTTATACTCATGATTCAGCGCTTGAATAAGCGAAAATGCGTTTCATTTTTGGTTTATTTGTGCTGTTTGTAAAATAAAAGCGGACTTTTGTTGGTCAATATTAAAGTTTATAAATGGAATGTCACCTTTTCCATTAAAGCCACGAATTGAATGAACTTTCGAATAAGTTTTATTTGTAAATTGATCATGAGCCGAAAAAACAACATTAATTAAATTATTATTAACAACTTTTGTAACTAAATCATCATTTTCAACATCAGATTTATTAATAGGATTGACATTAAGCTTTAAAAAAGGATATTTTGAACTAAAATTGGAAAGATTAAAAATTGTAGTAAGATGAAAATTAGATCCTGAATCACGAGATAAATTGAGAATTTGTTCGGCTGAATATTTAGAAAAATCCTCGTCAATTTGCATTTGATCAACAATTTTTTCAAATTCTTCATTTGAAAGTTGAATCCCTTTTTGATTAACTTCAGTTTTCTCTAAATCTCGCTGATCGACAACACCAAAATATTTTGACTCAACAAGCGAATAAGTCAAATAGGAGAAACCTAAAATTGCACCAATTGCGATAGGCCAAGTCGCCATAATCATTAAAGATCTGGCATGTGAAACTTTTTTTACTATTTTAGTTTTTTTCATTTTTTCCTAATTTCGATTTAACTGCCTTTTTGGCTTAATTACTGTAAAAATAAGCGGATATTTTGCTTCATTTTCTTGTGGTACAAAGGGATCTAGATTATTTTTAAGTTGCTGTTGCCCGGTCTGAGTTGTAGATTGTTGAGTCTGTGCTGGCGTGGTTGGGGTTGGTGGCGAAGGTGAAACTTGAGGACTAGGAGTATTTTGTACTGAATTATCAGAATTATTTTGATCATTATCTACAATGTTTGGAATGAAAATTTGAGACTTTTCGCTAGAATTTAGATTTTTTACACTGAATCTAATTTTCAAATTTCCAAATTTATCAATGAAAACATTATCTTTTTTATATACAAGGCCATTGCCATTTAATAAAGGATAAATTTGAACAAAAGTAGAAAAACCAAAAAGTTTTTTAATGCTCTCTAATGTTTGTTTAAAATCTTTATCTTGATTATTAAACTCAGAAGTTAGAACCTCTTGAGCAGTTTTAGAAAATGTAACTGCAGTTGAAAAATTAGACTCATCAAGCTCTAATTGCAAAAGTTTTTGTGGAAAATTTAAAACAACATTGGACAAGACTTCAATTTCACTTTGAGGATTTTGATGTGTAAAAACATCTAATTTTAATGAATTAATTGGTGTTCTAAAAACAATTTTATTATTTGTAGCGGAAGTAAAAATATAATAATAGCCTAATGTAAAAATCTCTTTTTGGGGATTATTACCGTTTTCAAAGGTCTCCTGATCGGCGACTTGAACTGGTTGTGGAGTTAAATTTTGCCCCTCAGAATCGATTTGTTCTGAGTTTTGATTGGCTACAAAAACAATTTTATAAGAAAGATTTTCACCAAGTGTTTCAAACTGTTTAACTAAATTATTATCTTTATAAGTTTCTATAAATAAATCAGAAAATGTTTGAACATTTAATTCCGCTTTTGACTGTCCACTTTCGTTTAAAGTCTCAATTTTAGAAATTAAGTCATTAAATCCAGTAATTAAGTATTGATTTTGAAGATTTGAAACAATTTTATCATTAATAGTCTTAGTTTGTGAGGTTAAATTAGTATCAGGGGCTTGATTTTCTGCGCTTTGTTGTTGGTTTTGTTGATTTTCAGGTTGCTGAGAACCTTGAGAATCTGTGTTGGTTTCTGTATTTACAGTTTCTGTTTGCTGAAATTGAGTTGCTTGTGGGGTGCCAGCTTCACTAATAGTCTCATTTTTTGGGGTTGAATCAAGACTTTGAGTTTCAGGAGTTTTCTGTTCGTCATCAAAAGTGTCAGATTTTATTTCCGCAAGAGAATTAAAAAGAATTCTAAGGTATTTTTTGGCTTCTTGTTCAGGTAAGGTCAAAATATTTTTTACAAAAAACATAAATTCTTGATTATTTTCAAAAAAAGCACGAGTATTTGTGCTATTTTCTAGTGTTTGTGGAGTTAGTGTTCTTTTGGAAAACTCAGAAATACTTGGAAAATCGTACTTAAAAGTTCAGGAATTTAAAATTTGAGTTTCAGGAAAATTAAGATTAAATTTTGAAGAGTTTGTTAAAATATTATAAATTTCTTCATGTGAATTTAAGTCAATTAATTTTTGAATTTCATCTTTTGAAACATAGTCAAAAGATGAAAAGGTTTGGGCTGGTTTATTTTTATCAGTTAAATAATCTAAATTAATAACAGGAATTTGACTAAAATTTTTAGGGTCAAATGTTGAAACATTTTGGGATTCAGAATTTTTGAAATTTCTTAAAACAAGTTCTGAAGTTTTAGTTAATTTTTCCGAACCATCATCATTAAGGGGATAAAAAATTTCAAAGGGTATACGAACTAGCGATGATTGCTCGTCTGAATCTAGATAAATTTTTTCAACTATAATATTAAAGTCAAATTTTTCCTTAATTTTTGGATCTAAGTCAGCATAATTGCTAAAATCAAGTTGTAAATCTGAATTAATAAATGAATTAAGGGCTATTTTTGCTTCTTCTGGTGTTTTTAATGTTTTTGTATTTTCGTTATATTTAAGAAAGTTATAAACTCAAGATATTGATTTTTGCGAAATATCAACTTTGTTTTCTTGATTTTCTTGTGAAAATTGATCAATTTTTAGATCTGATAGTTTTGGAATTTGTATAAAAACTTTAGGATCAGCAAAAGCAGATTTATTTTTAGTTGAATCAAATAGTAAAAAAGTAAAATTTTTAGTAATATTTGTATTAAAATTTTTGGGAAATATTTCTTTAGCTTCCTGTGTAAAACTAATTTTACCTTGTATTTCCAAAAAATCTGAATGCAATTGCGAAGGTTGGACTCAAGTGTTATTATTATTATTATTATTATTTTTTATAATTTCAATTGTGTAAGGAAAAATTAACTTATTTTCGTGTTTAATAGCAAAGTTTTTGTTGGTTAAAATTGACTCAAAGTCAAAGTCAAAAAAATCATGAACTTTTTTGATAAAACTTTCTGCGCTTTGCTCAGAATTTGCTTGTGCTAAAAAATCACTTGCAAGTCAAATGTTAGGAGAGGTTTTATTTTGTTCACCTCTAGAAAATGGTCTAATATTTTGAAGATTTATTTGGAGTGCTTGATAAAAATTTTCCAGAAAAAAAGTTGAATTAGGACTTATAGAAATTTTGTCAGTTCTTATATCAGATTTTATAATTCTCGAGTGATTATAAGTTTTGAGCAAAAATTCAACATTAAATTGTTGGTTGGCATCATCTGGCTGGACATCTACAAACTCAAGCCAAATTCCGTTTGGCAACTTATATGGTTGCAATCTTTTATGTTCAAGGCTAAAAAGATCAAAAAAATCACCTTGATCTGTTGAGTCTTGAATTTTTTTTCACTCATCTTTTAGTGAGGCATAAGTAGAAAAAGGTGAAACTTTTTGAGCATTAAAACTAAGAGCATTAATTTTAGTTATTATTCTATTTAAATCCTCGACAGTTGTTTGATAAGAATTTTTTTTAATTAAGCCAAAACCATAAGAAATACCGACTGAAATTCCTAAAACACCAAGAAATGATGCGCTTAAAGTAAGCCCTAGTAAAATTTTTGATTTTTTTGTTAAAAATTTTGTTTTGGAAAATTTCTTAACTATTTTCACTATATAGGAACCTTTTTTTACTTAATTCGATTAGTTAAAATTTTACCAACAATTGCACCGTCATTTGCAGCAGTAACAATTTGTCTAATTTCTTTTGTAACAACATCACCAACAGCATAAACCCCGGGAATTTTTGACTGTCCGTATTTGTCGACTGTAACAAAATTAAATTTGTCAAGAATTTCTTTATGGTTTTTTTGTAAAAAACTAGTAGCTGGTAAAAAACCAATGTATGGGAAAAGTGACTTAATTTCTAGTGTTTTTTGCTCACCATTGTGATCAATAATTGCTGATTCAAGTGCACCTTCTCCTTGAAGTTCTAAAACTCTAGCGTTAAATAAAATTTCAACATTCTTGTTTTTTTTGAGCTCTTCTATTAAAAGTGGCTCGGCAATAAATTTATCATCACGAACTAAAACATAAACTTTTGAAGCTATTGAAGCTAAAAAACTTGACTCCTCAACAGCGGAATTTCCTCCTCCAATAACAATTGAAGGTTGGTTAGCATAAAAAGGTCCATCGCAAACAACGCAATAAGAAACACCTTTACCTTCAAAATCAAGGTAATTTTTAATATCTAACGGTTTTCTTTCGACCATTCCTGAAGCTACAACAACGGATTTGGCTGTGAAAGTTTTGCCATCCTTACAAATAACTTTATGGTCAAAAGGAGAGTTAGACTCAATATAATCAACTTCACAATAACGGTGTTTTGTTCCGAATTTTAGTGAGTGTTTATACATTCTTAGCGCTAAAGATGCGCCATCAATAAACTCATCACCAGGTCAATTTTCAATTTTAGATTGTGAAACAAGTTTCCCACCTGGGGCTCCTTTTTCCAAAATTAGAACTTTTAAATTACCACGTGAAGCATAAAGAGCAGTTGTTAGACCAGCTGGTCCTGCTCCGATTATTATAACATCATAATTTTCCATGATTAAACCCCTTAAGAATAAAATGTTAATGATTATAAATAATTATATAATATTAAATTATAAAAAACATTAAAAACTAATGTTTTCCGCTGTAAAATTTCAATTTTGGCTAAGCCTCTAAAGTTTTTGGTTCTGATTTTGCAGGCTCAGAAAGATTACGATTTCATCTTGTTCAAGGCAAACCAATATAGCGTCTGTTTTCTTTTGTGTATCTTTCAAAAAATGCTATTTTTACTTTTTTGTTTTCTATTTTTACATAGTAATTTGCGAAAAATTGAAAGCGAATAAACAACAAAATTCCCAGAATTATCATCAAAATTGCAATTACAAAATAATAAACATATGATTCTTGCCGTAAAAATTCCATAGAAGCCCGGACAATTCCGTAATATAAAATGTATAGCGCCCCTGTTGAACCTGGTTTTAGCCATGAAAAAAGATTTAATACTCACACAATTACCAAGTACCCAAATAGCGAAGTTAGTGATTCATAGAAAAATAATGGAACACGGAGTTGACCATTTGGCGCATGTTTATCGGCGATAAACATATTTTTTCGAATAAAATCACCTAATCAATTTACGGTTTTACCTTCAGGATCAAGGAATCCGTAGACTTCGTGATTTGTGAAATTTCCTCATCTTCCTAAAAATTGACCAATTAAAACGGCCGGCAAGATAAAAGAAAAGGCTTTTCGTCAATCAAAACTAGCCCGTTTTCGATAAGCATAAATTAAATTTGCAACAGTTGGAAAAATAACACCTCATTGAATTGAAAGTCCACCTTGGCGAATATTTCATCACTGTTGTAAAGATGTAAAATCACCAACCACTAAACGCTCAAGAATATATCCAAAACGTGCTCCAACAATAGAAATAGGAATTGTGATAAAAATCAGCGCGGCTAAATGATCAAATTTGTAACCTTCGCGTTTCCAGAAAAAATAAATTGTGATAATTGAAGCAACCATACCCAGAACGACTGTGAGGGCATAAATTGGAATTCAATCCTGAATTAACCAAAAAGCCTCGCCTTCTTTAAAAGGGCGTTCATTTATTAGGTCAGCGGGAATTTTTGTAAGATCATTCATTGTTATTCCTATTTTATTTTGCCTTATAAATTATACCACTTTTTTTATTTTTAAAAAATAAATAAAAAATACACAATTAAATGTGCATTTCTTGAATATATAAATAAAAATTAATTTTTAAGTTTTTAAGAAAATTATGAAAGGTTTTGAAGATGTTTTTCTAATTGTTCAAAATTAATTTGATCGTGAACATCAGAATTAGGTTCAACAACTAAAACTTTTCCTTCAGAGTCAACAATAATATAACCACGATTTAATAAAAATACATCATCAATTAAAAATCCAGTAGCTAATCCAAAACTACGCAAACGATAGTCAGAATATATCTCCATATTTTCAGATAAATTTGCATTTTTTCACTGAGCAATCGCAGAAGGAAGATCTAGTGAAACTGAAATAAATCTAAATTGTGAATATTTCCTTGATAAATCACGAATGGATGTTGTTTGTTCATCGCAAATTTTGGTATTAATTGAAGGAAAAATCGAAATTAGCGTTGTTTTTCCAAAATTTTTAAAGTCAACAACATCAAAATTTATATCACTAACGGTAAATTCTAGTTTTTCTCCTGGTTGTATTAATGATGAAACTAAATTATATGCTTTGTTCTTGAATTTTGTTTGCATCTTGTCACCTTTCGTATTTTAAAAATAATTTTTTGGCGGGGGTTAAAGGATTCGAACCTTCACTGATGGGTTTGGAGTCCATGGTACTGCCATTATACTAAACCCCCTTTTTCCACAAACTAATTAAATTATACCCTAAAAAGTTATAAATAAAAACTAAATGCTAAATAAAAAATGTTTATGTTTACAGGAAAATTAATATCCTAACTGGCTAAATTTTTTAGCTAAATTAATAGAAAAATTCAGACAATTACTTTTTTATATATGGCTTTGATTCTATCGGTTTTATAAATTTTTTCTTCTAATTTATATGATGGTAAAATTTTTTATTGTTTTTTAACTTGTACTTAATATTATAAGATACAATAATGTTAAATTATAAAAATAATGGATATTAATTAAATTAACATGATCCAAAAATTCTACATGCGCTATTTAGAACTGTTTAATAGAAAATTTCTCCATATTATTGTCTTACCTTTTATTTTTTATCTAACAATAGTAATTATATATTTAATTTCATTTAGTAAAATTGAATTTATAAATACCAACGGTGGATTATTTCTCGTAAGACTAGCTTCCTATTTGATTTTTATTTCGCTAACAATTATTATCTTCAGAAATTTTTTTAGCTTGTTTTCTTTATATAAAAAACAACGGCTTAACATGCAGTATCAAGACTATATCGTTGAAGTTGGTTTGTGATTATTTGCAAATTCTCGTTGATATTTTAAGAAAACTAATAAAATTAACAATGGTTCTTACTTACAGGGGAAAGAAATAAAGCCCGAACTGAAACAATTTTTATCTAAAATTATTTATAAAATAAGTAAATTTGAGTTATGATTTGCAACTTTTTGCTTTAGTTTTTCAATTTTAACATTTATTTTAATTGAAATTTTCTTAACTCTTGTTTTTGGTAATAACAATTTTGCTATAGATTTTATCCGAGATACAGGTACACTTATAAAAGTTGATAAAAATTATATTGATTTATTGACAATCATTTTAGTTATTATTTTTTCTATTACTATTTTGTTGTTTTTTTCTTTTTACTTTTTTATTTTTTACAACAATAGAAATTTATCGAAAATTTATAGATTGATTTCAAATTCCTTTGACAACCCTATTGAATTAATCACAAAAACTTTTAATAAGTCTTTGTTTGGAATTTATTTAAAAATAAATAAAAAATAATTATTCAAATTGCTAATGGGCTGTCATTTTTTATGCTTTGTGACAAATATTTGTTTATTTTTTCTAAAATGTCCATTTAAAAGATTTGAAAAATTAATTTAGATTGTGTGGGAACTTGAGCCTTTACATAGCGAATAACCTAATTCCTAAATTATTATATAATCAATAAATGAATGTTGTAATTTCATTAATAGAAACAACTATTGATAAAATGCTTTGCAAAATAAATATTTCAACTCTTTTTAGGTTAAAAGTTTTTAATTAGATAAAGACTAAAAGTACAACTAGTTTATATAAAGTGTTAAGCAAAAACTCTTGATTGTTGCTAGAATAGATTAAAATTTGGTTTTTGTTTAAATTTTCGTTAATTTTATATTTTAACGATACATTTTTGAAAACTTTTATAAAGGGGAATGACTTATTAATTTCTATAATTTCAGTGTCTCAATTTGGTGAAATTTTTGAATAAAAAATTATATTTTGTTTATTTATCATTTTGAAATTATCAAAGAAAAAATTTACGTTTTCCAAGTAGATTTCATTTGAAGATAATACGTTTTTAGACTTGTTTAGCGAGTTAATTTTACTTATGATATTATATTTGTTCTTCAAAAAATAGTCATTTATAACCATCAAATTATTAAATAAGTTTCTTGAATTCTTATTTAAATAAAAAAGTGATTTAATTTTTTTTGACAAAAACTTATTACCTTCAATAGAATTTATCAATTCAAATTTATATGCGTTTTTAGAAAATCAAATTAATTCTATATTGTCTCTTAGAAAAAAATCAAAAATAAAATTATTAATAATAATGCTTAGTAAATTTTTCCTAATAAATGCTCTTGTTTTATGAAATAGCAACTTATTTTTCAAAATATTTTTTAGATCTTGTAAAGTTATAATGATTTTTTGGAAATTTAGATTGTCTGACCCTAAAAAATGATTGGATAAAACTGCTGAAATTTGAAATATTTTAACCAAAATAGCATATTCAGGTTTTACAAAATAAAGATTTTTTTTAATTTTTTTGTAAATATTAGGTTTTAAAAACTTTGCCAAAATTATCTCGATAGTTAAATCTAGATTTTTAAATTCAAGTTTTTTAAAAAAAGGTGTGCTTAATTTTACATCTAAATTTTTGTTTTTACTGAGTTCAATCATTAGTTTTTGGTTTAGAAACCTTAAACTTTTAATCTTTCTAGAAAAAATTATTAAATCTAAATCATTAGGCTTTCTTTCTAATATCCCATAAGAATGCAGGGCAAAACTTCCTTGCACAACCTTTATTAAATTCTCATCCTTATTTTGCGCTATATCAACATTATCTAAATTAATTATCATTTTTATGCCCCCAAAAAACTCAAGTAAATTTTAGTTTTTTTGCATGAGTTTATCCTAAAAAAAAAAAAAAAACTTAAAATTATTATTATATAATTTTAAATGTAATTATAACAACACGGAGGAAATAAAAATGAAAAATCTAGAACTAATCAATCTTTTGAGTTTGGGCAATGTTGTTGTTGCACAGCCTTATGAAAATGCTGATATCAAACTCAAAAATTTAATCTCTAAACTTGAAGCTAATATTTTAGACAAAATTCAAGATGAAGACGCAAAAAACTTGTTAATAAGAGAGTTTGGAAATTCAATAGATTCACTTGACTCGTTTACTTATAAACAATTTAACTATATTTTTAGAGGCAAAGTTTTTAATAATCAAGACCAAAAAAATAAAACTTTTCAAAAACTTCGATCTACAAGCGAAATTTATAAAAAATTTCAAGAATTAAAAAGGAAAAACTCTCGTAGAAGAGTAAGAAGAGCTTTATTTAACGAATACCAAAGGCTTACCGTCGAGGATTGAATTGATCGAATTCAACGGGTTATTGATCAAAATGAAAAATGATCTACTGAAAAACACAATAGTAGCGTTGGCTGAGGAATTGCGGCGGGAGGATCTGCTCTGGCGACTGTTGGTGGTGTTGCTACCGCGCTATTATCAGCATCGGGCCCTATTGGTTGATTAATAATTGGGTTAGCTAGTGTAGTTGGTATAGTTGGCACTGCTACCACCGGAACGCAAATAGGTATTTCAGTTGACTCAGCTTTGAAAACTTCTAGTTATTGAGATCTTGCTCAAAAAATGACAAAGGAACTTGATAGTTTAAAAGCTGTTTTTCGATTAATTAAGACTTCAAACAATACGGATTTAGAAAATGGACTTAAAGAAAAAATTAGAAAAATTATAGCTAATATAAATGAATTATCAGGAAATACAATAAATTTTGAAGAGTTTGATCCGGAGGAAATACTTGCTTGAGGGTATTAATTTTTCATGAAAGCAATAACTCTTCTTTTTAAATATCTTTTTTTGAACTGGTCGGTTGGAATTTTTTACTTTTTAATTACTTTCTTTGAAGCACTTTTTTTTACAGTCACTGTCTCTTACAACGATTTCCTTATTAATTATCCAACGTTATGAGGTAAAATTATTATTTGGGGTGTAAGCTCAGCATTATCTATTTTATTTTTATATTATTTAATAAGATATGTTTGATTTATAAAGAAATATAAAAAAGAAGCGTTAAATTTAACTAACAGTCAATTTGAAGAAAAATATGAAAAATTATCGTTAAAACCTCGTTGATTTAATATTTTTAATATTATTATTCGTGATATGTGGGATTATCCTGATGAGATCGAATTCAACAAGGAGAAAAAAATTTTTTTATTTCACGTTCATTATAGAATCTTTATTTTGCAAATGATTTATATATTTATTTTATTTATTTCTTTGCCAATATTAACAATAATTATTGCAATTGTTCCTATTAAAACTGCTTATTTCTCTATTCACTTCATAATATACCTGTTAAGTCACGCTATCTTTGTTATAAGTCCATTTTTTTTATATAAAATATCAGCTCTACTTATTAAAAACACAGTCGAAGCAGTTTATAACAAATACAAAAATTCAATTGCAAGACTTTTTATGCCGAAAGTGTATATCAAACCGTAGTTTTTAATGCTTAGTTGTTTGCCTGAAACGGGAGTGTTCATAATTTGATGAGATAATCTTAAAAAAGTGTCCTGGTTTTAAACTAGGACAAAAAAATTAACACTAAGGCGTTGGCTTTTTTGTCCGAGTTTAAGAAAAAAACCCCAAATTAAAAATATAAATGCATCGCATAGATATTTTTGAAATCGCCAAACGGCGATTTTTTTAAATCTTAAATAACCAAGTTATC
>NZ_AFHO01000013.1 GCF_000218525.1 Mesomycoplasma ovipneumoniae SC01 | reverse complement strand
TTTTTTTTTTTTTTTGCAAAAGGTTAATTTCAAAACTATAAAAATGAAGGTTTTAGGGTCAAAAAATACTGATTTAGGGGTGTTTTCGCATATTTGTATTCACTAGAAAGTGATTTTTTTGCCATCAAACTGACAAACTCGGGAATTATTCCTAAAAATCTAAAGTTGCAATTTTTAACACTTTAAATTCAGCAATTTTAATGTACTTAAATTTGTCTTCAACTGTAAATTTGTATTGTTTCATTTTTGATACACCTTTTTTTAATGTGTCTCAAATTAATATACTAACTTTTTTTAATTTCTTATACTTTTTTTTACTTTTTTTTTTTTTTGTGTGTTTTGATAAAATTATAATTGTGCAAATAATAACAACAACTTTTATTTGCTATTTTAAACTGGAGGACATTAAAATGAAAATATTAATTTTTGAAAAATTGAGCGACCTACACAAATATTGTGCAGACCTTTTTATTGAACAAATTAGAACAAAACCTAATTCAGTTTTAGGTTTTGCAACCGGAGTTTCGCCAATTGAAACTTATAAACTTTTAATTGAAGATCATCGCCAAAACGGGACTTCCTGGGATAAAATTACAACATTTAATCTTGATGAATTTGTCGGAATTGACCAAGATCATCCTGAAGCATTTATCAAACAAATGAAAACTAATTTATTTGACCACGTTAATGTTCCAGTTTCCCAGATTAATATTCCTAACTCAAAAACGAGCGATCTTGAACAAGAAGTAAAGTTTTATGAGCAAAAAATCGCTGAAAATCCGATTGATTTACAATATATTAGTATCGGAATTAACGGCCATATGGCCTATAATGAACCTGGAACACCTTTTAATTCAACAACTCATGTTACTAATTTAACAGATGAGACAATTATTGATATGGTTAAAAAAGGGAAATTTTCCAATTTTGATGAATGTCCAAAACAAGCAATGACAATGGGAGTTCAAACAATTTTAAAATACACAAAAAAAGCAATTATGGTTTCTTTTGGTTTACATAAAGCCAGCGTTACAAAACAAATGTTAGAAGAAAAACCTAATTCAGAAATTACTGCTTCTTTTTTACAATTGCATCCAAATTGTACTTTCATTTTAGACAAAGAAGCTGCCTCTAAATTATCAAAAGAAACACTTGATAAAGCAATTTTTTACTAAAAAAAATTGAAAGGTGTTAAATGACCGTTAAATTTTCTGGTAAAATTAAAAAAATTACTCCAAAGCAAAAATCACATAAATCAGAAAATTCGGTTTTTAATCGGATTTTAAACCAATTACAACGACTTGGAAAATCACTTATGTTTCCAATTGCAGTTTTGCCAATTGCTGCACTTTTATTAAGAATTGGCGCATTAATTCAAGATCCTTCGGCAAATGGTTCTATCGGAATTTCGGAGACACAAAAATTTATCGGGCGACTAATTTCAACTCCAGGTGGAATTGTTTTTGATAATTTGGCAATTATTTTTGCAATCGGAATTTCATTTGGTTTTGCCAAAGATAATCGTGGCGAAGCCGCGCTTGTTGGGGCTGTTGTTTGATACGGAATGACAGCGCTTTTAAAACAAAATCAACTTGCTGAGGCAATTTATTCAAAAGTTTTAGTCGCAGACTCAGGCGAACTTAAAGGTTTAACACAACTTTTGTATTTCCTAAAAGCTGGCAAGCCCGTCTACCAATTAGACTCAGGCGTCATTGGCGGTATTGTTGTCGGAATTGTTGTTGCGTTTTTGTATAATAAATACAAAAACGTTAAATTACCACAGACACTTTCATTTTTTGGTGGCAGAAGATTTGTGCCAATGTTAGGAATTTTATCAATAATTCCGCTTGGCTTATTTTTTGCAATTATTTGACCTTGGGCTCAATATGGACTAATTAAAATTGGCTCAGCTCTTTCGGATCAAAGCGCCAATCGCTATGCGCGGGGATTTTATGTCTCAGTTTATGCATTTCTTAATCGACTCTTGCAGCCTTTTGGACTTCATCATATTTTAAATACTTTTGTTTGATTCCAATTGCCAATTGAAGGTATATTAATTAGTCCTGTTGTTGATTCAGTGGGAAATACCATTGCAAATGTTGGTGATCTTCATACTGTAAATGGAGATATAACTGCATTTAATACCGGAATTATTGGTTCTGGTGGTTTTACAACCGGATTTTTCCCTTTATATTTGGGTGGACTTCCTGGCGCTGCTGTGGCAATGATTTTTGCCGCAAAACGGGAAAATCGGAAAACAATTACTACTTTTTTGGCAGGCGCAACACTTGTAAGTTTTCTTACTGGAATTGATGAACCCCTAATTTTTACTTTTATTTTTATTTCACCACTTTTATGACTTTTAAATGCTTTTCTTACTTCATTAATTTATATGTTCGTGACATGAACTGGAATGAGTATCGGAATTGGATTTAGTGCCGGATTTATTGACTATATTGTCTCTTTCCCACGTTCTTGAGCCTTTGCAAAAAATGCTGGAATTATGGCAAATCCACTATGAATTTGGGCATTTTCAGCAATAATGTTTTTAATTCAAGGCTCAAGCTTTTACTTTTTAATTAAAAAGTTTGATATTAAAACCTTAGGTCGTGAAGACAAAATTGAAACCGAAATAAGCACTAATAATGAAAATTTAGAAGTTGAGAGCACTAAAAAAATAGACCCACCTAATGAAACTATGACGCAAAACACTAATAAAGTTAGTGACCAGTATGAAAAAATGGCGCTAAAATTTATTGAAATTATAGGCAAAGAAAACATTGAAGAAGTCTCAAATTGTGCAACAAGATTGCGACTTATTGTTAAAGATAATAAAAAAGATGAACAGTTAGATGCAAAAATTCTTGCAGCTGGTGGTCGAGGAATCGTTCGTGTTGGCAATAAAGGTTTGCAAATTATAGTTGGCACTGATGTTGAATTTGTTGCCGATCACGTTCGCAAAATAATAGGAAAATAATAATAGGAAAATAATGGCACTTATCGATCCAAGATCTGTATTTTTGAAACTAAATGCAGAAAATAAAGCAATTTTTGCTTTTAATGTTTTAAATTTAGAAACACTTTTGGCCGTAATTAAAGCCGGGGAAATTTCCCAAAAACCTTTAATTATTCAGGTAAGCCAAGGGGCAATAAAATATTCACGCATTGAAATTTTAGCGCCTATGATTTTATCGGCGATTCAAAATTCCTCTGGTAAATTTATTTTTCACCTTGATCACTGTGATGATTTAAATCTTTTTGAAAAATACCTTGAATTTGGTTTTAATTCTGCAATGTTTGATGGTTCAAATTTTCCAATTAATGAAAATATCGAAAAATCACTAAAAGCTAAATCAATTGCTGATAAAAAAAATGTTTTTCTTGAACTAGAAATAGGCCAAATTGGCGGCAAAGAAATTGGTCATCAAGAAAATACTGAACAAATTCTTGAAATTGATAGTGTTAAGAAATTCTACCAAAAAACAGAGCCAGATCTTCTTGCAATTGCTTTTGGAACCGCGCACGGAATTTACAAAAAAAAGGCTAATTTAGATTGAGATTTAGTTAAAAACTTTAAAAAAGACTATAAAATCCCGCTTGTTATGCACGGAACCAGCGGCCTTTCTCTAGAAGAAATTAAAAAAGCAATCAATTTTGGAATTAACAAAATTAATGTTGGCACCGACCTTTTAGTTAGTTTTTCTAATGAAGTTGAAAAATATTTTCAAGAAAATCCTAAAAGTTATGACGTTAGAAAAATTAATCAAAAAGGAATTGAAAAAATGATCCAAAAAGTGCTTTTTTACCTTGAATTATCATAAAATCTTATGATTTTATATTTAATTTTTTCAATTTTAATTGCCATTTTCCTGTTTTTGATTGCTATTTTTCTTTGATTTTACCAAAAGAAACGCAATCAAAACTGATCAGATTTTAAAAAAGAGATAATAAGACTTGTAATTTTTATATTTTTTGTGTTTTCTTTTGTCTTTATAATTTCAGGTTTTTATCTTTTTTTAAAAAAATAACCTAAAAATAAATTTCTACACAAAGTTAGATAAATTTAGCCATTTTCAAATTACTTTCAAATTTGAAAATGGCTTTAATTAATATTTGAAGAATAAAAAATATTTAAGATTTTTTTGTTTGAAAACACAAAAAAAACCTATGAATTATAGGTTTTTTTGATTATTAAGAAAGATCATTTATTATTTATTTTATGATCTCGGTTAAATCCATTCACGGAATAAGATCTCTATTTTTTTCAAATTCTTCATTGTTAATGTCGTTAATATCACTATTTGTTATTTTATTAAAATCAATTTTATCTCGAATTTCCTCTAAATTAGAAGATCCAGCAAAATAAAGTTTTCCCTCGTCAGGTTTAACTCAGCAAACAGCTAAGGTTAAATTTTTTGGATTTATTTGATTTTCTTTGAAATATTGATTATAACTACTTATTAATAATTGGGTTTTTTTAGAATCATAATCTTTATAATTTTTGATTTCAAAATAAAAATAATTTTCATTTTTGCTAACCAAAAAATCAGGATATGATTTTGCAATTTCATTTCCCTTAATGTATTGAAAACCTAATTTAGTATGGACTGGGTTTTTAGCTCAAAAACGAATATTTTGCTTTGTTTTACTAATTCTTATTAATTCTTTTGCAAAAAATTCTTCTGCTTCTGAATCTAACGGAAGATTATCTTTTGATGTTTTGTCATCAATTTTTTCATAGGCAAAAGAATCATTAGTTTTCACCAATTTATCGTTTTCAGAACTACTAAATTCAATTTCTTTAGGCAAACGTTCTTCAAAAATAAGTTTATACTGAGCGTTTTCAACTTGATCTTTAATCGTTTTTTTATAAATTCTAGCAAGTTCTTGACCGTATTTTAACAAAATAATTAAATCTAAAATTTGTTCATTTTTTTGTTTATCTCCTAAAAATTCTTGTTTCATTTGGGCAAAAAAGTCTCAAATTTTAGAAGTAAAATACTTTTTTAAATTGTTTTTAAGTCTAATAATTGCTAATTCTAATTCAATAATGTTGGAAATTTTTGATTTAATTAATCTTGCTGAACCATATTCTTCAGTGTCGATAGAAATAAATTTATTTGCATTATAGTCTTCTTCATATTCTCTCAAACGTTTTTCAAAAGTTCTTTTAACATCTTTCTTCTTAGCGCCATTGTCAAATTCATGTTTAAAATTTTTTCAATATTGTTCATCATTAATTATTTTACTTCTATTTTCAACAGGTGTTCCAGGAAGTTCGATTTGACCTAATATAAATATGTCATTTTTATATTCTTTCTTCAAAAAAAGTTTAAGCACATTTTTATCTTTAGGGTCAACATTACTATAAATAAAATATTCATGAGCAATGGAATTATGTCTTAAATTATACGTAGGACAAGGATTTCTTTTTATTCTACCAATTGTTTGAATACTTAAATTAAATGATGAAATATTTCTAAGTTGGACTAACATGCATGCTCTTGGAATATTTCATCCTGTTGCAGGTCCAATTTTAAAAATTATTACATCAACTGAAGACATATTTCTAGAAATATCACGTAATGTAAAATTAGATTTTTGACGCAAATTACTTTCTTTTTTATTTTGATCAAAATATTTAACTCAACTAAGATTATGTTTTTCGAGTATTTTAATTATTTTTTTAATATTATCATCAAATTTTTGCGCTTTTTGGGCATCTTTTTCACTACTATTGTCAATTTGAATTAGCATTGCGGGGTTAATACCCTCTAAACCTGGCTCTTTAATATTATCATTATATTGTTTTTTAATTTCGTTAAATTTTTTACAAGCTATTTCCAAAATTTCTTCATCATCATAATCTTTACCTATTTCTAAGTCAAGATTATGATTTTTTTTGGTTTTTAAAAGTTGAACGTCATCTTGACTTAAATCCTTTTCAGATAGGTGAACTAATGGCAAATCAGTTTTTGGGGTTGCTGTCATTTTCAATATAAATGATGCATTTAGTTGCATTTTTTCTTCAAACTTTTGGTCTTTTGAAGTAATTTTAATATCAGAACCAATATGAGCCTCATCCCTTATATAAATAAGAATTTGCCCTTTTCGTTTAATTTCGGACAAAAATGCTTCAATTGATCCTTGTTCACGTAAAATAGAATTTGATTTAAAAGATGCTCCACCCATAATAAAAACTGAATCAGGTGAGGCAAAAAATTCATAATTTTTATCAACTTTTGCCGTTCTTTTCAAGTTTGAAGGACTTTCAATTCTCTCTATTTTTAAATTTGCGTTTTTTATAAAAATTTTATATTCGTTAAAACTTTCTTCCATTTGCTTAGGTAATTCAGCACTCGATAATGTTACAATTACAAAAACTAATTCTTTACCAGCATTGGCTTTATTTCATTCAATTAATTTATCAATATAGTTTAGAATCATGAAAGTTTTTCCTGATCCTGTCGGCGCTTTAAAATAAATTGCATTTTTTAGTTTTGCTGGATTTGTTTGGTTTTCATCATTCTGTAATTTTAGCTCAATTTCTTCACTACTAATGAGATATGAAGTTGTTTTTCCAACTAATTGTTCAACGGCTTTAAGTTGAGATTGGGTTAATTCCATAATTTTATGAATCCTTTTCTTGTGGTTTAAGTGCTAAAAGATTATTTAAAAGTTCAATATACCTAGTATTTTTAGTATCTTTATGATTTGAGTCAACTTTAATATCAAAATCTTTAAAAAGTTTTAAAAGTGAATTAACCAAATCATTAAGCCCACTTTCTAAAACAAGTTTACATTTTGAATCAAGTTTACTTTTTGAATCAAAAATTTGAGTATTATAATAACAAATGTCAAAAACTTTCAGGTTTTGCAAATAAGGTTTGTTATTTTTGCTTCAGTCAAATTCTTGATTTTGGGTTCCTTTTCCATTTGAAATTCTAAAAAGTCGCTCATAGGTTACATCTGTTGCGATATTATTTTGATTATTAGTTATCAAAGTAAAGCTTCGTTTTCCTCCATCTTGACGGTTTAAATTCCAAACAGCATGACCAGTTGTCCCACTTCCGGCAAAAAAATCAAGAACTCTTGCATTTTTATTGGGATGAATATTAATTAAATGGCTAATTAGTTCAACCGGTTTGGGAAAATCAAAGATATTTTTACTATTAAAAATTTCTTTGAGTTCTAGGCCGCCATTTAGTGAATAAAAATCACTAATAATATTTTTAAACGGTACACCAGCATCAATTTGTTCAATTTTTTTGGTTCTAGGATTAAATTTTACATATTGATATTGTTTTCGTTTAGCAACCCAGTCACCGTGAGAATTTTTAACAATCTCTATAAATCCTTGTTTTTCCCCTTCGACAAAAGTATCTTTTCCCCAAGTATAACGAGCCGATTCTGGATTGTTTTTATTTAAATACAAAGTAAAACTGGTACCATCAGGAGCCATAATAGGATAATCCAAAGATTTTATATATTGAAATGCGCCAGTAGAGGATGTATGATGAAGGTCAATCAATTTATAATAACCTCTTTGTTCAAAATATTCATCTTTAAGTGTATAACCTAATTTTTTAAAATCTTTTTCATCATATTTTTGGTAATTGAACTTACATTTGTTTAAATTTTTAGCATATGTAAGAATATATTCTGTGTTTTGTGTTATTTTATAATCAAAACTAGTGTTTCCACCCGGACTATTTTTTTTAACTCACACAATATTTGTAACGAAATTTTCCTCGCCAAAAATTTCGTCCATTAAAATTTTTAGGTAAGCTTGCTGATTATCATCAATTGAGATAAAAATTAGGCCATCTTCTTTTAAAAGCTTTTTTGCTAAATTTAGCCGTTCATTTAATAAATTTAGTCAACCGTTTCGTGAATATTTATCTCGATAAATAAATTTTGAAGGCAGAATATTTTCTTTATCATTTGCAATCTGGTTACCTTCATTAAAACTAGCCTGGGTATTATAAGGTGGATCAATGTAAA
>NZ_AFHO01000014.1 GCF_000218525.1 Mesomycoplasma ovipneumoniae SC01 | reverse complement strand
CTACTTAAAAATGATAAAAATTAAAAATTTGACTAAAAATTTTAACCGAAGAGCTATTTTCAAAAATTTTAGCCTGAACATTCCATCTAATGAGTTGGTTTTTGTTGTTGGACCTTCTGGGATTGGGAAAACTACTCTTATTAACCTAATCGCTAATTTTAGTCAAAAAGATAAAGGTGAAATTTTTTTTTATAAAGATAACAAAATTGTTAAAAACCCTTTAATTGACGTTGTTTTTCAAGATTTTAACCTAATTGAATTTGCTACTGGTATGGAAAATATTAAAATTGGCGCAAATGCAATAAATTTTAATATTGATGAAAAGAATATTGAAGAAAATGCAAGTTTTGTTAATATTTCAAAAGAAAATTTAGCAAATAAAGTGAGTGATTTATCAGGTGGTCAAAAACAACGAATCGCAATTTTGCGATCATTAGCCCGTGAATCTGACTTTATTTTGTTAGATGAACCTACTGGAAATCTTGATGTTGAAAATGCTGAAATTCTTTTTGAAAAAATACAAATATTGAAGAAAAATAAAACTATTTTGATAGTTAGTCATAATTTAGATCTTGCTAAAAAATACGGCGATAGAATAATTTACCTAAAAAATGAGTCTGTATTAGAAATTGATAAAATCGAAGAAATAAATAAGGGCGAATCTTTAAATAAAACTGATTATAATTTTAAATTTGAAAAAAAACCTTTAAAAATAAGTGATAAATTAAAATCAATTATTTTATTTTTGAAGCTAGATTTTAAAAATAAAATAATTATTACAACTTTACTAATTATAACATTTCTAATTAGCATTTTAAGTCTAAATTTATTTGCTACACTTGATACACAAGCAAATGCCGTTAACTCGCAACGAATTCATCAATACAATTTAGATTCTTTTGAGGTTCAAAAAAAGGGAATAGCGCCATTTTTTGACGGAGAAATCGAGAAATTCAATACTAAAAAAGACATTGTTAATAAAATTATTCCCGTTTATTCAACTCAAAACTTTGCTTTTACTTACAATAATAACGGCAAAGAATTAATTTCTGAGAAAAATGATATAGAATTAATCGACGAATCTGATTTTTTTAAAAATAGGTTTAAATTTGATGACAAAAACATTCAAGGTAATTTTATACAAAATGAAAATGAGATAATTATTTCAAATTCAGTTGTCACAAAATTAAAAATTACCGATCCTATTGGCAAAAAAATTAAAATTAAAGCTATACGTAATTCAAATGTTGATGAAATTCCAACAATTTTTGAGGCTACTATTGTCGGAGTAAACTATTCAACTGATGTATTCAACACAATACCCTCTTTTTTGCATTATAATTTAGCAAAAAAAATTGAAGAAGCTTTTTATGTTAAAAACACAGTCGGCGAGTCACTTTTCAGTGACATAATGATTGCTCCTTTGAATGCAAAAGGATTTGAAGAATTGGAAGTTGAAAAAAATCATTTTTTAAAAGATTTAAAGCTAGAAAATTTAAAAATTAGTAATGGTGAGCTTCCTAAGAATAAAGATGAAATTGTTGTTTCAGTTAACACTATTGATGAAATAAATAATATTATAGATGATTTAAACAATGGGAGTACTGACAAATACGAGAAGCTAAAAATAGGGTCTAAAGTTGAATTATCAAACAAAAGGGGGCAAAATATTCCTTTTAAAATAGTCGGAACTTTTGATCTAAAGGAAAACCATCATTTGCAGGAACAAAAATCTGAAGTTAACGCACCCGAAGAACAAAGGTCTAAACTTAGCCGCCAAATCATAATGCACAATGATGGTGATGAATATAGAAATGAAATAAGACCACGAGGTGCAAAAATATTCTTAAAATCTGAAAATATTAGTGAAAATTTAGACTCTTTTAAAAAGGATTTTCCAAATTTTTCATATTCAAATGATCTTGACTCAATAAAAACTTTACTTTTAAGGTCAACTTTTTTTGTGCAAGCAGCTTTACTTGTTATTCAAGTAATTCTTACAGTTTTATTGGTAGTTTTTTCAGTTCTTTATGCAAAAAATCTAACACAATCAAAGTTAAAATCAATTGGAATTCTTAAATCATTAGGCGAAAAAACTAAAAAAATCTTTTTCTTACACATATTAAATATTTTTGCAATTTCTTTCTTAATTTTAATATCAGGGCTAATAATAAGTTTGCCTAGCATGCCATATTTTTATAGTTTGATAACAACCGCTGATTTTATCAGTCCAACTTATACACAAATTTTTATCAATTTCATTGTAATTTGATTCTCAATTAGTTTGCTTATTTTTCTTATCTATTTCTTCATATCATTAAGATATTACAAAAAACCTGTTACTGAACTTCTTAAAAATAGTTTATAATTTTTTATGTCATTTTACATCTAAATTAGTATGCTAATTTAGACTTGATTTAGAAAAAATTATCACAAGTGGTTATTCAAATGAAATCAATTTTACTATTTTATAAGCTATTATTTTTTAAGCCCCTTTATATTGTTTCAAACGTTTTTTTAGCGTTGATTTTTCTAATAAGCACACCTCTTCAATTAGCATTTCCTGAACATATACTTATTTTAAGAATATTTGTTTTTGGTTCGCTTTCTTTGCTTATTTTTATTAACCTTTCAAGATACATTTGATTTATTTCCAAATACAAAAAAGAGGCTTTAAATTTGTCAAATGAAAAACTTAAAGAAAAGTATCCTCAACTTTTAAGAGTTGAAAAAAATTTACCTCTATATGCAACGCCCGTTTTAAATTATGAATTTTGACTAAGAACTAGATTACCTTTTATTGCTTCTGAATTTAATGAACAAGATCCTGACTATGAAGAAAAACAAAAATTTCTATACAAGATGCATTTAAGATTATACATTGTTGAATCATTTTTAGTTGTTTTTGTAATTGCATGCCTTACTTTATCTTTCTATTTTATATTACCAAGAACATTTTCAGTTAATCCAAGAACTAATAATCTTTATTTTAATTATAATCTTGTATTTTCGATAGTAACTAGTATTACACTTTATAGTATTGGTATTTTTACCACAGTGTGAATAATTCAATCAAAAACCAAAATAATACAAATTTCTAAAAATCTTTTGACTATTTCTGTTGAGGAATGCAAAAAAGCCTATAAAAGTACTTTTTTTAGATTTTATCTTCCTAAAAAAAGTTAAAACACAAAATTATGAACACTCCCTGATTTTATAAGTCCAACTTATACACAAATTTTTATCAATTTCATTTAGATTTGATTCTCAACTAGCTTCCTTATTTTTCTTATCTATTTTTTTAAATCATTAAAATATTCCAAAAAAGCTTTTAGTGAAGTTCTTAAAAATAGTTTATAATTTTATAGGCTCTATTATATCTAAATTAGTATACTAATTTAGGTTTGATTTAGAAAAAATTATCGCAGGTGTTTATTAAAATGAAATCAATTTTACTACTTAATAGACTAGTATTTCTTAAACCCATTTATATTGTTCCGAGCGTTTTTTTATTAATTATTATTCTATTAGGTACACCTTTTCAATACTTATTTCCCGAACATATACTTATTTTAAGAATATTTATTTTTAGTTCGATTTTCTTGCTTGCTTTTCTTACCTTTTCAAGATACATTTGATTTATTCCCAAATACAAAAAAGAGGCTTTGAATTTATCAAATGAAGAACTTGAAAAAAAGTTTCCTAAACATTTAAAAATTGAAAAAAATGCAGCTCGATTTGCAAAAAGAGTTTCAGATTATAATAATTGGTTAAAACTTCAATTACCTTTAATTGCTTCTAAATTTAATGAACAAGATCCCGACTATAAAGAAAAACAAAAATTTATATACAAGATTACTTTAAAATTGCACATTGTTGAATCATTTTTAGTCCCTTTTTTAATTGCATGCTATACTTTATTTTACTATTTTATAATTACAATAGCGGTTTCAACAAAAGATAATAATTTATCTGTTATTCCTAATTTTACATATGCGTTCATAACTGGTATTATATTTTTGGTTGTTGGTTCTGCTGCTTGAATATGATTAAACCAATCAACAATCAAATTAATACAAGTTATTAGAAATCTTTTGACTGTTTCTGTTGAAGAATCTAAAAAAGACTTTAAAAGTATTTTTATCAGATTTTATCTTCCTAAAGAAAATTAAGATTGTATAAATTTTTTACAAAATCAAAGCACAAATAAATTAATACTTTCAAAAAATAACCACCACAAACTAACCAATAATTTTTTATACTATTTTGTAGTCACAATTAATTTTGAATTTCAAAATTTTAAAAATGCAACTATCACCAATCAAAAAATAAGTTGATTTATTGATTGGTATAACATTTAAAAACTTGAAACAAAATCCCGCCAAAGTCGCGGAATCCTAAATTTAAAATGTCTGTGTGTTGCATTTAAATTTTATATGGGATGGAAATTATACCCTAAAATGAATTTTTGATTAACAGTTGAAAAATTTATAAACCTTCAAATACCGAAAAAATTTTTAAAAATTCCTATTTTAGGCAATACTTTGTATTTTAAACTATTTTCATTTTTAGTTTTTAAATTTAATCCTGATAAAAAAACAATAAAGCATTACTTTTTATTTGTAGCACTTTCTTTAATAAGTTATCCAGCCCCTCTTTTTTTAATTATAATAACATTGTTAATTACCGGTAATGCTGATTTTCTAAGGAATTTAGATTTAAAATTTTTTAATAATTATTTTATTCGTCATTTGATTGAAATAATTGTCTACTCACTTTTAATTGTTCCTTATTCCTATTTTTCAGGTTTTCTTCAAAAAATTTTTCATTTATATTTGGTAAAACAAGTTAAAAAAAATCTTGGCAAATTAGACACAAATAATAAATTCCCATTTTTAAACAATTTTAATTATACTAAACATTATGAATTTCTATGTCAACGAAAATTTTATGCGGGTGTTGAAAAAAAACATTGGTATAACCCAGAAAAAATAATTGAAAATATTTTTATTATTATCCAAAGTTGATGGTTAAAAGTTAATTGAAATTTGCCAAAATATTTTGCACATATAATTTTGGAAGTTTTTTTGTTCAACGCTACTGAATCTACAAATTCAAATATTTCTAAAAAAAACTGGAAAATCTTTTTATACGTTTATTTTACTTTTGTTTTTATACAACTTATATTAACTTGATATCCGTTTTGAATAATATATTATTTTATAATGGGACATGTATCTGAAATAAATGGCAATTTAAATGATACTAATGACAAAGCAATCCGATTATTACTCTCTGGTTTTTTTACTATAATTTTTGGTTTTCTCATGCTACCCACGCCGGCTTATTATCCTAAATTATGAATAACTTTTTGACTATTTGAGAAATAAATTTTTATTTTTTGATAGTATTATTAAAGACAAAATGGTTGATTCTTAGGCTAGTTTAACTAGTTTATTAATTTAATTTAAGGAAATTTGTTTTGTAAAAATGTATTTCTGATTGACTGTTGAAAAATTTATTAATTTGAAAATTCCTAGAGAATTTTCAAAAGTGCCTATTTTAGGCAATATTTTGTATTTTAGGTTATTCTTCTTTCTTGTATTTAAATTTAATCCTGATAAAAAAACAATCAAACACTTTGTTTTGCTATTTACGCTGTTTTTAATAAGTTATCCAGCACCACTTTTTTTAGTTATTTTAGTACTAATTTTTACGCTTAAATTTGATTTTTTAATTCATTTTAATACAAAAATTTTTGATAATTACTTTTTTCGACATTTTATCGAAGCAATTTTTTACTCGCTCCTGTTGTTGCCTTATTCATATTTGTGTAGTTTTTTCCAAAAAATTTTTAATTTTTACCTAGTGAAGAAATGTAAAAAAAATTTAGGTAAATTAGATACAAATAAACAATTTGATTTCTTAGCAAATTTTGATTTTGAAAAAAATTATAATCTTATAAAGAAAAAAAACGCTTATATTTGAATCAACGTAAGAAAAAAAGATAGATATAACCCTGATAAAATCATTGAAAATATTTTTGTTGTGATTGATGGTTTGTGATTATCTACTAGAGTATATTTACCTTCCTATTATTTTGATATATTTTTACACGTCTTCTCATTTAATACAAAAAGCGCTGAATTAAATCCTATTATTAAAAAACGGCAAGTTCGTTTCTTAATTATTTATCTATTTTCAGTTTTTATAAATTTTATTATGTTTTGATACTCGTTTTGAGTATTAACTTATTCTTTTAGTGTTACGATTTCAGCATTTGATGATTCTCGCTTAATCATCAACCATATTGTTCTAGTTTTGGCTGCTATTTTTATAGTGCCGTTTATTCTAGACCGGCTAATTAAATTTTTTGTATTTAAAATTTAATTTTTGTAAGGTTTTAAGAATGTTTTAATTTTAACTTTAAATTAGTAGAAAAATCTAGACAACTAGTTTTTATCAATGATTTTGAATGCAATACTTTTGTTAATTTTTGGTATAATTTTAAATTAACATAGTAATTTAAAATAAAGTAAGAAAAAAAGTTTATTATGCATGAGAATGTTAGTCAAAAATTAAATGGGCAAGTTTTCACACCAGATTTATTGGTTGAACTTATTTTAGATCAAGCTGGTTACAAAGAAAACATACTTAAAAAACATATTATCGATAACAGTTGCGGTAATGGCCAATTTTTAGTTAAAATTATTGAACGTTATTGTAGAGCTTTTTTTAGAGAAAATTCGAATTTAAAATCACTTAAGCATCAATTAGAAACTTATATTCATGGCATTGATATTGATGAAAAACATGTTAAAAATGCCATTTTTCGCGCAAATTTAGTTGTTCAAAATTATAAAATTGAAGGAGTAAACTGAGATTTTAAAGCTAAAAATACCCTTGAAATCGAACATTTTAACGGAAAAATGGATTTTGTTGTCGGAAATCCACCTTATATTCGCATTCATAATTTAAATAATAATAAATCGTTGAAAAATTTTAATTTTTCAACGATTGGTATGACAGATATTTACCTTGCTTTTTACGAAATTGGTATTAAAATGTTAAGTAAAAATGGAATTTTATCTTATGTTAGTCCATCTTCATTTTTTACATCCAAAGCTGGCTCAATTTTTCGGGAATTTTTATACAAAAATAAAATCATAAAATCAGTTGTTGATCATAAACATCACCAATTTTTTAGAGCAACAACTTATACAACGATTTTCACAATTGATAAATCGGTTAGAAATCAAATGGTCGATTATTATAATTTTGACAATAAAACAAATTCAATTTTTCTTGTTTCTAAATTAGAATATGAGCAATTTTATTTAGATGATAAGTTTTATTTTTCAACTCCAGAAAAACTAACTTTTCTAAAAGAAATCATTTACAACAAGAAAAAAAGTGATATTAGTATCAAAAATGGTTTAGCAACTTTGGCTGATTCAGTTTTTATTGGTGATTTTAACTTTAATTCTGAATATATTTTGCCCGTTTTAAAAGCATCAAATGGAAAATGAGCAAAAATCATTTTTCCGTATAATATCAAAAATTTCCAAATTATTTCAGATTCTGAATTAAAACAGCAACTAGAAATTTTTGAACACCTTAGTTTTTTTAAGGAAAAACTTCAAAAACGTAGCTTTGACCATTCAAATAAGAATTTTTGGTATAGTTTTGGACGAAGACAAGCTATTTCAGACACTGATAAGGAAAGGTTAGTTTTAAATTCATTAGTCAAAGAAAACAAGCCCTTAAAAATAAATTTAATTCAAAAAAACACCTGTATTTATAGTGGTTTTTACATTATAAGCGAGAAAATTGACTATAAATCAATTGCCGAAAAATTACAAAGTGAAGTTTTTCTTAACTTTGTAAAATTATTAGGAAAGTACAAAAATGGTGGTTATTATACTTTTTCAACAAAAGATGTTAAAAAATATTTAGACTTTATGTTTGGGACGTAAATGAAAAAATTAAATAATGATTTTTTAGAAATAATTAAAGAAAGTTTTATAACTTATCTTCATAAAGGTTCGTCAAGATCAACTGAAAAAATAAAGATAATTCATAGTTTTGTTGCTAATTCAATGTTGCAAAACTTAGGTCAAGATTTTAAAATATATTCATTAGGCGTTGATAACGGAAATCAATTTCAAAAAGAAGCTAAAATGATCGGTCGGTATTATGATAAAAAAGTAGATATCGGAATTGAATATAAGAATGAAATAATTGCCGGCATAGGTCTTAAGTTTGTTGTGCAAAATTATTTACAAAATTCAATAAATTATTTTGAAAACATGCTTGGAGAAACCGCTAATATTCGTAGTCAAAATAATAAATTATATTTTCAGATCTTAATTATTTTTGAACAGGTTCCTTATTTTTCTAAAAATAGAATTAACAAAAAATGGGAAAAATTAAATTATAAGAACTTTCTTAAATATGCAAAACTTTCAACTGAAAATCAATCAGATTTTAGACATATACCTAATAAAGTTTTAATTGTAATTATCAATTTTGCTTGCTTAAATTTAGAAAATAAATCTAAACACAATAATATATATGAAATTGAAAATTTTGAAGATTATAAAACGGTCGCTAATTTTCACCTCGACAATTGTTTCAATGCTTTTGAATTTTCAAATATACTAAAACCAATAGAAACACAAATCCAAAATTCAGTAATTATAAATGATTATGATGATTTTATTAATAGAATCAGTTATTTAATTAAAGGTTCTGTAAAAAATTAAATTTTTCGAATATTTAAAATTGAGAATTTTTCTATTAAATAAAAGTAAAAAACAACTATTTTATATAAAATATAAGTAGAAATTCTTGATTAAATTAGTAAAAAAATCAGAAAATTATTTTTTATACTAATTTATTTAGATTTTTACTTTTTTTTTTTTTTTTTGTTTTGGTAAAATTAAAAATATATGCTAGCAAAACTATTATTCTAGAAATATCCATGCAAAGATAGCATGGCATTATTTATTTTATACAAATTCCAAATGGAGGTGAAAATGAATCAAGAAAATAGGAAGGCAAATGTCGCATTACGGAAAAAAAGATTGATTTTAACAATCGGCTTAAGTCTTATTGCTTCAGGTCTAATTATTGGAATTCCAGTTGGACTTGTTTCAAATCTTTCTGTAACCAAAGATCCTTTATTTGATGTTCAAAAACAAGCTAATTCGATTAGTTCTATAAGTCTAAAAAGTGATATTGTTGAAAATAATACAGATTATTTTAGTCTAAAAAGTAAATTATTTGAATCTGATGGCACAAAAAAATCGGGGATAAATTTCACCGATTTTTTTGATTTTTATGCCCAAAACTCTAACTCCAATTTTGAAATTGTTGATTTTCAAAATGATTTTCAATGACAAAAATTCAAATTAAATATTACAGATATCGAAGCACTTGATCAAGAACAGTCATTTAAAATTTATTGACGGGTTTTGCAAAACTTGGACGATGGCAAAGTCGCAAATTCTGATCTTCATTCAGCAACAGTTGCTTATAATCGTCTATCAAGTCTGTCTAATTCCTCGCTAAGCAATTTTACAAGTTTAGCAAAAGCCGAACTTTCAAAATTAAGACCTTATCTTATCGCTGAATTTGATAAGTCACCAACAAGACAAATTGCAAAACTAACCACAGTTAGCGAATTTTTAACCAAGGTAAACTCGGCAAAATCAGCACTTGAAGCCTCAAAAATTATTAGTCAATATTTTAATCTTGAGTCAACAATCACAAATTTATTAAGAAATAAAATTAATAAATTTGTCGATGATGATAATTTTGCCAAAAATAAATATTCAATCGAACTTATCCAAGAACCAGTTCTCAAAAATGCTTATCTTAGCAAAACCCCTTTAAAAAACATTTATCGCGCTTATTTTTTAGCAAAATTTTCAGACGATTTTGCTAAACATAACAATCAAGATATAAAATCAAGTCCTAACTTCAATTTTGCAGTAGATCTTGATTTTTCAGATACATTTTTGGATGGAAGTCTTGCAAATGACATTGAATTATCACCTTTTTCTGACAGTGACTTCACTAATTTTAGTGATATTCATGAGCAAAGCAGTCAAAAAATCACAAGTTGAGAATTACTAAACTATTTAAAAAATCAAGTTTTTCCATCTTATGAAGAAAAACAAGCCTTTTACAAAAACTTATTAAACCAGATTTCTAATGTTCCTTTATTATCAAAAATAAAATTAAAAAATTACATTTCTCGTCTAAGAAATTCTGATCTTTTTTCTAAAATAAAAATTGATTTTAATGTTAATCCTGAAATGACCCAATTTGCCCTTGAAAACAATAAAGTTGTAACTCAATTTCATGGAAATATTGAAATTTATAATGAAAAAGACGAAATAATTGCCCAAAAACCGTTTGTTCAAAATGTTGGTGACTATTCAGTTTTAGTTAAAAATATTCCTGATTTAAGTTCAAAAGTTAAAGCTGTTAATTTTGAATTTAACCAAAAAGATGCCCAAATTTCCGAGCGAAATCCACTTCCAAAAGAAGAAATTCAAAAACTTGTAACTTCAGGCGACTTTACAAAACTAAAAAGTATTTTAGAAAATCCGCATTATTATGGGGCTAAATTTGACGAAGAAAAATTAAAGCTTTTAGTGCAAAAATATGATCTTATTCCAGTTGATGAATTAATTAGTCGCTCAAGATGAACTTTTACATATCCAGAAGAAGTTGCTGGAATTGTTAATATTTTATCTCCTGTCTTTCCATCTCAAGAAGAAATGTTAAGGTTTTATGCAACTTTAGCTAAAAACGATACTGCTTTTGTTGCAAAATATTTTTTTGACTGACTAAAAGGACTAAAATTAATTGACCCAACCCAGTCTTGACCTGACAATCTTGATAATCTAAATTTATTTAAAGAGTTGGCAAACATTAAAATTGAAGACAAAACAGGGTTTAATAATTTCTTGCAAGAAAAGGATAGAAATGCCAAAAAAGACATTTGGTTAATTTCAATTAATAACAATTATTGAGCTGAAAAAGGTCGAATGCCTTATAGTTTTTATCTTCACCCAAGGCTCAAAAATATTATTGATTTAATGGTTCAAAATGAACAAAACACCATTAATATTGATTATTATGTTGACCAAATAAAATCTGAATCAAGTAAAATTCAAGAAATTGATCCAACTATCGGGGACGAATATCGTTCACCAATTAAAACATTAACAGATTTTATTGTTGCTTTTTACCAAAATGTTTATTCTAATAAAACCGGTCTTTTGTCCGAACCTTTAGGTGATAATTTTGACTACAAAATTAATTTTGAAATTACTAGCCCAATAGCAACAGCAACTCAATTTGAAGATGACGACAGTTCACCTCGAAGCGGTTCTTTTTCAATTTTTAACCACGCAGCTCAAAGTCAATCAGCAAACTCTAATCAATCCAGCGATTCTAAATCTGAACCTACAACAAAAGTTGAGCCAGATCCAAAAGTAAATCTTAAATATTGATATGAAGTTGGCCCAGTTGATCGAAACGGAAAAATTATTTCAGTAATTTATAAAACCCAGCCAAAACAAATTGAAATTTCAACTAATAAAGACGGAATAATTATTCCCGAAGAAATTGAAAAACTAAATAATTTTGTTGATAATTTCCGCACAACAACTCTTCCAACTTATTTAGATAATAATGATTTTAATGATCTTTGGACAAATATTAATCGTCTTGTTGGTGAAAAAGAAGATTATGTTGATATCACAGAACTAATTAAAAAATTCCCGATGTATTCTTATTTTAGTTTACACTATCCAGAATTTGGGTTGGCTGTTAAAAAAGATGCTGTTAAAAAACCGGTAGAACAAGTAAAACCAACAGAGCCAGCGGCAACGGCATCAGAAACAGCAACGCCAGTAGCAACACCGACAGCAGAAACGGCGGCAGAATCACCAGCAGAACCAGCGACACCAGCGCCTGCACCAACAGAATCAACATCAGCGCCCGCAGAACCAACACCAAAAACAACAGAACCAGCAGCACAAACCCCAAGCTCTACTGGTGAACTTGCGGGTGTTTATGAAAATTATCCAGGCACAGATACAATTAAAGTTCTTCATTTTTATGTATATAACAAGAAAAACCCGAATGAATTTTCAACTAAGAAATTGAAGTTTTTTGTATACAAAACTGATAAATCATTGCTAAATTCATAAAATTATTTACTAAAAATAGAAGGTCTATTATGAAAAATATTAAACGAAAAAATTTACTTATTGCCTCTTCGATTGTTTTTCTAAGCGCAGTTATTAGTGTTGGAATTGCCGTTCCAATTGGAAAAAATGCCTATTACAAAAATCAATCTGAACAACTTTTAAAATATTCTGACCAAAAATCAGAAGCAAAATCTTTTGTTCTTAATAGCCAAAATCAACAAGAAATTTTGCAATCCGTTAGCCAATTAAATTTAAAAGCCCAATTTGCTGATACTTTAACAGCAAAAAACGCAGTTGATCTATATTTTGATAAAACTTATAGTTTTGATCTAAACTCTTTAATTGATTTTAAACCTTTAGAAGATAAATTCCCTGGATTTAGTTTTAAATTGCTTGTTCCAAAAGATAAAAAAGATGTAAAAATTGAAAATAATACACTATCTAATTTAGCAATTAATGTCCAAAACCAGCAACAAAATATTAATTATAATGTTAAATTTGACCTAAAATTTAGCTCTCATGTTAAAAATTCTCAAATTGATCCTGATAATGTGAATGTTGTTCTTGAACTTGTTAATGATGAATTAATTAAGGACAAAACTGCAAGTGAAATTGCAATTTTGTTTAATTCTAAATTTATTCAAAACAAAAAATCTAGCTCAGATCAACAAGCATTATTAAAAACTATCGCTGAATTTGGAAGTGTTTCCTTTTTTAATAAGCAAACAAATGATTTGATTTTGCCTTTAGCTTTTGATTTAGAACCTAATTTAAAAGATAGCAAACTATTTTTTTCAAAAGTTGATGATGCTACAGGTCAAACAAATTTAGATCTTTCTTTAGTTGAAAAATATTCTAAAAAGAAATCTAAAATTGCTTTAGAATTTAAAAACTTATCAACCATTAACGAAAGTTATGCTTCTAAATTTGCCCAAATTTTCAAAGATAACTACATTTTTAACGATGAAATTGCTAAATTTTTAGCTTCTTCCAATTTAACTCCACTAGATTTAATTTCAAAACCTTTGCCTGATTCATCAAAAAACCAATCAATTTTCAAAGACCACCAACCATCTAGTCTTGATTTTTGATTTAAGCAACCTGAATCTCCAAGCCAAGTTGTTCCTGAAACAACGACTCCTGATTCTTCGACTTCTGAAGGTTCAAGTGCTGATTCTGGAGCTTCTGAAAGTTCAAATTCTGCAACTTCTGATGGCGCTGTTTCATCGCCAGCTGCCCCAACAGAACCTCAACCTATAAGTGTTTCAACTTTAACTGACAGCCCAAAAATCCCTCAGCAACAAATGGATTCATCATCTGAAGGTGACGGAGAAACTACTGGTAATTCTGGAAATTCAACACCATCAGCAACCCAACCTACAGAATCAACTAACCAAGATTCAACAGTAGAAAATCAAGAATCTAAAACCGAAGAAACTCCAAGTCAAGAAGTTCCAAAAGTTGAAACTCGTGAAGAAAAATTGAAAAAATCTTTTTCAGAAATTTTAAATAATTTCCAAATTTCTAAATTTAAAATTCAACCAGTAAAAATTGAACTTTCTAAAGAAGACCAAGAAGATCCGATTAAAAAACAGGCAATTCCGCTTAGATTAACTCTTAATGGAAATTTTGTATCAAGCGAATCTTTCCCTGGCGGTCTAAATTTTAATTCTAATAATGAATTAGAATATAGTTTCAATTTTAATTATGATATTAGCGATGAAGTCTATGGAGCTTATTTCCAAAATGCACTTGATGCTATTACAAAAACAAATCAAGATGGATCAAGTAGTCTAAAAATTGAAAATTTAGAGTTTAAAATCAAAGATACCCAACAAATATCAGTTTTTGCAAAAACCATTGACCAAACAATTGAACATATTAAAAATAAAAAAATTGAGCTTTCAAAAATTAAAGCAGAAACTAAACAACTTTTTGATCTACTTGACTTTGTAGCACAGACAAAACCACAAACTAACCCAGAACCAGCTAAAATTAGCGTATCTTCTTTAGCAACTGCAACTTCTTTCCAAGAAGCAGAAGGAAAAGAGACTGAACAAACAGAGAAAACAGAGACTGAAAAAGAAGCACAAAAACAACCAGCTCCTACCCCAAATCAAGCTCCTGGGCAACTACTTTCTGAACTTTTTGACAACCTACTTGCTTCTAATTTGCCAGATTCAAGTTCTATAATTCTTGATACAGGGTTTGAAAATGAAAAATTTGCTCTTTCTATTAGTATTTGACTTGGAGATGAAAAATTAAAGGAAATAAAAATTCCTATTGTCAATGTATTAAAAGATAATAAACCTTTTGAATTTTTAAAAGAAGAAACTAAACTACATTTCTTTATTGATGCTGAGTCATTAATTACAGAAAATAGTGGGCCAACTACTATCCCAACAGGTCAAACTTCAAGTCCAAACGAAAATCAAATTCCAATTAGTTCAATCAAGTCAATTGATTCCCAAAAACTTGAATTTAAGGACTATGATGATAAAAATAATCCCACCCAAGCCGGGCACAGATCTAAATTAAAACCTTATTTAGATCTATCACAAGGTGGAATTTTCCTTTCACATGATGGTCTTAAAGTTGATTTGTCTTCAAAAAAAGATGATATTAAAAATCCAACATTCGCTCTTGCCTTTAAATCTGCTCAAAATTTTTCAACTAGTCAATCACCTTTTTATTTAGTACAAGGTTGAAAAGAAGATAAATCTGGTTCAATTGCTTCTTACGGCGAAGAACAAAAAATTGACTTTGGTATCAAAATTAGACGTTACGATTATGAAAAAGACAAAATTAATAATTTAGAAGTCCAAATTGGTGATGAAACTGCAAGACCACCTAAAAAAGTAGAAAAAATCGATCACCATACAGCTTTAGTTGATACTGTAATTGAAAGACAAGAAAGTACCCGCTCTGCTATTAGAAATATTGTTGATAAAGTTAGTGAATCTAAAAATAAATTTACTCCTGGTGTTCCTGATTTTCTTGACAACAAACAAGCAACTTCATTTGTTGTCTTTCGACTATTAGATGCAGCCGAAACAACTAAAAAAGTAATGGAATTAACTCTTTATTCATCAATGAATAGCAATCCATATGAGCCTGTTTTTAGCGTGAAAAAAACTGTAGATCTTGATTCATCATTCAAATTTTCAGATATTAAGCATTATATTCTAGGTAAATTATCAACACAAGGATTTGGTTCTGGAACTAGCGGTGCTGTTCTTCTTAAATCAGCGGCAGTTTTTGAATCAGTTGAAAATGAAGACAAATCTAAATTAATTAATAAATTATTTATTGATAGATATTTTGGTCTTGATCAAAACTAAAAACTAATATAAATATTAGTTTAAATAAAAAAACATCCTACCGAGTTTCCTAGTTTGGTTAGATAATCTTTAAAAAGTGTCCGTTTTTGGGCACTTTTTAAACTTTTTTGGCAAAAAGTTAATTACCTACTTTCAAACACTGCCGAAAATCAATTTATGGATAAAATGACAAAAAATCATGAAAAAATACAACTACTATTTAAACTCAATGTAAATAGAAAACTCGTTTTTACTTACATTGAGCCTAAAAAAATATATGAAGTTTTGAAAGAACAATAATTAAGAGCCATAAATTTGTAGATTTCTAAACGGTTAAATTTAAGACATTCCATCATATTTAAAAATATAATGGATAATTCGCACAATCTGATTTTTTATGCAAAAAACATAATTAATTCCCCCTTAATTCTAATATCAAAAAAATTTATTCTTTTATTCTTAGTGTGAGTTGCATTATAACCTAAAATTTTGTTAGACCAAGCTTTTTTTTTTTTTTTTTGCAAAAGGCTAATTTTAAAATAATAAAAATTAAGATTTTAGCCTCAAAAAACATGGATTTGCCGATATTTTTGCATATTTTTGTTCACTAAAAAGTGAATTTTGCCATCAAACTGGGAAACTCGGGAAAAACTATTATAAACATTAGTTTAAACAAAAAAAACATCCTGAAAATGGATGTTTTTTTTGTTTTGCTTGCTTAATTAATTAAGTAATTATTTTTCTTTTTTTGGCAATTTTTCTTAAAATTAGGAAAATAACTACTGTAAAAATTGCTCAAAGCATATGACGGCGAAAACGGATTGATTCAATATTAATATTTTTACGGTAAACATGGCCAAAAATTGCTTCAATATTTGATAAACGCCGACGAAGTGATAGGTCATAAATAAGCATTAAAATAAAAAATCCGCCAGTTGAGACCATACTTATAATAAATTCAGTTGAAAATTGAATGTTTTTTTCTGGATAATATTTTAAAGTAATTCAATAAACTAAACCTAAAATTGCTGTTCCAAACAAACTAAAAGCACCTAGTCAAATTGCATTTACCTCTTTTTGATTCAATTTTTTAACTAATCAAGGAATCATTGGTGGCATTTCAAGTCTGTAAGAATTATTTCTGAGCTGTGATCGGAAATATTGAACTGATTTTTTAATTGCCCGATAGTCTAACAAGGTTTTTACAAATAAAAATATTATAATTGCGCCGATAATTCCGGGAATTATCAAAAGTGGTAAATATTTTTGCTCATAATTTCAACTTGGAATATACTCATAAACTCAAAGTAATGAAACAATTAGTATTGCTAAAAAAGCTAAGAATCAAAAAAGCGCCTTTAGTGGTAAAAAAAATAATTCTAGACCAAAAATTTTTCTTACCTCTTTTGAAATAAAAGCATTGGCCTCTTGTTGAAGAGTTTTTTGTTCCATTGCTTGATAATAATTCTCTTCAATTAAATGGTTTGAGTAACTTTGAGGACTTTTATGTTCAGGGCGATAATATTTTTTTTGCGCAAAATATTCATCTGAATCCTCAAAATCTTCTTGAGTATTAGGATGATTTTGCGCGTTTTTATAATACCTAGGCTCACGGTAGGCTGAATTTGTAAAACTAGGTCGTTTATGGTAATTGTTGTTATTAAAGTTCTGTCTTTTTTTCATAATTTCACAAAAGTAGGAAAAACAAGTATATTTTTCCTAAATTTTTCCCCTTTTGTAGAAATTATACACTATTTTTCGTTAATGTTAGTTTTTAAAATTGCTAAAAATGCTTCTTGAGGAACATCGACAACCCCAAATGACTTCATTCGTTTTTTTCCGGCTTTTTGTTTTTCTAAAAGTTTTTTTCTTCTTGTAACATCGCCACCATATAATTTGGCAGTAACATCTTTACGATAAGCCTTAATTGTCTCACGAGCAATAACTTTTGAGCCAATAACGGCCTGAACTGGCACTTCAAATGAATGTCTTGGAATTATTTCTTTTAATTTTTGTGTTAAATCACGTGCTTTTGGATAAGAAAAGTCTTTATGAACTATCATTGAAAGGGCATCAATTTTTTGACCATTAAGTAAAATATCTAACTTAACTAATTTTGAAGGTTGTAATCCAATTAGCTCATATTCAAAAGAAGCATATCCTTTTGAAAGAGATTTTAGCCGATCAAAAAAGTCAAAAATCACTTCAACTAACGGTAATTTATAAATTAAACGGCGACGAAAATCATCAATATATTCAAGATCAACGTAAATTCCGCGACGATCTTGACAAAGTCCCATAATTGCCCCTAAAAATTCATCGGGTAGAAAAATTTTAGCTAAAATAAAAGGTTCCCTAATTTCACTAATAAAATTAGGTTCAGGAAACAAACTTGGATTGGAAATTTTTTGAATTTCACCGTTAGTGCGAGTTATTTCAAATTCAACTGACGGAGCTGTTGCAATAATTCCGACATTAAATTCTCTTTCAAGCCGTTCTTGCAATATTTCCATGTGTAAAAGCCCTAAAAAGCCAATGCGAAAACCAAAACCAAGCGCTTTTGATGACTCTGGCTCATAAATTATTGACGAATCTGAAAGCGAAATTTTTTCAAGCGAGTCTTTTAAAAGATTATATTGTTGTGAATCAATAGGATAAAATCCTGTATACATCACCGGCACCATTTTTTTATAACCAGGAAGCGGTGAGTCGGCCGGATTTTCGACCAGAGTTATTGTATCGCCAACATTTACATCTTTTGCATTACGGATTGAGGCGGCAATTCAGCCAACTTCGCCGGCAACTAGTTCATTTTTTTTGACCTGATTTGGATTAGAAATTCCTAGCTCAATTACGGAAAATTTTAAATTATTTGCCATAAATTTAAAAGTATTTCCGACACTAATTTTTCCAGTTACAACACGAACAAAAATTACAACACCGCGATAAATATCAAAATAAGAATCAAAAACCAAAGCTTTTAAAGGATCTTTTTCGCTTGAATATTTAGGAGGTGGGATATATTTTACAATTGCCTCAAGAACATTTTCAATCCCAATGCCGTTTTTTGCCGAAATGAGAATTGCATTTTGAGCTGAAATTCCAATTGTTGACTCAATTTCTTGCTTAACTTTTTCAACATTTGCCGAAGGCAAGTCAATTTTATTGATAATTGGAATTATTTCTAAATTGTTTTCAAGCGCTAAATAAACGTTTGCTAAAGTTTGGGCTTGAATTCCTTGACTTGCATCAACTAAAAGCAGTGCACCTTCGGTTGCAACAAGTGATCGAGAAACTTCATAAGTAAAATCGACATGTCCTGGAGTGTCAATTAGGTGAAAGATATAAGAATTATAACGAATTTGAACAGCATTTAGTTTGATTGTGATTCCTCGTTCTTTTTCAAGGTCCATCGAATCAAGATGCTGATCTTTTAATTCACGCTTTGAAACTGTGTTTGTAAACTCAAGAATTCGGTCGGCTAGTGTGGATTTTCCATGATCAATATGGGCAATTATTGCAAAATTGCGAATTTTTGTATTTTCCATTTAGTTTCGCGAAATGACTTCCTGGATATTATTCCCACTTCCAGCAAATTGAAAAACAATAAAAATAATTATTAAAATTAGACCAACAACCGCAAAAAAAAGAAGTAAAAATAAGGCTATTCTTTTACCGTATCTAATTTCTTTTAGTTTTTGTAAAACAACATTGCCATATATTACTTGATTTGCAGTTTTATACTTAACATTACCTTTTTTTTGTTTTTTTTTGAACATTTACAACCTTTTTAGGCAATATAATCTTTTAAAACTTTTGAAGGTTTAAATCTTATTGTTGTTTTAGCTTCGACTGTAATCTGGCTTTTAGTGAGCGGATTAAAAGATGAAGAGGCAGGCTTAAAAACTCCTTGGAATGTTCCAAAAGAATTTATCACTAATTTCCCTTGTTTTTTTACAACATCAGCTGTTATTCCAAAAAATTGATTTAAAACAAGCTCAACATTTTTCACAGGCAAATTTGTTTCGTTAGCTATTTGTTCAATTAGTTCTTTTTTGTTCATTTTTTTGTGCTCCATTCTTATTAAATCGCTTTAATTTTAACTTATTTTACCACTTTTTTTTATATTTTTATAAATAATTTTTATTGGACAGCCAAAAAAATCAAAATATTTTCGAATTTGGTTATCAATATAGCGCTGATATGAAAAATGAACCAAATTTTTGTCAGTTACAAAAAACACAAAACTCGGAATTTTAGCGCTAATTTGACTAATAAAATTGAAAAATACCTTTTTCCCATTGACATTTGGATGGGGTTGAATTAGTTGAATTTCCATTAAAAATTGATTTAAGTGGTTTGTTGGTATTTTTTTTGATAATTTTTTTTTAGTTTCTAAAATTTGTTCAGCAAGTTTGTGAATTTTTTCACCGGTTTTTGCTGAAATGAAAATTACTGGGGCTCAATCGAGAAATTTAAATTTTTCACGTACTTTTTTAACATATTGCTGTTGAGTTAAAGTATTTTTCTCGATCAAGTCTCATTTATTAATAACTATTATAATCGGTTTGTTTCTTTCTCAAGCATATCCGGCAATTCGGAGGTCAAAATGATGAAGATCTTGAGTAGCATCAATTAAAATTAAACTAAGATCAGCATCATCAAGAGACCGAAAAGCACGTAAAAGTGCATAAAAATCAACAGATTCTACTAGTTTAGATTTTTTTTTGATTCCAGCAGTGTCAATTATTTCAAAAGTTTCGCCTTCTATTTTTCAGAGTCCCGAAATCGAATCACGCGTGGTTCCGGGAATGTCAGAAATTATTGAACGATTTTGGCCTAAAATTCGATTTAAAAGGCTAGACTTACCAGCATTAGGTCTACCAATGATTGCTAATTTAAAAAAAGATTGCTGGTTTTTGGCAGTTTTTTCAAAATTACTAACTAAAAAATCAAGAAGATCACCAACACCTTGGCCATGTAGAGCTGAAATTCCAAAAATTTTTTCAAATCCAAGTTCATAAATACTTGGATCAAAATTTTTGGAATTATCAAGTTTATTTGCCACTAAAATTATCTTTTTTTGCGATTTTCGCAATAAATTCAGGACAAAATGATCTTCAGAATCAATTCCCGCTGTTCCGTCAAGAACTCAAATTAAAATCTGTGCCTCTTCAATTGCGATTTGGAGTTGAATTCTGATTAGTTCTTGAAAATTTTTAGTTTCAATTTGAATTCCACCTGTGTCAATTAGGGTAAAATCCTTGCTATTTCAGCGCGCATTTTCGTAAATTCGGTCTCTTGTAACACCAGGGGTTGGATCAGTAATTGAAATTTTTTTTCCAACTATTCGATTAAAAAGTGTTGATTTTCCGACATTTGCTTTGCCAACAAGGGCGACTAAATTTTTCATAATAAAATAAAAAAAGAAATTAATTTTCCATTTGCGAAATTTTTCTTAGGACTAATTTTGAAATTTGCTCGACAATTTCATCTTGATTAAAATTGGTTGTGTCAATAAAAACTGAATCAATAGTTTTTTTTAGTGGATTTATTTTCCGTGACATATCAAGATAATCGCGGCGCTCAATTGATTTTAGAACTTCAGGAAAATTTGTTTCCAAATTTAAACAAGCATTTTGCTTTAAGCGCCTTTTTGCGCGCGTTTGGGCATCGCCTCATAGAAAAATTTTTAAATCAGCATCTGGCATAATATTATAAGTTGTATCGCGACCCTCAACGACAAGTCCTTTGTTATTTCTTTGAAAATCGTGTAAAAGTTGGGTAATATCAGCGCGAATTTTGCCATACTGAGCAATTATTGCCGCATTTTTTGAAATTAAATCATCACGTAGCAATTCAGTTACATTTTGATTTTCAAGCCAAACATCACCGTTTGCATCAAGTAACAAAAAATTAGGATCTCATTTTTTTGTTACTTGACTTTCTTTTTCAGCATTAATTTTGTGATTTTGGCAAAATAAGGCAACTGCACGATAAAGTGCACCTGTATTTATAAATAAATAATCAAATTTGAGTGCTATTTGTTTGGCAATACTAGATTTTCCAACCCCTGAAGGTCCGTCAATTGCAATATTTATTTTTTTAAAAGACATATAAAATTGATTCCCTAAACAATTTATTTGAAATTATAAATTGTTTTTTAAATTATTGAAACTCTTTTAGCCATTTTGCTTTGACTTTGTCTTTTATTTGGCTAAAAACTTGGTTGAGTTCGTTTTTTTGTCGACTGCTAAATTCAGGAACATAAAAAACTAATTTTACCCGTAAATCCCCGATTATTCTTTGATTTTGGGGATCAGGCGCACCTGCACGGGCGAGAATTACAGTTTGGCCTGACTTATAATGACTATAAAGTTGCAAACTTTTCATTCCAGTTGGACTTGGAACCTCAACTTTATTTTCATTAATAATATCAATTATCGAAACTGGCATCTCAACATGAATGTCATTTCCTGATCTTGAAAAGTATTTGTGCGCGCGAACATTAATTTCAATATTAAGATCGCCAGACGGTCCGCCTTTATGACCAGGGCCACCAAATCCGGCAACCCGAATGAACATTCCGTCTCTAATTCCGGCAGGAATTGAAATTTCAATTTCTTCTTTGGTTTCAATTATTGTTTTTCCACGGCACTTTTTGCAACTTTTTGTAACAGTTTTTCCACTACCTGAACACACCGAGCAAGTTGTTTGGTTTTGCATACGACCAAATCCAGGAATGTTAATGACTTCGGTTTGAACTCCTTGTCCATGACAGTTTGAACAAGTTTTTATGTCTGAATCAGAATTTGCGCCTGTTCCTTTACACTGGTCACACTGGGAATATTTAGTAAGTTTTTGGCTAACTTTTGTCCCTAAAATTGACTCAATAAAGCTAATATAAATTCGGGCAGTTAAATTTTCGCCTCTTAAAGGGCCGCTATATTTTTGGCTTCGTCGCGAAGAGCCAAAACCAAAACCGGAAGTAAAACTTGAAAAAATATCAGCAAAATCAAAACCTGAAAATCCAGAAAAACCACCCCCGCCGCCTTGTTGATCAAATGCTGAATGGCCATAACGGTCATACTGACTTCTTTTTGAATCATCAGAAAGAATTTCGTATGCTTCTTGAATTTCTTTGAATTTTTCTTCAGCCTGTTTTTGTTCCTCAGCAGATTTTTTTGTGTTTTTATCAGGGTGGTAAATATTAACTAAGTTTCGATAGGCTTTTTTAATATCGGATAATGTTGCGTTTTTGTCAATTCCTAAAGTTTTATAGTAATCTTGTTTTGCCATAAAATTGACATTTCCTTTTTTTTAAATTTAAAAACTTTTTTATTATTTTGGGAAAAATAATAAAAATTTAAGACTTTTTAAAGCAAAATTCTTAAATAATAATATAAAAAAGACACACTGCCAAAAAGCAAGTGTGTTTTTTATAAATTTTAGGTTTTAGTTTTGTTTGATTTCAGCATCAATTGTGTTTGAATCTTGAGAATCAGTTTCACTTGCACTGTTAGCTTGTTGAGCGCTTGCTTGGGCAAAAGCTTGGGCTGCTTGCTCAATTTGGTCTAATTTTGTTTTTAGTTCGTCAATTTTTTCTTCTTTTACAAGATCTTTGAGTTCTTGGATTTGTTTTTCAAGAAGTTCTTTTTGTTTTGGATCAATTTTTTCACCTTGATCAGTTATTGATTTTTCAAGTTGATTAATAAGACCTTCGGCACGAACTGTTGTTTCAATTTTATCTTTTTTGATTGCATCAGCTTCACGATTTTCTTCGGCTTCTTGAATCATTCTATTAATTTCTTCTTCAGATAAAGTTGAAGTATTTTTAATTGTAATTGTTTGTTCTTTTCCAGTTTTTTTATCTTTTGCTGAAACAGTTGTAATTCCGTTAACATCAATTGAAAAACTAACTTCAATTTGTGGAAGACCACGAGGTGCAGGCTCGATTCCTGAAAGATTAAAGCGTCCTAACATTTTATTGTCAGCAGCAAGTTGTCTTTCACCTTGAACTACAGAAATGGTAACTTCGGTTTGATTGTCCTCAGCTGTTGAGAAAATTTGTGATTTTGTTACCGGAATTGTTGTATTTCTTGGAATTAACGGGGTTGAAACTCCACCTAAGGTTTCAATTCCTAAAGTTAAAGGAGTAACATCTAATAATAAAACATCACTAATGTCACCAGCAAGAACTCCACCTTGAATTGCAGCACCAATTGCCACAACTTCATCAGGATTTATTGAACGATTTGGCTTTTTATTTAAAGTGTGTTCAATCATTGTCTGAACAGCTGGCATACGTGTTGATCCACCAACAAGAAGAACTTCATCAAGCTCACTTGCTTCAATTTTAGCTTGTTTTAAGGCGTCAACAATTGGTTTTCTTGTTCGGTCAATTAGATGGGCTGTCATTTTTTCAAATTCTGATCTTTTTAGTTCAAGCTCAACGTTAATTGGACCATTTTTTCCTAGACCTAAAAATGGTAAGGAAATTGTTGAAACACTTTGATTTGATAGGTTAATTTTGGTTTTTTCAGCTTCTTCTTTTAGACGAGTAAGTGCCATTTTGTCACTTTTTGCATCAAAATCGTACTCTTCTTTAATTCTTTTAATCATTCAGTCAACAATTTGATTATCTCAGTCATCACCACCTAAATGGTTATCGCCACTTGTTGATAAAACTTCAAAAGTTCCGTTAGATAATTCAAGCACTGAAACGTCAAAAGTTCCACCACCTAAGTCATAAACAAGCACTTTCATTTCTTTTTCTGTTTTATCAAGACCAAATGCAAGTGCAGCGGCTGTTGGCTCGTTAATTATTCTTGCAACTTCTAATCCTGCAATTTTTCCGGCATTTTTTGTTGCTTCACGTTGAGCATTATCAAAATAAGCAGGAACTGTGATAACAGCTTTTGAAACTTTGTGGCCAATCTTTTTTTCAGCATATTCCTTTAAATATGCAAGAATTTTTGCTGAAATTTCTTCAGGTTTGTAGTCTCTATCGTTAGCACGAACGGTTTTATCGCTACCCATTAATCTTTTAATAGATGCAATTGCTTCAGGGTTTGTTTCTAATTGACGTTTTGCCGCGTCGCCAACAATTTCCTCACCGTTTTTAAAGGCAACAACAGAAGGAGTTGTTCTTTTTCCGTTTGGATTTTCGAGAACAATTGGTTTTTGATTTTCGATAATTGAAACAACTGAGTTTGTTGTTCCTAGGTCAATACCTAAAATTATTTCTTTTGCCATATTATGTTTTCCTTTCATTTAAAAAAATAATAAATAAAAATTTGTCTTTTCTTTTATGACAACAAATAGTATATCATATTTTTTGGCACTCACAAGCAAAAAGTGCCATTTTTTTTAAAAAAAATTAAAAAGACTATAAATTCAAGGGTTTTTTGAACTTAAATTAAAAATTTTTAAAGTTCTTTTAGTTGAGTTTCGATGTTTTTCTCAACTTTTTTCATCGCTTTTATTTTATAAATTCCAATGAAAAAAGAAACTAAAAAAACTATTGCAATTACAGCCGAAAGTAATGCGATCGCAAGCCAAGTTGCCTCGACAAATTCGGTCCGAAACCCTTCTTCGCTGTTAACTTGAACTATATAATAAGTTAACAAACCTATAAAAACAAGAAAAAAGGCCAAAAAAAGCGCTAAAAAAATTTTGCTAACTTTTTTGATTTGTTTTATTTTAGGTTCTGCCGTTCTTTTGTAGGATTCAAAATCCATATTCTTCCTCCCAACTAATCCAATAGTTTAAATTATAATTATATCAAATTTTTACTAAATCATAACAGTATTTGAAAAATTAATTATAATTTTATTATTAGAGGATCTTTATGGAAAATTTTGACCAACTAATTAAGAGTACAAATTTGCCTAAAAAAACAGGTGTTTATCGTTTTTACGATGAAAATAATTCACTTTTATATGTTGGAAAAGCAAAAAATTTGCACTCAAGAGTCAATCAATATGCAAAAGGGGCAACAAATTCTTATAAAACTTTTTTGTTAATACAAAAAATTAGAAAAATTGAATACGATATTGTTGCTAACGAAAAAGAGGCGCTAATCCTTGAAAAAGAATATATTAGCAAATATCAGCCAATTTATAATATCAAACTAAAAGATGACTCTGGATATCCTTATATAAAATTAGAATTAACTAAAAAATTAAAAATTTCCCTTGTCTACAAAGTTCCTAGAACAAAAAATGATCCAAATGTCTTTTATTATGGACCTTTTCCAAGTAAAAAATACGCTTTTGCCTTAAAAAAATTTCTTGAAAGCGAAACCTTATATGAAAAAGGTGAAAAATCGTCTAATCAAAATACAGAATTTTTTCGACAAAAGTTCCTTTTTTGCAAAAATTTGCTGCAAAAAAGGAACGAAATCGCACTTCTTGAGGAAAAATTAGAAGCTGCTAAACAAAATCATCACTATGAATTGGCAAAAGAATATTTTGCCGCTATTAATGGACTTAAAAATGCAAGAAGTCAAGAGCAAAATATCGACCTAAATAACGCAGAAAATCTGGATTTTCTTTACTTTTCTAGTCCTGAATCTAACTTTTTGGTTGTCAGTTTTGCCTTTTATCGAAACGGTATTTTTTTATCAAACAAGCATTTTCATCTCGAAATTGTTCTAAATACTTATGAAACTTTAGTTAATTTTCTAAATTCGTACTATAAAAATAATATTTCTCCTGATAAATTGATAGTTGATTTTAGCTTTGATAAATATTTTGATTTTTTTGACAGCAAAATCAAGCTAAAAATTGCAAAAAACAAACAGCATAGACAAATTTTGGACAATTTAAAAGAAAATCACTTTGATTTTATCGCTAGCAAAGTTCAAAATCAAAATAAAGTCCAAAATTTTGAAATTTTGGAATTAATTAAGCAAAACCTTAAAATAAAAAGCGCCAACAAAATAATGGCTATTGACAATTCTTTTTTAACATTTGTGCAAAATGTTGAAAAAACTACACAAAAAACAGAAAAACTTTTCCCAACAACAGGAATTATTTTCTACATTGATGGATCATATGAGCCTAGTTATAGTCGTTTTTTTAATTTTTCTGGGTCTAAAAAGGGCGACACGAACTATATGAGGCAAGGGTTTGAAAAGTATTTTAAAATTAAAAACTCCCTTAAACCCGATCTAATTTTGGTTGACGGCGCAAGTAATCAAGTAAACGTGATTGCAAGTGTTTTAGAAAACATTAAAATTCAAGCCCCTATTTTCGGACTTGTTAAAAATAAAAAGCACAAAACTAGCCATATAATTGACCAAAAAGGAAAAATTGTAAAACTTGATGAAAAAGTATTTAATTTTTTTCAAAATGTACAAGAAAAAGTTGATATGTTTGTAAAATCAAAAATGACAAAAAATAAACTAAAAAGTCTCTTTCATGAATAAAATAAATTTAAAATTTTTTGAAATTAAAAAATTTTAAATTTATGACTTTTTGCTTTTAAGTTTGTCTTGAGTTTCCCAGATGATGGCAAAAATTAACTTTTTGTTGAATATAAACATGCAAAAATACCCGTAAATCCGTGTTTTTTGACATTAAAATCTTAATTTTCCTGAGTTTCCCAGTTTGATAAGGTAATTTCAAAAAAGCATCCGGTTTTAGGCAAT
>NZ_AFHO01000015.1 GCF_000218525.1 Mesomycoplasma ovipneumoniae SC01 | reverse complement strand
GCTACTTAAAAATGATAAAAATTAAAAATTTGACTAAAAATTTTAACCGAAGAGCTATTTTTAAAAATTTTAGTCTAGACATCCCATCTAATGAGTTGGTCTTTGTCGTTGGGCCTTCTGGGATTGGGAAAACTACTCTTATTAACCTGATTGCTAATTTTAGTCAAAAAGATAAAGGTGAAATTCTTTTTTATAAAGATAACAAAATTGTTAAAAACCCTTTAATTGACGTGGTTTTTCAAGATTTTAACCTAATTGAATATGCTACTGGTATGGAAAATATTAAAATTGGCGTAAATGCAATAAATTTTAATATTGATGAAAAGAATATTGAAGAAAACGCAAGTTTTGTTAATATTTCAAAAGAAAATTTAGCAAATAAAGTGAGTGATTTATCGGGCGGTCAAAAACAACGAATTGCAATTTTGCGATCATTAGCGCGTGAATCTGACTTTATTTTGTTAGATGAACCTACTGGAAATCTTGATGTTGAAAATGCTGAAATTCTTTTTGAAAAAATACAAATATTAAAGAAAAATAAAACTATTTTGATAGTTAGCCACAATTTAGATCTTGCTAAAAAATACGGCGATAGAATAATTTATCTAAAAAATGAGTCTGTATTAGAAATTGATAAAATCGAAGAAATAAATAAAGGGAAATCTTTAAATAAAACTGATTATAATTTTAAATTTGAAAAAAAACCTTTAAAAATAAGTGACAAATTAAAATCAATTATTTTATTTTTGAAGCTAGATTTTAAAAATAAAATAATTATTACAGCTTTACTAATTATCACATTTCTAATTAGCATTTTAAGTCTGAATTTATTTGCTACACTTGATACGCAAGCAAATGTTGTTGACTCGCAACGAATTCATCAATACAATTTGGATTCTTTCGAGGTTCAAAAAAAGAGAATAGCACCATTTTTTGACGAAGAAATCGAGAAATTCAATACTAAAAAAGACATTGTTAATAAAATTATTCCTGTTTATTCAACTCAAAACTTTGCTTTTACTTATAATAATAACGACAAAGAATTAATTTCTGAGCAAAATGCTATTGAATTAATCGACCAATCTGATTTTTTTAAAAATAGGTTTAAATTTGATGACAAAAACCTTCAAGGTAATTTTATACAAAATGAAGATGAGATAATTATTTCAAATTCAGCTGTCACAAAATTAAAAATTACTGATCCTATTGGCAAAAAAATTAAAATTAAAGCTATACGTAATTCGAATGTTGATGAAATTCCAACTATTTTTGAAGTTACTATTGTCGGAGTAAATTATTCAACTGATGCCTTTCGCAGAATACCTTCTTTTTTACATTATAATTTAGCGAAAAAAATTAATGAAGCTTTTTTTGTTAAAAACACAGTCGGCGATTCGCTTTTCAGTGACATAACAATCAGACCTTTGAATACAAGAAATTTTCAACTATTAGAAGTTGAAAAAAAACATTTTTTAAGAGATTTAAAGGTAGAAAATTTAAAAATTAGTGATGGTGAACTTCCTAAAAATAAAGATGAAATTGTTGTTTCAGTTAACACTATTGATGAAATAAATAATCTTATAGATGATTTTAACAATAGAGTTACTGAGTTAAACAAAAACAATGATTTTAAAATCGACAAATACGAGAAACTAAAAATAGGGTCTAAAGTTGAATTATCAAACAAAAATGGGCAAGATATTCCTTTTAAAATAGTCGGAACTTTTGATCTAAAGGAAAACCAACATTTGCAGGAACAAAGATCTGAAGTTGGCGCTCCCGAAGAACAAAGACGTGAATTTAAGCACCAAATCATAATGCACAATGATGGTGATGAATATAGAAACGAAATAAGACCACGAGGCGCAAGAATATTTTTAAAATCTGAAAATATCAGTGAAAATTTAGACTCATTTAAGAAAGATTTTCCAAATTTTTTATATTCAAATGATCTTGAATCAATAAAAATTTTTGTTTTAACTTCCACTTTTTTAGTAAAAGCAGCACTACTTGTTATCCAAGTAATTCTTATAGTTTTATTGGTAGTTTTTTCAGTTCTTTATGCAAAAAATCTAACACAATCAAAACTAAAATCAATTGGAATTCTTAAATCACTAGGCGAAAAAACTAAAAAAATCTTTTTGTTACACATATTAAATATTTTTGTAATTTCTTTCTTAATTTTAATATCAGGGCTAATAATAAGTTTGCCTAGCATGCCATATTTTTATAATTTAATAACAACCGCTGATTTTATTAGTCCAACTTATACACAAATTTTTATCAATTTCATTGCAATTTGATTCTCAATTAGTTTACTTATTTTTCTTATCTATTTCTTCATATCATTAAAATATTACAAAAAACCTGTTACTGAACTTCTTAAAAATAGTTTATAATTTTTTAGGTAATTTTATACCTAAATTAGTTTGCTAATTTACCTAATTTACCTAATTTATAAAAAAAATGAAGAAATTAACTTTTGTGATGCGAATAGCCGAAAGTGTTCGAGTATGCAAAGAATACATACTAAGCTCTTAATGGTAAAAATTTTTTACTAAATCTTCTAGATTCAGTATTTGGGGTTTATCTTGTTTTTTTATAAAAAAACACCTAAATAGAATATAAAAATGCAACAAATGGTATAATAATATTATTGTTGCATTTTTTTATTTAGGAGCATCATGGAAAAAAGAAAATTTAAGCATTTTAGTTTTGAAGATTTATTAAAAATTGAGTTTTTATTGCAGCAGAACAAAAGTATTAGATTTATTGCTAGGCAACTTAATGTTTCGCCCTCAACTGTTTCAAGAGAAATTAAAAGAAACCTAAATGAATATGGAATTTATGAAGCTAATTTAGCAATAACAAAAAGACGAAAAAGATATTATCATAGGTATTATTTCAAATTTGTTGAGTTAGGAAAATATGAGGAATTTAGCAAAATTTTTGCAATAAAATATGACAAAAAAGTCCATGGAGTTAAGGCGACATATTTTTATATAGCAGAAAATTTTCCGAACATTGAAAGACCATCTTTAAAGACTGTTTTTAACTGAATTAAAACTAATAAATGGGTAATAGTTAGGAGTAACAGACTCAGACAATATTACAAAAAAGGCGGAAAAAAAACAAGAAATGCCGTGCAAAGATTAGTTCCAGAAGGTTATGTAAAACCCATATGAGCTCGTGATAAATCCATAGATTCAAGGCAAGATTTTGGACATTGAGAGCTAGATTTAGTAGTTGGCAAAAAAACCAGTGGACATGATAATATCCTAACTTTAGTAGAAAGAAAAACCAGAAAATTATTTGCTAAAAAAGTACGAAATAAAAATCCCAGAGTCATCAATAAAGCCATCAAAGATCTTGCAAATGAACATAATTTACATATCAAAACTATCACTTGCGACAATGGATTTGAATTTGAGCAAATTGCATTATTGGCATATTGGTTAAAAATAATAGTTTATAAAGCAGAGCCATATACTTCATTTCAAAGAGGTTCTAACGAGCATGCCAACGGATTAATTAGAAGGTTTTATCCAAAAGGTTTTGATTTCAACCTAATCAGCGATGATGATTTGCAAAATACAATCAGCAAAATTAACTCAATGCCTAGGGAAATTTTTAATTGAAAATCCGCATTAGAGGTGTTTAATGATAACTTGGTGATTTAAGGTTTAAAAAAATCGCCGAACGGCGATTTTAAAAATATCTTTGTGTTGCATTTATATTTTTAATTTGGGTGTTTTTTTATAAAAAAACAAGATATTTTATGATATAATTATTGTTATAATTTTATTAAAATAAAGAATTAATTTTAATAAAAAAAATAATAAGGAGAACTAATGAAGTTAAAAACAAAAATAAAAAAACTCTCTATTTATTCAATGCTTTTTGCATCTTTATCGCTGTCCATTCTAACCCCAACAATTGTGGCGATACAGAAAACAAATGCTAATGCTTATAATTATGCTTATGTATTTGCCGGATTTACCGGTCTTGAGCTTCCAGTAAATAAAAATAAAAAGAATAATGTAATACAATACGCTGAAAAATCTAATGAAAAATTTTATTTTGGAATATCATTGGAAGGCAAACAAGATTTAGCATACTATGGCGGTTTATTTTATCAAGATAAAGTTTCATGAGATGGTATCGCCAAAGCAAAATTTAGAAGAAAAAATAGATATAACGATAACCCAGACGAAATACATTTAGCGGTAACATCTTGGATTTCGGGAATAGGAAGCCCTTCATTTCAAGTAGGTGCAGAGGTAAAATACAATGGTAATTTTTCCGTAGGTGGGAAAGTAAGCACTAATATTGCAATCGATTCAAATGGATATCTAGTTAGCGAAATTAGCAAACATAATAGTAAATATGCTAAAATTATTTATGACTTTAATGGTTGAAAATATAAGGTTTCAAGTTTTGACCAATATGCAACTGCTGCTGCCGAATATGATTATACCAAGGTTTTGTTAACGTCTAATTCTACTTATAATAGTGTTTCACAATTATCCGAGAGCTTGGACGAAGAAGAAGAATAATAGATGTCATCTAAAATTTTTACAAAAAAATGAGTTATTTTTTCAATTATTGGCGCAAGCATAGGTTCTATTGGTATAAGTGTTCCATTAATTTATTATTTTCTTAATCAAAATATTGAAGTTGGGGTAAATGCATTCAAACCTAAAACATTAATTAATAGCACAAACTCCTCTGCTATTTTTTCCAACTCTTACATAGAAAAAATAAATGGATTTATTTTAGAAAATGAGTTGAAAAGGGGTAAGCAACAAATAAGTTATGCGCTAAAAAACAATTTTCAGGATGAATATGATTTCGAAACTGCGAATAATATTTTTGCTTTTGCAAAAATGACAGGTGATAAATCTCAACTTGAAAAAATAAATTCAATTTTAAAAATAGCACCTAATTTGCCAAACCAAATTCAATTTAATCAGCTTTATTATATAACTAATATCTATTTAAATATAGATCCAAAAAAGAATTTGCCGAAACTTATTAGTTTAATTTCAAAATATTATAATAAAGAAAAGAAAAGATTCGAAGTCACAAACGATAGAGAATATTTGTTTCGGGATTTAAATTTCATTTTGTTATATTTTAAATTAAATGGATTTGATTTTCAAGAATTTTTTGATATAAAAGATTGAATCAAGGAAGAATTAATTAATTTTAATTTTGAAAATAATGAGGTTTTAATAAAAATTAATGATGATCACAAAAAGTTTAGAGAAAAACAACGCATACTTTTTCGAAAATATATACCTTTTTTATCGATAATTAATATTCTAGGTAAATTTAATTTTACCGATACATTAGTTCAGAAACAACAATCACTTAATACTTTAATAAAATCTTGAAAAGATTATTATGAAATGGCTTTTGAAAGCAATGATATTAAAATAAAACCTGATATGAATGATGAACCGGGAATAGTCTCCTTTTATTTTAATACCAAAAATTTTTATAATTACAATGAGTCTGAATGAGAAAAAATAAAAATGTTTTCTAAAAATGTAATTATTAACTCAGCAGATGAATATACTTTTTATATGGTTTCTATAATTAATTATTATTTTGGAAATAACCAAAAATTAGAAGCAGATTTGATTGAAAAAAACAAGGAAATTATTGATTATAGTATTGAAAATATTCTATTTCCCGTAACACCTGATATTACAAAAACAATTTTTTTAAGGCAAATTTTAGACCTAAGCGTAGGAAACAATGATAAGAAACAAAAAATAAATCAAGCTATAGAAGACTTATTCAATAAAACAACAAAAAAACCAGAGAATAACCCTGATTTTTTTGAGGACTTATATAATTATGTATTTTTTTCAATTAAGACTCATCCCGATTTTTTTAAGAGTCAAAAAGATTTTTTAAATACAATAATTGATTATAGTAAATTTGTAAAAAAACCAATTCATTTTTTTTACTTGTTTAAAACAACTGCGCTATTAAATAGTTTTTATAATGCAGACAAACCGACAAAAATTAATGTTTCCAAGCAAATTTTTGACAATATTATAAATGTAAAACTAGAAAAAAATGCTCCGTTTTTTTTAAAATTTATTAACTTATTTATTAAGTTTATTTTTAAGAATGAATTAGATGGCAATAAAGAAATTGTCGAATTCATAAACCAAAATCTTGATGAAAAAAATATAAATAACGTTGAATTTTTAGAGCATCTTTTTTGGTATATTGAGTTTCAAAGCGCAATTAAATCAAAATTAGATCACCAAATAGACTCTGCTAAATTAGAAAAATTTATTTCATTGCTAAAAAAAGATATTTTAGATAAAATTGATAAAAAAATAGGTAAAACACGCTTTTTGAATATTAAAACTATTTATCTG
>NZ_AFHO01000016.1 GCF_000218525.1 Mesomycoplasma ovipneumoniae SC01 | reverse complement strand
TCAAAAAATCACTTTATCTTATTCTTGCAATTGATTGGCAAGGCAATAAAAAAGTACTGGTATTTTGGATTAAAAATACCGAATCAGCAAGTAATTGACTTGATGTTTTTAGCGAACTAAAAACTCGCGGACTGCAAGATGTTCTAATAATTTCTTACGATAATCTAAGCGGAATTAGTCAAGCAATTGAAGCACTTTTCGCGCAAACAGATGTTAAAATATGTTGTTCACCAAATTAGAAACTCGCTTTTAAAAGCTTCTAACAAGCACAAAAAAGAGTTTGTCCATGATATGAAAAAGATTTATCAAGAATCTGCTATGCAAAATCTTGATTAATTTGCGAAAAAATGAGGCTAAAAACATCCTTTAATTATCAAATCTTGGTATGGAAATTTCGTTGAATTAAGGACATTTTTTAAATATCCATATGAAATAAGGCAAGCAATTTATACGATAAATTCAATTGAATCAGTCAATAAATTAATTAGGAAAAATACAAAAACAAAAGGCGGAATTCAAAGCGTAAATTACCTTTCGAAAATAACTATTTAACGCTCAAAAACGCATCTAAAAAATGACAAAGGGTAATAAATTGATTCATAATTAAAAAACAATTAGAAATTATTTTCCCTAATCGATTAAATAATGTAAAATTAAATTAGATTTCTTTTTCAAAAAAATCCATAAAATTTAAAACACAAAATTATGAACACTCCCCAAAATTAAAAATGTAAATTAAAAAAATAATAAATAGGAGTAAAAATGGTTGATATAATTAAATTAGAAATAAAAAATTTGCCAAATGAAATTAAAGAACACTTGTATAGCATTTTAAGAAAAATTGAGCCAAATCCAGATTGAGAAAAATTTAAAAATTATAGCGCTTTAGATGAATCATTAGAAGCTTATTTTAGAAAGTATCCTGACGATTTTATCACTTTTCAAGCTGGCGTTCCAGAAAGTCTTTACAGCCAAGCTATTCAAGAAAATGATTTTAAACACTTAGATTATGAAGATGTTATAGAAAATTTAAATCAAAATCAAAAAGATAAAATAATACTAGATATTTGTTCACTGGCGAAATATTTAAAAGATGAAAATGATAATGATTATGCAGATGAGCCTTATATTTGAGAACCCACTGACGAAGATTGAGAAGATCTCAAAAAATTTGATAAAAAACTTTGAGAACAATATAAAAATAATAAATATATTTTAGTTTTACCTAAGGGTAAAGATCAAGGCGATCTCACATTTTTTACAGATGATGACCAACTTATTTTTTTCGCTTTAAATGATCAAGAGCTGGCGCCTAGACTTCTTAAGCGACATTGAAAAGTTCTTGACCCTCATTATAAAGTCAATAGATGAATTGAAAAAAAATATGAGCTTAAATTAGCACAAAAAGACAATTCAAAGCAAACCAAAAAATTCAAAGCACCAAAAAAGAAAATGTAATTAAACCAATAAACTAAGAATAGATAAGTTTTTGTGCTGTACAATTTCTTAATAGAGTAAAGCCTAATCACAAATTTTAATAACTTTGACTATATTGATTTAATAGATTTAATAGTAGATGATTTAAAAAATTAAAAATTTAATTTGAATTTAAAAATTCTTTTATATTGCTTGAGGGTACAAAAAAAGAAATACCTTGAACCGGTTTTTCATTTATAAGTCGAAAAGTCATTATCCCAATTACTTGATTTTTAGTATTTAAAACAGGACCACCACTATTTCCTGGCTCAATTGTGATACTAGTTCGAACAAAATTTTGATTAGCTAATTTATTAGTTCCTGAAACTATTCCTTTGCTAATTGTTAAGCCAAGATTATGTGGATTTCCAATTGTAAAAATTTCATCGCCATAACCAAAATTTTCTTCTATTTCAAGATTTTTAACTTGTGTGTTTAGTTCCAAACTTAATATGTCATAGTTTGGTGAAATTTTTATAATTTTGGTTTTTTTGTAGTCTTTTTCATTTGCAAAGCGATAAAAAATATCGATTTCATCGCTATTTTCAAGAATGTGTTTATTAGTGATAATTTTATTATCTATAACAAAACCGGTAGCAAAAGACAATTCCTCGTTTTTTTGAAGTTTAATTTCAACAATTGACTTTAAAAGGGCTTCATGGTTAAGTTTTGGATTTAGTTTTATTCAATTATTTGTTAGCAAACCAACGTTTGCTAACAAAATTCCAAGATTTAGAGCCAAAAATAAACCAATAAAGCCGTATTTTTTAGTGAATTTTTTCATTTTATCTAAAAGTGTCTTATTCTTAGTGAGATTTATTATAACATAATTTTATTTTTAACCAAGCATTTTTTTTTTTTTTTTACAAAATGTTAATTTTAAAATAATAAAAATTAGGATTTTAGCCTCAAAAACCTCGGATTTTACAGGTATTTTTGCATATCTATATTCACTAAAAAGCAAATTTTTGCATCAAACCGGGAAACTCGTGATTCAGGAACAATTTTTAATCTAAAAGCACAAAAAAACCTATGAATTCATAGGCTTTTTTTAGATTTTGGTATTTAAATTTCTAACTAAACTAGTTCGATAATTGCCATTTTGGAATTATCGCCGTTACGGCTAGGAATTTTAACTATGCGAGTATAGCCACCTTGTCTTTCTTGATAACGAGGTGCTATTTTGGTAAACAAATAAGGCATAACTTTCATTCCGTCTTTGGTTTTTTGGTTATATAAATAACTAAGAACTTGACGGCGAGCTGCTAGATCATTTTTTTTGGCTTTGGTTATTAGTTTTTCAACAACAGAACGAAGACGTTTTGCCCGTGCAAGAGTTGTTTTTAGATGACCATGTAAAATTAAAGAAGTTGCAAGTGAGCGGAAAACTTGGCGATCTCAGGCAGCGTCACGGGAATAAATTTGGTGCGGATTAGCCATAATTAGTTTTCTCCTTTTTGTTCGTTTTTATATATTTCAAGTTTTTCAATTATTTCCTGAACTGATTTACGACCAAGATTTTTAATATTTTCAAAGTCATCTTGTGTTAAATTTTCAATGTCAGAAATTTTATAATAATGTGCGCGTCTAAGCGCATTTATTGAGCGCACGGAGAGGTCTAAAGACTCAATTGCATCCGAAAAGCGGCGCGATGGTTCTTCTTTGACGACTGAGGGTTCAAAAAATTCCTCGGAAAATTTGTTAATGTTTTCGACATTTGCCAAAATATTAAGGTGGGCTAGTAAAATTTTTGAACCCTCAGAGACAGCATCTTTAGCTTTAATTGAGCCGTCAGTTTTAATTGAAAAACTTAGTTTTTCTTCAACAATCGGGCTAGCTGAGTTAATTTCAACAGATTGATAATTAGCACTTAAAACCGGTGAAAAATCACTATCAACAGCCAAAACTGTGCCATCAAGGTTGGATTCAAGACTTAGTAAAACTTCGTTTACGAATTTTTTATTAGTTTCAAAATCGCTAAAACCTTTACCTGAAGTTATAAAAAGTTCAAATTTAAGTGAATTAACCCTTGAGACATCGGCAATATATAAATCAGGATTGACAATTTTTAGTCCACTATCAGAAACAATGTCGCGAGCATAAATTTGTCCAGCTTTTTGGCCATTAAAACTTGCCCGGTGAATTTGATTTTGACCAAAAAGGGCAGGATCATAGAAAAAACGGACTTTTTTTAGGTTGTTTAGAATTGTAACAACATCTTCAATTACATTATCAAGAATACTAAATTCATGAGTTACGCCGGCAATTTTTACGCCAAAAACTGCACAAGAAGTAATGGAAGACAAAACTACACGACGAAGGGCATTTCCGATTGTATTTCCAAGTCCGCGCTCGAGCGGTTTTAGTTCAAAACTTGTTTCAAATTCACTAATTTGGTCAGTTAAGTTTTCAGAATAGTAAACATTTGCATGTTTTTTCATAAAATCCTACCTTTTTTCCTGACGTTTAAATCATTTACGCGGTGGACGAGTTCCGTTGTGGGGAATTGGCGTAACATCTTGGGTAAGTAAAATATTAATTCCTGAAGTTATAATTTGCTTACGCGCAGCTTCTTTTCCTTGCCCGGTTCCTTTAAGGTGAACAACAACTTCGCGCATTCCGTGTTCACGCGCTTTTTGGGCAGCTGCAGCGGTTGCTAAGGTAGCAGCATATGCGGTTTTTTTCTTTGTTCCTTTAAAGCCAATTGATCCTGAACTAGCTCAAGAAATTACATTTCCTTGTTTGTCAGTAAAAGAAATTATCGTGTTTTGGTGTGAAGAGTGAATGTGGGCAATTCCGGCTGTTACATTTTTAGGACGGATTTTTTTAACTTTACGTGTATTAGTTGCCATGATTAACTATTTTTTACCTTTGTCTTTTTTTGCCATAATTGCTTTTCTTGGACCTTTTCGAGTACGTGCGTTTTTCTGCGTTACTTGACCACGAACTGGAAGACCTTTACGATGACGGATTCCACGATAACATTTAATTTCAATTAGTCTTTTAATATTTGATTGAACTTCACGGTGCAGGTCACCTTCGGTTTTATAAGTTTTTGCAATATCACGAATGATTTGCAAAACATCTTCCTGAATTTCTTTAACTTTTGTATCTTGGGTTAAAACAGGATATTTTTTCCCAAATTTTTCTTGCTGAATTGCAGCAGTTTTGTCAATTATTTCTGCAGCAAGCGATTTTCCAATTCCATAAATACTTGTAAGAGCAATTACAATTCTTTTATGATTGGGGATTTCAACATTAAGAATACGTGCCATATTTTAAACTTATTTAAATAAATATATTTTCCTTTTTATAAAATTTTATTTTTCACCTCTAAAAATTTAAAAGTGAAAAATACTAACAAAATAGAACAAAAATCAAAAACTATCCTTGTCTTTGTTTGTGTTTTTTTAAAACACAAATTACACGGTTCACCGAACGACGCTTAATTATTTTGCAATCTTTGCAAATTTTTTTAATACTTGCTCGAACTTTCATTTTTTTCCTTTAAATTCAGGTAATAATTTCAAAAAAATTATTTAAAGCGGTAAACAATTCTTCCTTTTGAAAGATCATAAGGTGACATTTCAACCTTAACGCTGTCGCCTAAAATAATTTTAATGTGATGAAGTTTCATTTTCCCAGCAACATGACAATTTAATTTTACTCCATTTTCAAGAGTTACTTCATATTCTTGGGAGTTAAAAACGTGTGATATTTTACCTTGAAATAATAATTTTTGTTCTTTTGAAGAATTTTGCATCTATTTTTGATCCATTTCTGTTAGTATTATTCCCTTCCCGTCTTGAATTAAAATTGTCTGTTCATAGTGGGAAGTTTTTTTACCATCATTTGATTGTACCGATCATCCGTCTTTTAAAATTTTTATTCGCGGAGAACTTTGGACGATCATTGGTTCAATACAAATTACCATATTATTTTTTAATTTTTTTCCAGTGCCCGGGACACCAAAATTGAAAATATTAGGATTTTCGTGCAATTTTTTGCCAATACCATGGCCACAAAATTCAACAGGAGTAAAAAATCCGTAGGACCTTATTACTTGATTGATAGCAAAACCAATGTCACCTGTTGTTGCGCCAGGTTTGATTGCCTTGAAGCCGGCAAAAAAAGCTTCCTCAGCACATTTTATTAGTTTTTCATTTTCAGCATTTGAGCCAAGTGATTTACTAAAAGCTGTGTCGGCAAAAAAACCATTATAAGATAGTCCTAAATCAACTGAAACCAAATCACCTTCTTGAAGAATGTAGTCATTTGGAATACCATGAATGAGGATTTCATTAACACTTATACAAATAGTTGCCGGAAAACCGTGATAATTTAAAAATGCTGGTTTGGCGCCTCTGGCAATAATCTCATCAAAAGCGATGGCATCAATTTCTTTTAAAGAGATCCCTGGTCTTACAAAGTCATAAATTTTTTTCTTGACTTCTGCCAGGAGTTTAGCAGCAATTTTTAGTTGCTCAATTTCAAATTCTGTTTTAATTAGAGACATTTTTCAATTTCATTAACAATTTCATCCAAGCTTCTTTCAACATTTAAATAATGAATTTTACCATGTTTTTTATAATAATCGACAATTGGTGTTACAGATTCATTAAATTTTTCGATTCGAAGCTTAACAATTTCAGGACGATCATCAGGACGGGTAAATAAAGGCTCACCGTCAATGTCGCATGTATTTTCTACTTTTGGTTTTGCTAGTAATAAATTATATGATTTTTGACATTTACTGCAAAACAAACGTTGAGAAAGGCGACTAACTATTGTCTCTGGTTTGATTTCAAGATAAAAAACTTTGTCAACATCAATTTTATTTTCGTTCATAAAATTGAGTTGATTTAATGTTCGCGGGTAGCCATCAAGAATATAACCACTTTGAGGCGGCAATTGACTGATAAAATTTGACAATAAATCGTTAGTAATTTCATCAGGAACATATAGGCCATTTTTAACATAGTTTTGAATTTTCTCGGCAAAATCACGATCTTTTTTGATTTTTTCACGGAAAAGATTACCAGTAGAAATATGAACTAATTTAAACTTGTCAACTAGAATTTTTGAAATACTACCTTTTCCTGAACCAGGGGCGCCAATTAAAAGAATTTTTGAATTAGATAATGACATTGTTAAATTTTGAGACCTTTTTTAATTTTTTACCATAATAAATCACGACTTGACTTTGCTGAGGAAGAATCTTGTTTATATGTAAGATTTTTGCGGATTTTTTTGGTTTGTTTTAATACTTTTTGCGCTCCATAACGTGCTTTAATTTGCGATATAGTTTCAAGAGCAGTTGTTCCTAAAATTATTATTGAGGTTCCTGAAAAAGTTATTGCCGAAGGTAGACCTAACATTATCGCAATTGGCTGGAAAATTCCAAGAAAAGTCAAATAAATAGCACTAAATACTGAAATTCTAAGAATAACACCAATTAAATAATCTTCAGTTTGCTCACCAGGACGAATACCGGGGATAAAAGTTGAATTTTTGGCAAAATCCTGGGAAATTTTATCAATCCGCGATTGCTGAAGCGACATAATAATGCTAAAAATAATATTGCATACAATAAATATAGTAAGTCCAATAGGGTGATGGATTTGCAAATTATTATCTATTCAATTACGGGCAGCTGAAGTGTTTCGATCAAAAAATCCGGTCAAAAGTGAAGGGATTGAAACAACAATTAAAGCAAAAATTATTGGCATAATTCCGGCTGGATTTAGTTTTAAAGGCAAAACCGATATTTCTTTAATGTTTTTGGACATCCCTGAACCAGTTTGTTGAATTGGGATTTTTCTCTCGGCCAAATAAACATAAACTGATATAAATAAAATAGCCAAAAATGCAACGATATAAAGGATAAAACTAAGAACTTGTGTTATTAGTGATGAAGGGGAAGAAAGATCGACTAAATACTCAAAAGCATGACGAAAACGTTGTGGAAGACCAACAATTATTCCCGAAAAAATTAATAACGAAGTCCCGTTTCCTACACCTTTATCGGTTATCTGTTCGGCTAAAAACAAGGAAAAAAGCGAACCAGCAACTAAAATCAATGGTAAAACAAACCAAATATATGCAGCGCTAGTAATTTCTAAACGAACAAAGCCAAAACTTTCATTAAGAATAACGGTTCGAATTAAAACAATCGCCTGAATAAGCGCAACAAGAAGAGTCAAAAATCTTGTAATTATATTGATTTTTCTTCTTCCGGCAGGACCAGACTGGGAAAGTCGATGAATTGGAGGGAAAATCTTTGTCTGAGCAATAAGCATGAACAAAGACGACGTAATAAAAGGGCTGATGCCTAAGGCAACAACTGAAAAATTAAGTAACCCGCCACCACCGACGGTATTAATGATACCTAAAAATGAGTTGGTATCAATTTGGAATTGCAACAACCTGAGCCCAGGAATAGTAATTGTACCACAAACAATAAAAATTACCAATAAAAAAAATGTAAAAATTATTTTGCGGGCAAGAACTTTTTCTTTATAAACAAAAAGGATATAATTTTTGAGACTTATATATCCAGAATTTGTTTTTTCTCAAAGTTTAGCAAAAAGTTTGCTCACTAGTTTACCTCAGTAATTGAACCGCCGAGCTCTTCTATTTTAGCTAGTGCCGCTGCAGAATAAGCATTTGTTGTTACAAAAAGTTTTTTTGTTAATTCACCTTTTGCAAGTAATTTTGCTGGCAAATTACGTTTTTTAAGCACACCTTTAAGATAAAGTGACTCAAGACTAATTTTATCCCCATCTTGATAACGGCTTTCAAGATCGGATAGGTTAAAGATTTCATATTTTTTTGAGTTAAAATTGCGGAAACCAATTTTTGGCACACGACGAAATCAAGGGTTTTGACCACCTTCAAAGCCAAGACGAACAGTTGAACGTTTTTTTTGTCCAGATTGACCTCTACCGGCTTGTTTACCTTTTCCAGCAGCATGCCCACGCCCTTTACGGTGTTTTTTTGTTCTTGCACCAGGGGTATAAGTTAAATTTTCAAGTCTTATTGCCATGTTTGTTCCTATTTTTTTAAGTTATATAATTATACTTTATTTTAAAACTTTTTTTCAAAAAACATAAAAAAAGTTTTAAGCAATTTTTAGTGCCTAAATTTTACCCTAAGGCACTAAAAATTTAAAGATTTTTTGCTATTTTTTAAATAAAGGGAAAAATTTATGAATTTGAGAAGCAAAAGTTATTTTTTTTGGGCTAAAACTTGTGATGGATTAAGATCACGAAGTTCAGCAATTTGACTAATAGTTTTAAGTCCTAAAAGCGCTTTGAGAGTTGCACGCACAACGTTAATTTTTGTTCTTGATCCGTAAGTTTTTGTATAAATATCAGTATAACCAGCAAGTTCAACAACAGCACGCACGGTATTTGAAGCAACAATTCCTTTACCTCTTGGGGCTGGTTTGATGAGAATTTTTGAGGCTGAATATTTAGCATTTATCTCATGTGGAACGGTTGATCTTCGGTAAATTGGCACAGACACAAGACGGTTTTGTGCATCTTTTACGGCTTTACGAATTGAGTCCTGCACTTCGTTAGCTTTTCCGTGACCTAGACCAACTTTTCCTTTTTTATTACCAACAACGGCAAAAGCACTAAAAGAAAAACGGCGTCCACCTTTTACAACTTTAGTTACACGGGCAACTGAAATTATTCTTTCTTCAAACTCAGGGCGAAAATTTTTTTCTTTTGGTTTTTGACGCTGACTGCGTGGACGTTGACGGTTGTTTTCTTTTGGACTGAATTGTTTTTGATTTTGACTGTTTTGATTTGATTTTTGCTGATTTGATTTATTGTGAAGATTTGTATCCATTTTAGAATTTTACTCCTTGGGCTCTTAATGATTCGGCAAAAGCTTTAATGCGACCATGATATAAATAACCGCTTCGGTCAAAAACAAAAGGATTTTCTTCCAATTTAAGCTCTTTTAATTTAGCGTATAATTCAGGGGCTAAATTACTTGCAGCTTGGATATTTCCGCTGTATTTATCAGTCTTGTCAAGTGTTGAAACCGAAAGGATAACTTGATTTTTTCAAGGATCAAAAATATAAGCATAAAAATGACGTAAAGATTTATATACGCCAATCCGGTATTTTTTTTGCTCTTGGTGCGAAGGACTAAGTTTTGCTAAAATACGGACATGTTTTGCTTTTCGGTGAAAATTACGTGATTTTTGCATAATTATTTAGAAGCTTTTTTCCCTTCTTTGAGTTTAAGAATTTCGTTACTATAAGAAATTCCTTTGCCTGAATAAGGATTTGGCCGGCGAACTTGACGAATTTGGGCGCTAAATTGGCCAACTTTTTGTTTGTCAATACCTTTAATTACAATAGTTGTTGCATTTGGTACTAAAACATCAAGTTCCTCTGGCACTTTGAGTTCAACTGGATGAGAATAACCAACTAAAAGTTCAATAACTTTTTCTTTTAGTGTTGCCTTATACCCAACCCCTTTAATTTTGAGTTCTTTTTGAAAACCTTTTGAGACACCAATTAACATTCCACTAAGGTGAGAATTTGTTGTTCCATGAAGTTGTTTTACATGTTTTTCTTCAGATTTTCTGATTGTCTTTAGTGTACTGTTTTCTTCAATAATTGTAATTAAATCAGAAAATTGGCGCTCTAAAATACCTAAGGGACCTTGAATTTTAACATTTGAGCCATTAATTTCAACACTAACTTTTTCAGGAATAATTAAAACACGATTACCGACACGTGACATATTTTTTACCAAATGTAGGCGATAATTTCACCGCCAACATTTTCCTTTCTTGCTTGTGAATCAGTTAAGAGCCCTTTTGAAGTTGATAAAATTGCAATTCCGTAGCCAGATTGGACAAAAGGAATTTTTTGGGCAGGGGCATAAACGCGAAGCGAAGGTTTAGAAATTCTTTTAAGTCCGGAAATTGATGAACTATTTCCTTTGTATTTGAGCTCAACAGTTATTGTTTTTTTAAGCTCGCCTTCAATTTGGAAATCTTTAATATATCCAGCTTCTTTAATAATTTCTAACATTTTTGCTTTAATTTTTGAATGTTGAAATGATACTTGTTTGTGTTTTCTGATTGTTGCATTCCGAATTCGGGTTAGCATATCAGCAATTGGATCTGTTATAAAAGCCATAATTTTACCAACTCGCTTTCTTAATTCCAGGAATTCGTCCTTGGTGAGCCAAAGTACGAAAACAAATACGGCAAATACGGAATTTTCTTAAAACTGAATGAGAACGGCCACACAACTGACAACGGGTGTAGGCGCGAACTTTGAATTTAGGAGCCCGATTTGCTTTGACTTTTCACGACATTTTTGCCATAGATTTATCCTTTAACCTAAAAAATTTTTAATTTTTTGCGAAAAATTAACTTTTTTTCGCAAAAGGAAAGCCTAATAATTCAAGAAGTTTTAAGGCTTGCTCATTATTTTTTGCACTTGTTACTATTATTACATCAAGTCCGCGAATTTTTGTGATTTTATCAAAAGTTATCTCGGGAAAAACGATTGATTCTTTAAATCCAAGGGCAAAATTTCCTTTGCCATCAAAAGATTTAGGGGAAAGACCACGAAAATCACGAATACGAGGAATTGCAATATTGAGAACTTTTGAAAGAAAATTCCACATTTGTTCACGACGAAGAGTAACTTTTCCACCAACTGGCATTCCTTGACGAAGTTTTCAAGTTGCAAGTGATTTTTTTGCCACTGTTTTATACGGTTTTTGACCGGTAATGTTTGCAAGATCATCAAGAACAGCTTCAATTGCTTTTGCATTTGTTACTTGATTTCCGGCAGTCATATTAACGACAACTTTTACAATTTTGGGAACTTCAGAAGGAGATTTGAAATTAAAATGGTCTTTTAGTTGGCCAAAAACATTATCACGATAGTGCTCTTGAAGCTTTGTCATACTAAATAGCCTTTCCTGTTTTTTTTGCAATTCGGGTTTTTTTGCCATTTTCCACTTTAAAACCAACACGAGTTGGAACAGCTGGCTTATCTTTTCCAGCTTTTTTGGCAACCAAAGCTAGCTTTGAAAGTAAAATTGGCGCTTCAAAAGTGACAACTTCACCTTTTGTATTTTTATTTGAAGGTTTACGGTGTTTTGTTTTAATGTTAACATCTTTAACAATTGCCGCATTTTTTGCAGGAATTATTTCAAGGACAGATGAGACTTTACCTTTGTCATCGCCAGATAAAACTACAACTGAATCATTTTTACGAATTTTTTGCATTTTTTAGAGAACCTCCTGGGCCAGTGAAGCGATTTTTAGGTAACCTTTTTCACGGATTTCTCTGGCAATTGGCCCAAAAACACGTGTTCCTCTTGGAGTTCCATCCTCTTTGATAATTACAACTGCATTATCATCAAATTTTATATGTGAACCATTTGGACGACGAAGACCGTATGTTGAACGGACAATTAGTGCCTTAACGACTTGTCCTTCTTTGAGCATTCCGTTAGGAATTGCTTTTTTAACAGAAACTACAACAATGTCACCAATATTTGAAGTTTTTTTAACAGATCCACCTAAATTTCGGATTACACCAACAATTTTTGCGCCCGAATTGTCAGCAACATTTAAACGAGATTGTTCTTGAACCATTTTAGACTTCTCCTTTTTTTTGTAAAACCTCAACTAGACGGAAATGTTTTGTTTTTGAAATTGGACGGCATTCTGCTATTTTAACAAAATCACCAACATTTGCTGTTCCTGCTTGGTCATGAGTTGCAAATTTTTTTGTTTTTTTGAACCGTTTTCCATAAAGTTTGTGTTTATAAGCTGTCTCAACAGAAACCATTATTGTCTTATCAGAAGTGCGAATTACTTTTCCTTGCAGTGTTTTACGAAGATTACGCTTTTGGGGAATTTTTTCTAAATTATTGTTCATTTTGGCTACTCATTTCTGCTGGTTTTGTTTGAATTTTTGGGGCTAAAAGCGGCTTGATATGCGCATTAAAATGGGCTTTTATTGATTTTGGCGATTTTGCAAATACGACTTTTGCCGCTTTTTTTTGCTTTTTGGTGAGTTTTTTTGGCTTTGGATTTTGGGCTAATTTTTGCTCAGAAAGAATTGTTAAAATTCGGGCAATTATTTTACGAATCTGGCTGATTTTGTGAGTTTGATCTAAATTTGAACTTTGATTTTTAAATCTTAAAGTAAATAATTCAGAACGGTATTCAAGAAGAAGTGCATTAAGTTCGCTTGGTGTTTTTTTTAAAAGTTCTTTATATTCCATTGTTTTCCTAAGATATAGTTACTATTTTTCATTTTAGTGGTAATTTATGTCCACCAAGTCGAAGTGCATCACGAGCAACATCGTCTTTTACACCTTTAATTTCAAACATCATTGTATTTTTTTTAACAACAGCGACTCAACGATCAACTGAACCTTTTCCAGATCCCATTCTAACTCCAATTGGCTTAGAAGTTAAAGACAAATGTGGAAAAATTCGAATAATAACTTGACCTTCACGTCCCATTCTTCTTGTAATTGCAATACGGGCAGCTTCAATTTGAGCCGCAGAAATTCAAGCTGAACCAACGGCTTGAAGTCCATAGTCACCAAAGGCTAAAAAATTTCCTGAGTGTGCTTCCCGTTTATCGTGATAAAGACGGAAAGTTTTACGGTGCTTAGTTTTTTTTGGTTGCAACATTTTTATCTCCTTTTATCACTTCTTATTACAGATTCAATATCAATTTTTTGTCTCGTTTCACCAAGTGAGACTCAAACTTTAACGCCCAAAATTCCGTAAGTTGTTTTTGCAATTGCAGTTGCATATTCAACATTTTGACGTAAAGTGTGCAATTTCATTTCACCTTCGGCATATCCTTCAGAACGAGCCATTTCAACACCATTAAGACGACCAGAGACAAGTGTTTTTACCCCTTTTGCGCCCGCTTTTAGTGCGGTTCGAATTGCAAATTTTTGGGCAATTCGGTATGAGCCACGTTGTTCAAGTTTTTGCGCGATTGTCTCAGCCATTAATTTTGCATTTAATTCAGGATTTGTGATTTCAATTGCATCAATGTGTAAAACAATTTTACGGTTTTTAAGAGTTTTTTTAAGTTGTTCAACAATTTTTTTCAGATTTTCGCCTGAAGATCCAAGAAATGAACCAAGTCTTGCTGTGTAGACTAAAACAGTAATTGCATTATTGCGATCACGACGAATTATTGTGTTTCCAATTTGGTATTCACGGGTTAATTTTTCAAAAAAACGGTGAATTTTAACATCTTCTAACAAATTAGCGGCAAATTTATTTTTCTCTGCATACCAAATTGCATTATGAGCTCTTGTTATTCCAAAACGGAAACCATTTGGATTTACCTTTTGTCCCATTATTTTTCTCCTTGTTTTGGATTTAAGTCTTGATTGTTAGTTTCTGGTAAAACTTCAGCAGGAGTTGTTGCCGGTTCAGATTCAAAAGACTCAAAAGTATTTGAATCTTGACTCTCAGCTAGAGCCCCAAGAACGACTTTGAAATGAGAAGTTCTTTTAAGAATTTGACTTGCTGATCCTTTTGCTCGTGGACGAAAACGTTTTAGCGTTGGGCCTTCATTAACAATCGCTGATTTTACAACTAAATTTGCTTGTTCAAGACCATGATTATTAATTGCATTGGCAATGGCAGAATTGATTAGTTTTCTAAAAATTGGTGATGCTTTTTTATTAGTATGGGCCAAAATTGAAAGGGCTTCAAAGACAGGTTTATTTTTAACTAAATTAGCAACAAGGCGTGCTTTTGAGGCAGAAATTCTTTGGGTTTTTAAAGAAGCAACTGCATAATTATTGTTTTCTAAATTCATTTATATTGTCCTTTTATTTCTTTTTAGCCTTGTCTTTTCCGTGCCCATAATAAGTTCTTGTTGGTGAAAACTCACCTAATTTGTGGCCTACCATATCATCGGTAACATAAACTTCGTTAAAAATTTTGCCATTGTGGACCAAAAAAGTTAGACCAACAAACTGAGGGAAAATAGTTGACCGGCGTGATCAAGTCTTAATTGGTTTGCGTGAATTTTTCATAATTGCATCATCAACTTTTTTAAGAAGATGCTCATCAGCAAATGGACCTTTTTTAAGTGAACGAGCCATTATTTTTTAGATTCCTTTCTTGAACGGATTATCAATTTAGTTGAAGCTTTTTTAGGATTTCTTGTCTTAACTCCAAGTGCTTTTTTACCTCAAGGAGTAAGTGGGCTTTTACGTCCGATTGGTTGTTTACCTTCTCCACCTCCATGTGGGTGATCATTTGGATTCATTACTGATCCACGAACAGTTGGTCTAATTCCTTTGTGACGATTTCGTCCTGCTTTTCCAATGTTAACAAGTGAATTTTCTTCATTTCCAACTACACCAACAGTTGCCCGGCAAGTAGATAAAATTCGACGGTATTCTCCTGATTTTAGTTTAAGAATTACGTATTTTCCGTTTTCATCACGACCTTGAATTTGGGCTCAAGTTCCGGCTGAACGGATTAGTTGACCCCCTGCACCTGGATGGAGTTCGAGATTGTGAACAAAAGTACCTTCAGGAATATTTTTAAGCGGCAGGCAGTTTCCAACAAGAATATCAGCCTCAGGACCAGAGGAAATTTTTTGACCTACTTTTAGATTTTTAGGTGCTAAAATATAACGTTTTTCGCCGTCAATATAAGAAACAAGGGCGATATTTGCTGAACGATTTGGGTCATATTCAATTGTTTTTACAATTGCAGGAATATTGTCTTTATTTCTTTTAAAATCAATTAGACGATATTTTCTTTTGTGCCGTCCACCTTGATGTCTAACGGTAATTTTACCTTGAGAATTACGACCTGAATGTTTTTTTAAAGTTACAAGCAAAGACTTTTCCGGTCTGTTTGTTGTTAAATTTGCACCAAAATCAAGTGAAGACATATGGCGACGGCCGTTTGTTGTTGGTTTATAATATTTAAGCGCCATTAGTTTGTCTCTCCTTGTTCGTTAGTTTGGTCTTTTGGCTCATTTTCAGGCTGATTTTCCTCAGTTTTTTGACTTTCGGCTGCCTGTTTTTTTGCAAGTTTTTGGGCTATTTCCTGATTTTTTTGCTCTAGTTGGGCTCTTTTTTCTTCAATTTGTTGACTGAATTCTTGTTGGTCTTTATTGGTTTGGTCAAGATTTTCCTGTGCTGGAGCTTCGTCTTCAAAAAGATTAATTGTGTATCCTGGTTTTAATTTTACAAATGCTTTTTTGTATTTAGTACTAAAACCACGTGATTTTCCTAGTTTTTTTTCTTTTTTTGGAACAGTGAAAATATTAACTTTTTCAACTTTTACATTAAAAATGTATTCAACAGCTTTTTTTGTCTCAGAACGATTTGTTGTCGGACTTACTTTAAAAGAATAAACTCCTTGAGACATTAACTGGTAGGATTTTTCAGTTAAAATTGGACCTTTAATAATATTATTTACGTTCATCTTCAATCCTTTTTTTAAGACTTGCAATATCATTTTCGGAAATGATTAGCAAATCAGTTTTTACTAGTGATTCAACTGTTATTGAATTAGGTTTTACTAACTCGACATTTGGTAAATTTCTTGCTGATAAAAATAAATTTGTATCAGTTGAGGCGATTAAAATGTGACGAAGTTTATCAATTTTAAAGGTTTTTAACTGTTCTACCAGAAGTTTAGTTGAAATTTTGTCCATTGAAAAATCATTTACTAAAACTTGGTGGTTTTGCGCTAGCTGAGAAAGGGCGCCAACAAAAGCTAATTTTTTTACTTTTTTATTTACTTTTAGAGTGTAATTTCTTAAAGTTGTCGGTCCAAAAGCGCGACCCCCGCCAACAAAAATTGGTGATCTTCTTGATCCAGCACGAGCTTTTCCGGTTGATTTTTGTTTTCAAGGTTTTTTACCTGTCCCTGAAACTTCACCACGGTTTTTAACTTTGTGAGTTGAAAAACGACGCGAAGCTCTTTCGGCCAAAATTGAGTCAAAAATAGCTTGAGTTTTTAGTTCTCTTTGCTCAAATAAAACTTCTGGAAGAGCTTTATCAGGGTTAAATTTAACAATATTTTCGTATTTTGCGCTCTGAATTGAAATTGGTGTGTTTTTATTCATGTTTTAACTCCTGATCTTTGGGACTAACTTCAAAAAGATTAATGGGAGTTTTAGAAGTTGATTTTTTAATTGCAGTTCTTATCATAACAAATGATTTTTTTGGACCAGGAATTGAACCTTTTACTATTAATAAATTATTTTCCTGATCAACTTTAACAATTTCAAGTGACTGTTTAGTTACGCGAGAATGTCCAAGACGTCCTGGCATTGTCATCCCCTTAACAACTTTGTTTCCGGAAATATCTCCAAGCGAACCAGTTTGACGAATTGGTTTTGAACCACCCCCACCACCGTGAGATCTAGGCCCAATTGCTTGATTGTGACGTTTAATTGGACCAGCAAAACCTTTTCCTTTGGAAGTTCCAATTACATCAACAAATTCACCTGCGCTAAATATTGAAACATTAATGCTTTGACCTAATTTTAAACCTGGAAAATCACGGAATTCACGAACAAATTTTTTCGGTTTAGTATCAGCTTTTGCAAAATGACCTAATTCAGGTTTTTTGTGAGCTGATTGTTTTTTATCAAAAACACCGAGCTGAATTGCTTCATAGTTATCTTTTTCTTTGGTAAGAATTTTTGTAACTATGTTTTCAGGAACTTCAATGACGCTAACAGGAATCGAAATACCATCAACTGTAAAAAGTTGCGTCATTCCAATTTTTCTACCTAAAATTCCTTTCATTTTAATTTACCTCGATTTCTAATCAAACGCCAGCTGGCAATTGTGTTCGTGAAATTTTTTCTGTAACTGCTTTTTGATTGTTTGGCGAAACTTTTAAAATTACTAGCCGTTTGTGGGTGCGACTTTCAAATTGTTCACGAGATTTTTTATTAACGTGGACAGATCTCAAAATTGTATAAATCGCTCTTGAAGTTGGTAGCGGTACCGGGCCACATGTCTCGACATTAAGTTCACGCGCTAAAAGAATAACTTTTTTAGCAGCAGCATCAATTTGACGGTGGTCAAACGATTTGAACTTAATTTTTATTGATGTTGTGCTCATAAAAAAATAAGTGAGTTGCTCCTGTTCATATTTTTGAACGGACTCGACATAAAAACCAATACACAAAAACAACTCCTTCTCGTGTATTGCAACCTTATGTTTCATAGTCCTTACAATGTAAAGATTAATTATAACAAAAAAACAAAAAATTTTCTTATCTTTGTAAATATTTTTTAGACAAATTTTACCAAAGCAAAAAATAAGAAAACTTTTCTTCGAATAAATGCTTATTTATTATACATGCAAATCCGCTAACACAAAGACAAAAAATGATTTTTTCTAAATTAATATAATAATTTAAAGGTTTTCTAACTTTTTTTGGTTTTGATTTTAACTTTTTTAATAGTTAATTTTTTAATTTTTCAATAGCTAAAAATGACTATCAAGGCCAAAACTGAAATCAGAAGCATAAATATTAAAAATGAAAAGTAAAATGAAAGATAAATAAAAGTTGCGGTCGTAGCAATTGTAACTAACGTGTAAAAAATTGCTCTAGTTACCAGTGAAATTCCGTTTTGGACATGAAATTTTTCTTTGCTAAAAAATAAATATGACAAACTGGAAAAAGTTGGAAAAAACAACGAAAATATAAACTGATTAAAACTAGTAATTATCATATATGAATAAAATTGAACATTTAAATTTTTGATAAAAGCAACAAAAGGTCAAATTCAACCCAATATTAGCAGGCCAACCAAAAGTCAAATAATGCTAATTTTTTTTCTTGTTTTATTTAATATTAAAAAACTAACGATTGTTCCTAAAACTGAAGCAAACGAAAAACCAATATTGAGTCATGTTGCTAATTGTTGGTAGTTAAAAATCTCTACTTGACTTTGAGAATTAATATATTCAAAAACCGGTGGAAATAGAGTTGTTCTTGGCAAAAAGAAAATTGCAACAATAAAATGGCCCGCTAAGACAAAAACTCATTTATAAGTCGAAATTTTTTTGTCATTTTCTTTGAAATTTTCTTGCTGGCTAAGGGCAAAATCAAATTTTTTTGCATTTAATTTTAGTAAAAAATAAAGCAGTCCTGAGATTGAATAGGTAATCATATTAAATAAAACCATTCAATAAAAATCAAGTCTAGAGTAAATAACTAAAGCAAATACTGCCGAAATTAAAAACCCCATTGCCGTTGCAAAAGAGGAAAAAACGTTGATATTTTGCATCTGTTTTTCATTGTTCGCTAGATAATAAACAATATTTTTCAAATAAATAAATCGAAAAGCATGGATAAAACCTAGCAATGTATTAACTAAAATTAATATTATTGAAAAGGTAAAAATTTGACTATCAGCCAGACTAAAAAAAATAATTAACAAAAAAGCTAAACAAAAAACACTTAAAATATCTGAAATTAATAGAATAATTTTATCATTTTTCCATTTTTGGACAATTTTGCTACTAAATAAATAAACTACCAAATTAGGTATTTGAATTAACAAATATAAAATTGTTACAAGTCAAAAATCGCCCGTAATTTTAAATATGTATAAAGACGAACTAAACTTAAAAGCTTCTGAACCTATCAATGAAGTGCTAAGTGAACTAGTAAATTTGATTGAATTTTTAAAAAATATTGTCATTTATTTCCTTGCAAATTCAAAGCAAAAAGAAAAAATTTTTTATTAGTGATAGCGAGGAATTAGAATGTATTTTTGACACCGGAATTGATAAAGTTATGGCATTTTGATTTTGAAAATTAGTGATATCAGTTCAACCTGAACCAAAATAAGGTCTAAATGGAATGCTATTTTTCTGAAAAATTTCAACAATTTTATTATAAAAAACAATATTATGTGCCGTAAAAGTATCAGCTACTCTTATTTTTATACCTTCATTATCTCAATTTTGGCACTCACAGACATCAATATTGACCAAAAATTTGTATTTTTTAATTTGATTAGTAACAAAAAAATCTTTTGTTGCTTGTAGTTGAATTTCCGCTTTTGTTGTCAGAAGGATATCAAAATTTTTATCAATATCCAAAAGAATTCTTGTTAATATGTTAGAAATTTTATTATCTTGATTTCGCGAAAAGATAGTAAAACCGGAAATTTTTATCTCACTTTTGGGTAAAACTTGGTAAATTCCATTTCCAGTGATTCCAAGGCACTTTAAATTAGGCCGATTTATTTTTGTACTTTTTTCTTCAGAAAAAACTAGATTGTCAACTTTGACACAAGAAATTTCATTAATTTTTTCTGAATTCTGGTCAAATATTTCAAAAACACCTGAGTCAAAATAAGTTGTTCCTTGATTAAAAACCTCACCAGCTATTGCAATACCGCCTACTTCATCGCTATGATTTATGAATAAAACATTGTTATACTTATTATTTTTTGATAAATAACCGCCGTTTGTTTCTTTATGAATATTATCACCAAACAATTTTTCGAGATACTTTTTTTCAAAACCCGGAATTGACGGGAAATTCAAGAAATTTATCATCATATTTGTATAAATTAGCTTGTTTTTTAGTATTTTGTCGAAAAAATCCAAATTGTTTTTAAATTGTTCTTTTATAAAAGTTAAAAAATTATAGATATAATTTTTTAACGATTGGTCAAAATAATTATTGTAGCTTTCTAATTTTGAAAAATCAAAATATTTATCAAGCATTTTGTCATAATTATAAAACCAATAAATAAAGAAACTATTTCATAGAGTATTTTGAAAGAAATTTTTTTCGGTTCCGTAATTAATATTGTCTGGATTTTTGCTTAGTATATTTCAAGAAATGTTCAAATCATCAATTATACTTAGCATTTTTTTATTTGAATCATGTGGAAAAACTGGACTTAAAACATAACCCATCATCGTAATTTTTTGAAAAAAAGCGTACTTGATCTTTAATTCATAAATATTTTTGTATTGGGATTCTTTTAAAAATTGTTTGTTTATTGTTTCTAAAACTATAAATTCAATAATAAAACCATTAATTCTAAGTATTTGTAAATTGTCGTCTTTTTTTATCAATTCAGCATTTTCTTCTTGCAAAATAAAATTAATAAATTCTTGACGTTGTCTAAAGGAACAATTTACAAAGCCTAAATCTAAATCGTTGGGCTTTCGACTTATAAAATTTTCCTTTCAAAATAGATAACTTCCTTTTAGAAAAATTTCCAAATTCAAATTATTTTCTTTATTGAATTTGCAAATTAACGATGCTATTTGGCTAATAATTTCTTGCATTTTTATGGTAAAATTTCCAAACTTACTTCTCTAGGGATTGACTCAACTTTGCGGATTCAGATTCGTTTATTATAAATAATAGCAATCATTCAAGGCAAATACTAAAACCGGAAGTTTTTAAAGGTATATTTTTTATCATTTCTGAATATGGCTCGTATTTTTAGGATCCTTTTTATGATATTATAATGAATTTAACGTTTCATTGTGATTTTATTTATACTTTTTTGGTAAAATGCCACTATTATTGAGGGAAAATTATTTAATCAAATAATTTTTTGTAATCATCAAAATTCATGTTTTTACCTTTTGTTGTTGATTTTTAAAAAAGAAAAACTAGCTTAACACTTAAAATATAACTGTAATTTTGTTGAATTAGTAATTGAAATTGCCAAAATTTTAACATAAAAAACATAAATTAGCTAAAAAAGTAGGGGAATATTAAAATTTTGGTTTATGTTTATAGAATTTATACTTTGCAAAAATAGCTATGAATAAAAATATAATTTTTACTGTTTTTTAATAAAAATTATATTTTTGTATTTTTTCTTGTTTTGTTCTTTGTTGTTTAATTTAGCATAATATAATTGTGAATAAACAAATTTATAAATACTTTATAAATAAATTTTATTAAGGAGTTCTTATGTCTTTTACAAAAAAAATAAAAAAATTTTACTAAACTTAACAGTATTAACAAGTTTAACGCTTGCAGTCGCAACACCAGCAATTGTTGCAAGTCAAAAAATAAATGCAAAGGCTTTTTTAGATTTTTCGGGAATTTCGTCTTCAGCAAAAAAAATAATATACAACTTGCTGAAATAAATGAAGAAGACTTTTATTTCGGAATAAAATTGGTAGGTGACCAAAATTTATCATATTATGAAGGTTTATTTTATCAAGACAAAATTTCATGAACTGGACAAGTAAAAACAAAATTTAGATTAAAAAATAAATATTATTATAGTCCAAAAAATTTAAAATTACAGCTGATATCTTGAATTTCGGGGCTTGGAAGCCCTTCTTTTCAAGTTGGTGACGAGATAAGATATGATGGTAAATTTTCACCTAGGGCAAGTATGAATACAGATGCTTGAATTGATTCCAATGGTTATCTTATTCAAACAATAACTAGTCATAATAATAAATATGCTTCAATTAATTATGATTATCACGGTTGAAAATACAAAGTAACAAAATTCGGCAGCTATGCGGCAGCAAGAGTTGATTTCGGTTGAAAAACTGGGAATTTATTATCTAATTCTGCTTTTTATAAGGTTTCTGAATTATCTGAAAGTTTGGGATAACAGTAAATGATTTCTAAAATTGTTGGGAAAAAATGAGTTATTTTCTCAATTATTAGTACAAGTTTAGGGTCGATCGCTATAAGTGTTGCATTAATTTATTATGTTTTTAATAAGTCTATTGAAGTTGAAATAAATAGATTTGAGCCTAAAACATTAGCTAGTGATTCAAAATCCGCATCTGTTTTCTCTAGTTTTGATCTAGAAAAAATAAACAGTTTTATTTTAGAAAATGAATTAAAAAAGGTGTGCAAAAAACTAGTTATACTCTAAAAAATAATTTTCAGGCAGATTATAATTACGTTGAATATTCAATATTTTGTGTTTTAAGGCAAATCTGTTTTAATAAAATTTATCATAAAGGCCTAAAATATGAAAAAAGAGCAAAAAAATTCTGCCCTTTTGAATGCTATATATAAAAAAGAAAAATGAAGAAACAGCCGCAAATTTTAATGACTTACTTTTGTTATTTAAATTTTGTTTTATGTTTATAAAGTTTATGGTTTGCAAAATTGCTGTGAATAAAAATATATTTTTTTACATTTTTTTAACAAAAATTATATTTTTGTATTTTTTTTTGTTTTTGTTCTTTGTTATTTTATTTAGCATGGTATAATTATGAGTGAAAATTCAATTCAATTTAATTCAATTTAACAATATATAATTATGAGTAAAAAAATACTAAGGAGATCTTATGTCTTTTACAAAAAAAATAAAAAAAATTTTACTAAATTTAACAGCGTTAACAAGTTTAACGCTCGCAGTCACAACACCAGCAATTGTTGCTAGTCAAAAAATAAATGCCAAGGCTTTTTTATTGTTTCCAGGAATTGCGCTTTTAGCAAACGAAAATTCAGTAGTGCAACTTGCTGAAAGAAATGACAAAGACTATTATTTCGGAATAGGATTAGCGGGTTACCAGTATTTATCATATTATGGTGGTTGATTTTATCAAGACAAAATTTCATGAACTGGAAAAGCAAGATCAAAATTTAGAATAAAAAATAGATATTATTATGATAATCCGAAAAATTTAAAATTAGATGTGACATCCTGAATTTCGGGGATTGGAAGCCCTTCTTTTCAGGTTGACGGCGAGATAAAATATGATGGTAAATTTTCAGCTAAAGCAGGTGCAAATGCAGGTGTTTCAATTGACTCAAATGGATATCTTGTTGAGTCAATCACTAGTCATAATCATAAATATGCGTCAATTGATTATGAGTTTAATGGTTGAAAATACAAAGTAACAAAATTCGGTAGCTGAGCGTCTGCAAGAGCTGAATATGATGAAGGAAAAGTTGTCAATATATTGTCTAATTCTTCTTTTTATAAGGTTTCTAAATTATCTGAAAGTATAGAAGAAAAGTAAATGATTTCTAAAATTGTTGGGAAAAAATGAGTTATTTTCTCAATTATTGGCGTAAGTTTGGGATCAATTGCTATAAGTGTTCCATTAATTTATTATGTTTTTAATAAGTCTATTGAAGTTGAAATAAATAGATTTGAGCCTAAAACATTAACTAGCAATTCAAAATCTGCATCTGTTTTCTCTAGTTTTGATCTAGAAAAAATAAATAGCTTTATTTTAGAAAATGAATTAAAAAAAGATGTGCAAGACAGTAGTTATGCTCTAAAAAATAATTTTGAGGGAGACTATAATTACGTATATGCAAACGAAATTTTAGCAATTTTAAAAATTTCGAATAACATTAATCAGAGCGATAAAGCAAAATCAACCTTAAAAGTCATACCTAATTTGATAGGAATGATACGTTTTGATTTAATTGATATTTATCAATTAATTAACATTTATTTCGCTATTAATCCGTCTAACAATTTTTCTAAAATTATTAATTTTATTTCGAAATATTATGATAAAAATAAAAAACAGTTTATTGACATCAAGGATGACTTTCAACCATTAGCTTGAAATATTTTCTATTTTAAATTAAATGGGCATGATTTTCAAAAATATTTCGATATTAAAGATTGAGTTAGGGATGAATTCAAGAAAATGAATTTTGAAAGTGAAGAAGTATTGATTAACGTGAGTGAAAATCCTGAATCATTACGCGATAAACGTTTTCTACTCATTAAAAAATATATATCAATTTTATCAATAGTGAATACTTTAGGTAAGAATCATTTCTCTGATATTATCAAAGAAAAACAAAAATCAATAAATATTTTAATTGAAAAATGGGATAAATATTATAGACAAATCATTGAAAATCAGAATACAGAAGAAAATAAAAGAAATTTTGTCGCTTCACCTTTATCAATGGCTATTTTTTACTACATTAGCAAGAATTTTTATGAATATTCTCCAGAGTATTTCTCAAAAATAAATGAATACACTAAAAACTGATTGATAAATTTTGAAATAAACGGTGATCCTGGGGTTTATGGCGGCGTGCTTCTTCACTATTATTTTGGAAATAATAAAAAATTAGATGCCGAATTACTTAAAAAAAGTGATGAAATTGTAGAATATGTTATTGAAAATGGTTTGTTTGCCAAAGATGCTGACATCACAAATACTATTTTTGCAAAACAGATTTTAGACTTGAGTGAGAAAAAAGATGATCAAGTGGAAAAAATAAATCAAACAATAGAAACCTTATTTAAGCAAACAACAAAAAAACCAGAAGATAATCCTGATTTTTTTGAGGACTTATATAATTATGTATTTTTTTCAATTAAGACTCATCCCGATTTTTTTAGGAGTCAAAAAGATTTTTTAAATACAATAATTGATTATAGTAAATTTGTAAAAAAACCAATTGATTTTTTTTATTTGTTTAAAACAATTGCGCTATTAAATAGTTTTTATAATACAGACAAACCGGCAAAAATTAATGTTTCCAAAGACATTTTTGACAATATTATAAATGTGAAACTAGAAAAAAATGCTCCGTTTTTTTTAAAATTTATTAACTTATTTATTAAGTTTATTTTTAAAAATGAATTAGTAGACAACAAGGAAATTGTTGAATTTATAAACCAAAATCTTGGTGAAAAAAATATAAATAACACTGAGTTTTTAGAACATCTTTTTTGGTATATTGAATTTCAAAGTACAATTAAATCAAAATTAGAACACCAAATAGATTCTACTAAATTAGAAAAATTTATTTCATTGTTAAAAAAAGATATTTTAGATAAAATCGATAAAAAAATAGGTAAAACACACTTTTTGAATATTAAAACTATTTATCTA
>NZ_AFHO01000017.1 GCF_000218525.1 Mesomycoplasma ovipneumoniae SC01 | reverse complement strand
CTAAAAATACCAAGAGATCGAAATGGCACTTTTGAGAACAAATTACTCGGTAAATACGAAACAAGTTTAGCTGATATCGAAGAGCAAGTGTTTTCACTTTTTGCATCAGGCATGTCATATGAAAATATTGTTAACACAATAAAAAGTATCTATAAAAAAGAAGTAAGTAACGCCTGAATTTCTTCAATTACTGACAAATTATTACCTAAATTGAAAAGTGAAAATCCCGAAAAATTGATAATTCCTATCCAATTTTGTACATTGATGGGATGTTTTTTGATGTTAAAGG
>NZ_AFHO01000018.1 GCF_000218525.1 Mesomycoplasma ovipneumoniae SC01 | reverse complement strand
TAAAACCGAATATGCAGCCTTGTTTTTGTGCTGTACAATTTCTTACTAGAGTAAAACTTTATCTTGGTATAATAAACAAAATAGTCGTTTTTGTGCTGTACAATTTCTTACTAGAGTAAAACTCAATTAGTGATTCTGCTAATTTCATTTCTCGTTTTTGTGCTGTACAATTTCTTACTAGAGTAAAACACCGAAGGTGAAGCAAAAACATTATCTAAGGTTTTTGTGCTGTACAATTTCTTACTAGAGTAAAACTAAAAAAGAAGCAAAGGGCAAGTAAAGGCGGTTTTTGTGCTGTACAATTTCTTACTAGAGTAAAACATACATTTGAAAAAGGAACAAAATTATGCTGTTTTTGTGCTGTACAATTTCTTACTAGAGTAAAACGATAAACGCTTATAAGTATATTAAAGAAGAGTTTTTGTGCTGTACAATTTCTTACTAGAGTAAAACTTGAATTGTAGCAATGTAGTCTTTTCAGTTGTTTTTGTGCTGTACAATTTCTTACTAGAGTAAAACCTAACCTTTGTTTTGCCCCATATTTTGCCTGTTTTTGTGCTGTACAATTTCTTACTAGAGTAAAACAATATACAAAATAGCAGGCGGCACAGCACCGTTTTTGTGCTGTACAATTTCTTACTAGAGTAAAACACGCGAGCGAATGGTAAGGCGGCAGACCACGTTTTTGTGCTGTACAATTTCTTACTAGAGTAAAACATTTGCTGAACTCTTAGTTTTTTTAAATCCAGTTTTTGTGCTGTACAATTTCTTACTAGAGTAAAACTCCTGAGTCAAAAAAACCAAAAAATAATTAGTTTTTGTGCTGTACAATTTCTTACTAGAGTAAAACTTTTTGATTTTTAAATAATTGTAAGTCCCCGTTTTTGTGCTGTACAATTTCTTACTAGAGTAAAACTATATCAGATTTTTATTTATCTGAGACTCAGTTTTTGTGCTGTACAATTTCTTACTAGAGTAAAACAGCAAAAAGAATTTACTATGAAAACCGCGAGTTTTTGTGCTGTACAATTTCTTACTAGAGTAAAACGCAAATCTAACAAAATTACGTGCCAAGAGTGTTTTTGTGCTGTACAATTTCTTACTAGAGTAAAACACTATTTGAATCTGGAATATTTAACTCAATGTTTTTGTGCTGTACAATTTCTTACTAGAGTAAAACATAATTATAGAAGACGACTCTCAATTTTCTGTTTTTGTGCTGTACAATTTCTTACTAGAGTAAAACTTGAGAATTAAAAAAATTATTTGCCCAATAGTTTTTGTGCTGTACAATTTCTTACTAGAGTAAAACTTCATAGTAAATTCTTTTTGCTTTAATTTTGTTTTTGTGCTGTACAATTTCTTACTAGAGTAAAACATAAAAATTTTATTTTTATGGTATAATTATGTTTTTGTGCTGTACAATTTCTTACTAGAGTAAAACGTACTTTTCCAAAATTATACTAAACAGCCTGTTTTTGTGCTGTACAATTTCTTACTAGAGTAAAACATAATTTTTTCGAGTTTGTTTTCCTTAACTGTTTTTGTGCTGTACAATTTCTTACTAGAGTAAAACTCTAAGACTTCCAAATCGGCGCCGACAAGTGTTTTTGTGCTGTACAATTTCTTACTAGAGTAAAACCCCCACAAGAGAGGCATTTGCTCAAAGACTAGTTTTTGTGCTGTACAATTTCTTACTAGAGTAAAACTTCATTGTAGTCAAACTTGATGATCTTCAAGTTTTTGTGCTGTACAATTTCTTACTAGAGTAAAACATTGAATAGACTCTTGTTGTTTTTGGAAATGTTTTTGTGCTGTACAATTTCTTACTAGAGTAAAACAAACACGAGAGTGATATAAAAAATAATATAGTTTTTGTGCTGTACAATTTCTTACTAGAGTAAAACTAAAAATAACAAAAAATAATGTCTCTCGAGGTTTTTGTGCTGTACAATTTCTTACTAGAGTAAAACTGTATTTTCGTCGTACCAATCGCGAGTTTCGTTTTTGTGCTGTACAATTTCTTACTAGAGTAAAACTATTTACAAAATAAAGTTGACCAAAACATAGTTTTTGTGCTGTACAATTTCTTACTAGAGTAAAACGTCAAAAAAAACAACCTCATAGTCATTAAATGTTTTTGTGCTGTACAATTTCTTACTAGAGTAAAACACTCGCTCAAAAAAATAATTACAAAATAGAGTTTTTGTGCTGTACAATTTCTTACTAGAGTAAAACAACTTTGTATACAAAGTCGATATCGCACTTGTTTTTGTGCTGTACAATTTCTTACTAGAGTAAAACTTGATAATTCGGTTAGTATATTAGCAGCGTGTTTTTGTGCTGTACAATTTCTTACTAGAGTAAAACTTAGAAAATACCCGAGACATAGGTCTGAATGTTTTTGTGCTGTACAATTTCTTACTAGAGTAAAACTGAACATATAGTCAATTTTTGTTAAGGCTATGTTTTTGTGCTGTACAATTTCTTACTAGAGTAAAACAAGCACAAGATGTTTTTTATAAGGAAATTAGTTTTTGTGCTGTACAATTTCTTACTAGAGTAAAACGAGGTGATTGAAAATTATTGTCAAAAACACGTTTTTGTGCTGTACAATTTCTTACTAGAGTAAAACCAAATTGAAACGAAGACTACAAAAATAAAGGTTTTTGTGCTGTACAATTTCTTACTAGAGTAAAACTATTAGGAAATTTTAAACAAGTTACTTTAGGTTTTTGTGCTGTACAATTTCTTACTAGAGTAAAACTAGTGTAGTTCATTTTCGGGCATACACAAAGTTTTTGTGCTGTACAATTTCTTACTAGAGTAAAACGATAATGCTTTAAATAATTCTAATAAATGTGTTTTTGTGCTGTACAATTTCTTACTAGAGTAAAACTTAATTGTTGGAAAATCAAACTTAGGGTCAGTTTTTGTGCTGTACAATTTCTTACTAGAGTAAAACGTTTGAAGTTACGATAAATTACTTAATCATGTTTTTGTGCTGTACAATTTCTTACTAGAGTAAAACCGTCGCTTAAAAGATGTTGAAATCCCGCTGGTTTTTGTGCTGTACAATTTCTTACTAGAGTAAAACTAAAAGGGCAAAAACTAGGTAATTAGGGTAGTTTTTGTGCTGTACAATTTCTTACTAGAGTAAAACAGTTATGATATTTTTTAGTCAAATTGTCAAGTTTTTGTGCTGTACAATTTCTTACTAGAGTAAAACTTTATAATCCAAAGTTTTTTGATCTGCCGAAGTTTTTGTGCTGTACAATTTCTTACTAGAGTAAAACAAAAGCTTGATAATTTAAAAATTGACCATAGTTTTTGTGCTGTACAATTTCTTACTAGAGTAAAACTATTGTCTAAGTAAACTGCCGTTTTTCATGGTTTTTGTGCTGTACAATTTCTTACTAGAGTAAAACTATCAGTAATACTAATACCATATTTGATTAGTTTTTGTGCTGTACAATTTCTTACTAGAGTAAAACGAATTAGAACAGGTTACAAAACAGATTTTCGTTTTTGTGCTGTACAATTTCTTACTAGAGTAAAACAATTGAACTTATTAACCAAATTAGTGATAAGTTTTTGTGCTGTACAATTTCTTACTAGAGTAAAACAATTTTGAATGAAAAAGATTTAGATGCAGTTTTTGTGCTGTACAGTTTCTTACTAGAGTAAAACAAAGCAATAAAGTTTTCAAACTCACGCTTTGTTTTTGTGCTGTACAGTTTCTTACTAGAGTAAAACTTAAGACATCGAGGAGGCCTATGAAAAAAGCATGTTTGTGTGAATTAAAATTGCTTTTTAGAGTAAAAGATGAATACTACAAGGCAAGACGCAAGAACAAGTATAGTTATTGTATGGCAGAATATTTTATTAGAATAAAGCAACATTTAGACAAGGGGGCCTTAAAATGCCGCTGTTCTTGCGCTATAGAATTTATTAATCGAATAAAATGGCTCTACCAACATGTTACCACTTATGGCATATTATTTCAGTGCTGCGAAATTTCTTACTAGAGTAAAACAATATTATATCTAATACCATATAAACAAACACGAACAGGCACTAAATTAAACAAAGCAAACCCTTTTTCAATAAATGAGGATGACGCGCAAATGAATAGATCACTAGCACAAGTTTTGATAATGATAACCTTATGATTAATACTAATTGGAATTATAATTGCATCGGTTTAGAAGATATGACTTTATACCCCAATTAACCAAGTTTTTGCACTGTACAATTTTTTATTAGAGTAAATCCTAATCACAAATTTTAATAACTTTGACTATATTTATCTAATGGATTTGATAGTTAATAATTTAGAAAATTAAAAATTTAATTTGAATTTAAAAATTCTTTTATATTGCTTGAAGGCACAAAAAAAGAAATACCTTCAACTGGTTTTTCATTTATAAGGCGAAAAGTCATTATCCCAATTACTTTGCTTTTAGTATTTAAAACAGGGTCGCCAAGTAATATTAAATATTTTGTGTTTTTAAAGTAAATCTATTTTGATAAAATTTATCATAAAGGACCAAAATATGAAAAACAGCAAAAAACATTATCACCATTTGAGTTAGAAGCTAAGAAAATTGTTGACAAATACGCTGATTATAAAAAATTAAAAAAAGAAGATTTTCACAACGAAATTTCGCATATTTATAAAATTTTGTTGAGAGACACTCTTAAATGCAGAATGAACCAACATTTAGGCTATGAAACACGCAACCGAAACAAAAAAGGCGTGCATAGACCGAATAAGCGAAACGGATTTTCAGGCAAAACTGTAAATTATAATCATAATAATTTTCG
>NZ_AFHO01000019.1 GCF_000218525.1 Mesomycoplasma ovipneumoniae SC01 | reverse complement strand
ATTCATATCTTTTTGATAAAAAATCAAAGATTTTTTCCCGATAATTTCATAAATTTTTTGGTTTTGCATAAGGAATGCTTTCTTTGATTTCCTTAATTATCAAATTTTCAATTTTTTTTAGTTTATCTTTTGATTTGAACATTTTTTGAAAAACCGCAGGAAAGGAAATTGAAAATTCACATTTTTCTTTGTCATCAAAATTTTCGAAAGCTACGATTACTGCTCTAAAACCTTTAGTCTCATATGGAGTGTCCGAGAAATAGGGTTCTCATTTATAATCATCGCTTAGATTTTCTTTTTTTCGACAATAATCTTCATCAGTTCATCTACGGGACAAACACCTAATTTCATCATAAAAATCAAAGTCTTTTAATTTTTTCAAAAAAAAGACTGTTTTTGGGATATCTTCTAGTCTTAAATTATAAACATAATCATCATGTTTGTAATCTAAGCCAATAATAGTTTCAATTGGATTGCGCACAACCGCGCAAGAATCCATAACATAGACTCATAAAAAGTGTGGAATTCTTCGATATTTTTCATCACGATCACAGGAAAAATCTCTATCGGAAAATATGCGGGTAACTAAGCAACGATTTTTAATATTAATTTCTAAATATTTTAGTTTTTTTAATTGATTATTTGATTTAGACTTCAAATCTAATTGGTTTTCCATATAAAAAATGTACCTTTTCTACATTCAACATTTTGTTCCTTTTTAGATGTTCATCTTGAAGTCTTACTCTTCTTACATGATAGCTTCGAAAAAAAACTTTTGTGTATGCTTTTGGATTAGATTGTTCCTCAGGAATTTCAAAAGCGTTTTTAGGGTCGGTTCAATCAATAGAATCATGAGCAAGTCCGCTTCCGGTAACAAAAGGACCTTTAGTAAAACTAGGATCTTTATTTAAATTATTATTTGATGATGCTAGCCATCAGTTTCCTACAATCAAATTCGCTGTATCTCTTGTTTTTTCAGCCAGATTTTTCATAACTCATCAATTATGTGAATAAAAATCAATAGGTGATTTTAATTTTTCCTCCATATTTTTACGGTCTCATTCATTTTTATTGATTTCAGCTTTTACTGAACTAGGCAGGAAAGTATCAATAACAATTTGAGTTAATTTTGACTGCATTGTTAAATTTGAAACGGCTCAAAGTCA
>NZ_AFHO01000020.1 GCF_000218525.1 Mesomycoplasma ovipneumoniae SC01 | reverse complement strand
ACTTTTTTAAAAAAAAAAAAAAAAAAAAAAAAAAAAAAAATGACTTGCACAGGAAAAGTAAGTTAGTTTATTTTTACTATGTTTCTTTTTTAAAAATGAGCAAATCATTCTAAATAAAAAAGCGTAAGTTTTTTAAATTAAACTTACGCTTGGTTTCATACCGGCGCACCGGTTGCTAGAATTATTATGAGATGGGGATTAAACCAATATTTTTAAAATATTTTTACTTATCTTAAAAATCTCATAATATATATGAAATCGATATTAATTATACCACAACTTTTTTAAAAAGAAGAAAAAAATAAAAAAAATAAAAATGACTTGCACAAGCAACAGTAAATTAGTATATTTTTACTATTTTTCTTTTTTTATTTTTGGGCTAAATTAAAGGAAAAAAGTGAATTTGCAAAATGGTATTTGTGAACTTTATGTGGAAAAAGTTACGAAAATTCCTTAATATGATATAATTTTTTTAATTTACAGGTGGTTTTTATGAGCAAAATAACTAAACAGCAACTTGGCGCAAAAATTTGACATGGTGTCAATAGGTTGCGAAAAAATCTTGAGGCCTATGAATATAAGGACTATATTTTAGGTTTGCTTTTATACAAATTTTTATGTCAAAAACAGACTGAATATTTAATTAGTCAGGAATTTGATAAGGATGATCTCTATCTTTTGGATGATCAATTGGACCGTAGTGATATTGACCTTGGAAATACTGGGGTCTTAAGTTGGGGAGTGGTTGATAGAAAGATAGAGTCATTGAAAGACAAAAATGGATTTTTTATCCAGCATCGGAATTTATTTGATTCTTGAGTCAAAAATAAACAAAAATTTGACATTAAAGCTTTTCAAGGTGCATTTAAGGATTTTAGTGATGGAGTTAATGAAATAGTTAATAAATCTAAAAAGTCTTCTCATGCTTCATTGTTTAAAGGTTTATTTTCTAAATTTGAAACTGATTTGGGAAAACTTGCACCAAATGCCAAGGAACAAACTGAGGTCATTTCTCAACTTATTGATACTATCAATGAAATTCCAACTACTAGACAACAATATGATGTTCTAGGTTTTATTTATGAGTATTTAATTGCTCAATTTGCCTCAACCGCTGGAAAAAAAGCAGGCGAATTTTATACACCTCATGAGGTAAGTGACTTAATCTCACGAATAGTTGCATTTTATTTAAAAGACCGAAAAGATATTAGTATTTATGATCCAACAAGTGGTTCAGGTGGTTTGCTGTTAAACATAGGTCAAGAATTTAAAAAATATAGCGAAAGTTCAATCACTTATTATGCTCAAGAGATTAAAAACGAAACTTATAATTTAACAAGAATGAACTTAATTATGTCAAACATAAATTCCGATCAAATCCATGTTCGTAGAGGAGATACTTTGGAAGATGATTGACCTTTATTTGAAAATGAAGACACTAGCACATATCGATTGTTAACTGTCGATGCTGTTGTCTCAAATCCACCATATTCACAAAGATGAGAGCCAAAAAATGCCGGTCATACAGAAAGATTTGAAGAATATGGAGAGCCGCCTGAAAACAAAGCAGACTATGCTTTTTTATTACACGACTTATATCACATAAAAAATGACGGAATTGGCGCTGTTATTTTGCCACACGGAGTTTTATTTCGGGGAGGTCGTGAAGGGCAAATTAGAAAAAAACTAGTTGAAAAAGGCCAAATCGACGCTATAATTGGACTTCCAGCCAATATGTTTTATGGAACTGGAATTGAAACAGTTATTATCATTTTAAGAAAAGATCGTTTTAAGAATGATATTCTTTTTGTTGATGCCTCAAATTTATTTGTTAAAGATGGTAAAAATAACCGCTTCGCTAAATCACATATCAAAAAAATTGCTGATATTGTTAACTACCGCCTTGAAACTGAAATTTCAAAAATAATCAGTTTTGAAGAAATAGAAAAAAATAATTTTAATTTAAATATTTCACGATATGTTGAACTAACTGGGAAAAAAGAAGAACAACACGACCTATTTTCATTAGTTTTTGGCTCAATTAGCAAAAAAGAACTAAAACGTTTTGATAACTTTTTCCTTAATTTTCCTAAAATCAAGGAAAAAATGTTTAAAGAAAACCAACAAAACAGCGATTATTACGATTTGCTTTCGCAAGACTATATAAATATTATTTATAATGATAGTGATTTTCAAAATTATTTGGAATCATTTGAAACTAAAGTGGTTGACTTTATTAATTTTTTCAAAGATAAGGTGTCTAATATTGATTCAATTAAGAACATTAAGTTAATTGAGCTAGAAAAAGATATAACTGAGTATATTTTTTCATCTTTAAAGTTTCCATTAATTGATACTTATGATGTTTACCAAATTATAATTGATAATTTTGAAAATGTCAAGGAAGATTTAGAACTTTTACGGGAAAATTTTTCTGATTCTGGCAGTCTAGATATCAAAGAATTTTTAAATGATCAAATTGAATCAGTTGATAGCATTAATCAGAAAGAGAAAGATTTTCGTAGAATTAAGTCGTGAAAATCTAAATTTTTTAGCAATGATTTAATTGAGCAAAAATTTTTTCCAAATGAATTTGCTCAATTAAATAAGGTTCAAGATCAAATTGACCAATTTGAATCTGAAATAAAAGAACTATGCCAGATAATTAGTGATGAAGATAAAACTAATGAAATTTATAACGATGAAAAAAACTCTTGAATTCAAAGTGGTATTAAAAAATTAGCTAAAACATTTAAAGATTCAAAAGAATCAAGAGAAAAAGATTCTTTTGAATCTTTAATAATTCAAATTAATGAAAAATATTTAGATATCGATAAAGTAAAAAAAGATTTAACTAATCTAAAAAATGATTTAACTAATAATTCCTACAATCAATATTTGAATTTGAATGAAAAAGATTTTTATGATTTGTTAATTTCAAAATGATGAGAAAAGTTTATTCAAAACTTTAAGGAAAAAAGTGAAGAATTCGTTGATGAGCAAATCTCAGGAATATCCGAAATATTAAACAAATATAAACACACTTTTGTTGATATTCAAAAAAAAGTTTCTGATTTGGAAACAAAAATGTCTACTTTTTTGGATGAACTTGAGGGAAATCCCGCGGACATGGAAGCCATTAAAAAATTATCTAATATTTTGAAGGCAAATTAATGTCCAAAAATAAAAATATTCCTGAAATTAGAACAGAAGGATTTAATCCTTCCTGAGTTAAAAAAAGATTGGCCGATGCTTTAAAACACGAACAATCATGAAAATATATTGAGTCATCAACTAAATATTTTAATCATGGAATTCCCGTTTTAACTCCGGGAAAAACTTTTGTGCTTGGTTATGCAAAAGACACAAAAAATATTAAAAAAGCATCAGAAAATTCACCAATAATTTTATTTGATGATTTTACAACTCAATCTCGCTTTATCAATTTTGATTTCAAAGTTAGAAGTTCTGCGCTTAAATTGTTAATCAATAAAAATCCGAAAGATAATCTTTACTTTCATTATTTAATTTTACAAAAAATTAAATACAATGTAAGACATCATGGCCGCCATTGACTTCCTCTTTTTGTTAATTTTACATTTTTTCAACCAGACTGATCTGAACAGCAAAAAATTTCGCGACTTTTTGAGACACTTGAAAACTTAATTAATAAACTTGAAGAAAAAATGAGCATTCTGAAAAATCTTAAAAATGGTTTTACTAATAAAATGTTTGCTAATTTTAGTTCAGATTTTCCTTCAATTAGATTCAAAGGTTTCAAATCGGCATGAATTATTGATCAAGTCAAAAATTTATTCGAGATTTCCCGAGGTCAATCACTTACTAAAAACCAAATAAAAACTAGACCTGTAGAGAGAGAGAGAGAGACCGCGGATACATCTACCCGGTTTATTCATCGCAAACAGAAAATCACGGGATTTTAGGATATTATAACCAGTTTTTGGCTGAAAATGTCTTGACATGAACGGCCGCTGGGTATGCTGGAGTTGTTAATTTCCGAAAAGGAAAATTTTTTGCAACAGGTTCTTGTGGAATATTAACTTCAAAAAAATATCCTGAAAGCGAATTTTTTGCCATTGCAATTGGATTTCAAACGAAAAAAAATGTTACAAATGGTATTATTCCTTCGCTAAAAATTATCGATATGGCTCAAATTGAGGTAAAATTCACTCCTGATGTTAGCGAACAGCAAAAAATTTCGCAACTTTTTGAAACTTTTGACTCACTAATTCTTGCATATGAGCAAAAAGTTGCCTATTTCCAAAAAATTAAAAAAACTTTATTAAATGAAATGTTTATTTAGGTGAATATGAAAAATTTCAAAAGTGAAAAAGAATTTGAACAAGCAATAGTTGATAGATTAACAAGCCCAAAAAATGGTTGGCAAGGTTTTAGAGATGAATCTGGGCATAAAAATGGGTATAGTGTCATTTTGGAAAATGTCACAGAAGAAATTTTAGTAAAAAATTGGAAAGACATTTTGTTTCATAACAACAAAGACGTACTTAATAATATTAGTCTTAGTGATGAAGAAATGGAACAAGTTATTGAAAAAATTGATAATTGCCCAAACTTTGTTGAAACAAATATATTGCTAACTAATGAGTATATTTCCATTAAAAGATCAAATCCATCGCTAGACCCGGAAAAAATTGGCCAAGAAGTACAACTAAAAATATTTTCAAAAAAAGATATTGGCATAGGAAATAACATTTACCAAATTGCGCGTCAAGTAACATTTAAGACAACAAAGAATGATGAAAAGCGTGCTGATTTAATGCTTTTATTTAACGGGATGCCTTTAATTCATATCGAATTAAAAAATCGATCTGAAAAAATTCAAAGTGCTATAACCCAAATTAAAAATTATGCCAAAAATGGACTTTATAATAGAATCTTCAAATTAGTGCAAATTGTTGTCGCAATGAAACCTAATGAAATGTTGTATTTGCCAAACACAAATGATATTGAAAATATTAATGAAAAAAATTTTTTAAAATGAACTGACAAAAATAATCGTCCTATAAATGATTATTTAGAATTAATTGACAAATTTTTCAGTATTCCAATGGCTCATAAAATGATTGGCGACTATATAATCGCGGATAGCAAGGAAAAAAATCTTAAGGTTTTAAGAAGTTATCAAGTTCATGCAGTTGAAGAAATAATTGGCAGACGATTGAAAAGGGAACTAAATTTTTCTAATAATTTGCATGAATGCCAAAAAGGTGGGTATGTTTGGCACTCGACAGGATCAGGAAAAACGCTAACTAGTTTTAAATTGGCTACTCTTATTTTGGAAAAAGAGCTTAGTGATATTGTAATTTTTGTTGCTGATCGAATTGAACTCGTCACTCAGACATTAAAATCGTTTAATAACTTTAATTCTTCAGGAAAAATCGATGTTATTGAAGCAGAATCAACAGAAAATTTAATTGATCATCTTTCTACTGATTCTATAAGACAAAAATTAATTATAACATCAATTCATAAACAATCAAGGATAACAAATGAAAATTTTAGTAAAAAGTTAAACAAAATTACAAAAAAGAAAAAAATATTCATTTTTGACGAAGCACACCGGACAACATTTGGCGATATGTTTACTAATATTCTCAAAAACATGACAAATTCAGTTATTTTTGGTTTCACAGGTACACCAATACTTGAAATAAACGCTAAAAATAGGGTAAGTTCTGATGATCTCGGGGTAACTACCGAAGATAATTTTGGCCAAAGATTGCACAAATACACAATGGAAAATGCTATGGAAGACAAAAAAGTACTAGCATTTAGTTCAGAATACAGTTTTATGGATCACTTGACTTCTACAACACTAGATTTAGTTCAAGAAAACGTTAAAAATAAAATCGGAATTACTGAGTACCGTTCTAAATTTGGGAAAAATGATAAACAAATTATTGATCTTGAAGAGAAAATTTTCGAAAGATACAGTACAACTCATGAAAAACAATATAAAGAAGAGGTTGTTAAAAATATTTTAGAATGATGACCTAATCGAAGTAATAAATATTTTTATTCGGCAATCCTAACTGTTGAATCAATCGAAAGTGCTATTAAATATTTTGAAATTTTTAGGAAACAAATTGATGAAGACAAGCTAAATTTAAAAGTTACAGCGCTTTTTGATCCTTCAATTGATTCATCTGTTGATTCGTCAAATAAATCGCGAGGATTGGACAAAAAAGAGGATATTGAAAAAATTTTACAACAATACAACAAAGATTTTCGTCAGTCTTTTGATTATAATACCCATAAAAAGTTTAAAAAAGATATTCAAGACAGATTAAAGAGGGATAATTTAACTAAGTTAGAAAACGGCAGTCTCGAAGGTCAATTAGATTTGTTAATTGTTGTTGACCAACTTTTAACAGGTTATGACTCAAAATACATAAACACGGTTTATTTTGATCGACTTCTTAAATACGAACATTTAATTCAGGCAATTTCAAGAACAAACCGCATTGAAAACAACGAAAATAAACCTTTTGGAAATATTGTTTTTTATCACAGGCCAATTTTTTTATATGAAAAGCTTACTGAAGCTTTAAAAGCTTATGCTTATGCCGATCCAAAAATGGCAGATCCGAAAAAAATTGAAGTATTTTACGAGGAAATTAACAAAAATTTTAGAATTTTAGACGAACTTTTTAGCGGATGAGGTTATCCGGATTTTGAGAATGTACGCGAATCTATCGACCCAAATGATGCTAAAAAGTTTGTAGAATCTTTTATAAAAATCAAAAAAAGTTTAATTTGTGCCGAAATTCTTGGATTTAGCTGGAAAAAAAATAAAGAAAATGAGAAAATCTGATTAAATGAAGAGCAGTGAAAAAAGTTAAACGTGAGAATTGAGGATGTTCGAATTGAATATAACAAAACCAATACAAACAAAGAATATGATGAAGTTTTTAATGAATTAGACAATCTTCAACCAAGTGTTTTAAGAGAAAAAATCGATTCTTCATATATTCAAAGTTTGTTTTATGAGTCCAATAAAAAACTAACTTTAGAGGAATTTTTAGCGCAAGTTCAAGGAGAAATTACAAAATTTCTTAAAGTTGACCAGCCATTTGCTAGAGAATGTTTTATTGAAATGTATAAGGGTAATCGAGGCATTGATATTAATATTTGTGTTGATGAAAAACGGAGTGAAAATTCTGATAATGAAATAAATAAATTCGCTGAACAAATGAATATTGATAGTAAAAAACTTAAGAATTATATTAATGATAATAACACTGTTGATCACAACGACCGAATCGAGAGGTTAGTTGAAGGCAGACTAAATGAAGAAGTAAAAGAAAATATTATCAAAATAAAAAATTTAGCTAATACTGATGATAACAAGAATAAAATCAAAAAATACATCCATTATGACGTAGTTTCGGAATTTATCAAATCCCAAAAAGATAAACTTAAATAATAAAAAAAACTTAAATTTATTGTTGTTATTATCTTAACAAAAACTATTTTGTAATATAAAAGTTAATAATGGGTCATTATTTTCTAGGATTACTGATGAACTAGAACTTCTTGTTTGCCAAGAGTTCTCAATAAATTAGCATAAACAGTAAAAAAATTGAGTAAAGGTACTAAATTCGATTTTTTTCTTATCAAATTCGAGTGAAAAACTATTTAAAATTAGCCGATCATCTTGATTGATTTTAATTTTAATATCATCAAAAATCATAAAAAAACAACTACTATTTAAACTCAATGTAAATAGAAAACTCGCTTTTATTTGCATTGAGCCTAAAAAAACATATGAAGTTTTGAAAGAACAATAATTAAATTCATAAATTTGTAGATTTCTAAACGGTCAAATTTAAGGCATCCCATCATATTAAAAAATATAATGGATAATTCGCATTTTCTGATTTTATTAGACAAAAAACATAACTATTTCTCCTTAATTCTAATATTCATTTATTAATTATTCTTAGTGAAGTTCATTATAACATAATTTCATTTTAGACCAAGCATTTTTTTTTTTTTTTTTACAAAGGGTTAAATTTACAATAATAAAATCCCCCTTTGGTTAAAATTCAAAGGGGTTATTTATTTATTTATTTAATTAATTAATTATAATTAGGATTTTTTCAAAATTATTTAAATTTACTAGTTTAAATAAGCATCTACAAAAGATTCTAATGTTTTTTCACGAGCAATTTTGGCAGCATTTTCATCATCGCCAAAATCAGAATTTTTTACAACCGCAAAAGCCTTAATTAAAACTTTTGCTTTTGAATCTGGGAAAACTGGTTTTGGAAGTCCTGAATCATTAGTCTTTTCTTTAACCACTTCAGGATTAGGGCCAATTTGGAAATAATCAAGATTATAGGTGTTAAATTTATTTGGTGAAGGTTTCCCTTGTTCATCTTTGTTAAAAATAGTTTTTGAGTAAACCTTATCAAATTTAGGTCTTTGGCTTGAAGATGAATATCCATTTACCTCTAAAGTTCCAGATCCATCACTTTCTTTATTTATCGAAATTTCGACAACAATTGTTGATCCGTCTTGAATAAACTGGGCGTCTGATTCAAAGTTATTTTTCTGGTTAAATTTTCGGTAAAAAAGTGATCGATTTTGCAAAGTAATTGTTGTCTCGTCATTGCTTTGCCTTGTTAGTTCGGCAAACTGATCAGGTTTAATTTCTTTTAAAACTTCAGGCGGCAAAATTAGAGCTTGTTGATTTGTAACGGGTTTGGCTTCTGGGTCGCCAGCTCCGTTAAAATTAAGTTTAAAATCAAAATCTGAGCCTAAAATAAATGCAAATTGTGGATTAGCATTGTTAATTTGCTGAGCTTCGAAAACCTGACGTGTTTCGCCGTTAGTATTATCGCCCGATCTTGAAAAAGATGGTTTTGCCTGAGTGTTTTTTACTCTTTGGACAAAAATTCCTTTACCTTCTTTTGAAGAAACTAGGTAATGCTTGTTAAAATCGTTAATTCCGCTGATTTTAAAAGCCAAAAAGAATGAACCTTTGTCAATATTAGTTGGATTTTGTGGGGTTGTTTGTGAACCTGAAGGAGCTGAAGGAGCTCCTGATCCTTGAACACCTGAAGTCTCCGAATCGACAGTTGAACTAGTTTGAGTTGGTTGGAATTTTATTGTTCTTGTGATTGAATATCCGTCGTTTTCTTTAGTTATTTTCCCTTTAAATTTAAGCTCGGGGCGACCAAAATCACTAAGAATTGACTCGCCATCTTCTTGAACAACAACATCATTTTTACCGTCAATAAAAACTAAAGGATTAAATTCGCGAGTGATATCATAAGCAGTTTTTTCACTAAAAATATTAGAGATAACTATTTTTGAATCAGCAAGGTTTTCTTGAGTTGTTTTATCAACAAGACTAAAATTTAACTCTAATGCTTTTGACAGCGGGGTTGAATTTAGTTTTAATTCAACATTTTGGGCATTAGTTTTTGCTAAAAGTAAAGTTTTTAGGATTGAAACCCCTAGTCCAAAAGTTTTTGGAGCGCCTGGATTGTCAGTTTGTTGGCTGTTTTCAGATTCAGGATTTTGGGGCTTGACTTCGGTGTCTTTTTTAATGTGCTCTTGTAAATCTTTGGTAAATTGCTGGATTTCTTCAGGAGTTCCTGTTTTTCCATTTTCTAGAAAATAAGTATTAGCAGCAACTTTTTCAATAATTTGATTGTCGTCAGTTTCAGAATTATTTTTAATTATATCAAAAATTTGGCTAACATACAAATTAATTTGGGTGGCTGTTATTGTTGGGCTATTTTCAGGTTTTTGAAATGAAAAATTAGTTGTTTTTGCAAGACTTCCTTGGGCTTTTGCAATTTGTCGCTCCAGAGGTCTTAAATCAGGTTGAAAGTCTATTTCTAAGTCAAAATTTGGGACTTTTAGTGCTAAATTTTGATTTTTTGTTGGGCTAACATTAACTAAAAAGCGAACTTGTTGGTTCTTTAAAAGTTCATCTTTTTCGGAGTCTTGAACTTTTTTCAAAGAAGGTATGATTTCTAGATCCCAAATATCGCTATCATTTGCGCGGAATTTAAAGGATTTTAGGAAATTAGATTCAAAAAATGAACTAAAATTAAAGTCTGTATTTGCTTTTTGGTATAAAACTTCTGCCAGAGATTGATCTTTATTAATTAAATCAGCTTGAACTTGAGCTTTTAGTTTGAAAATATCTTGACCACTTTGGCTGATAAAATCAGCTAAATCGCTAAAAATTTTGGACAAATTGGTGAGTCCTTGAATTGGAAGTTCGAAATTTGTTTTTGATTTAGTATCTAAATTTTGAATTTCTAAATTTAGACTTAAAGTTGCCTTTGAATCATCAAGTGAAGAAAAACTAAGATTTTTGTCTTTTAAAACAGGACTAATAATTTGTTTTGAACTTAAAAAAGTAGGCAAATTTTGCGCATTAATTAGGTTAAGTCCGATATTATTTTCAATAAAAGCACGCTCAAGTGCCCGAGCAGGACTTAAATTTTTCAAGAATTTTGAATAGGAGTCTTGAATTTTTGCTTTTAGTTCACTTGGATTAACTAATTTTCTGGATTTTAATATTAGCGAAGATCTTTTTGTGTCAATATCAAAATTTTCGAGCTGATTTGAGTCAGATTTTGTGCTAAATCCGGTTAAATTAATTTTTTTACTAATTGTTGCATTAGTTTTAGGATCGCTGACAAAAACTAAAACATCATTAATTGCGCTATTTTCAACTTTTACATCTTTTAAGTCAAAACTAATTTCAAAACCGTTATTTTTTAGCTCATCAAAGTTAAAAACTGTCGCTAAATCCAATCTATATAAAGGATTTGTTGCTAATTCAAACGCTGATTTTGCTGATAAATCACTAAAATTAGTTTGAATTTTAACCTTATCTAGTAGTCCAAAAACTTGTTGTCTATCAATTCCGGCATCAGAATCAAGTTTGAAATCTTTAGGTTGTTCAACAACCTTTTGAAAATATGATTTATTATAACTATTAAATCCAAGGGCAATTCCGACAACTGCTGAGGCAAAAATTGTCGTTCCTAACCCAATTGTTATTATTTTCATATGCTTTTTTGCATTCATTTTAATTCCTTATTTTAACTTTACTCTGTATTTTATGTTGTTGATGAATCAGTTGTAGTTTGACTTTGGCTAACTTGTTTAATTACAGTAATATTGAATCTTTTTGAATAACGATATTTTTCTTCTTTTGGTTGTTCGGTTGGTGGGGTTGGAGCTTCGGCGGGCGCTGGAGCTGCTGGAGATGGAGCTGGGGAAGTTGCTGGCTCAGCCGCTGGAGCGGGTGATGCTGCTGCTGGGGCAGGAGCCGGAGATGGAGATGCTGGACTTTCTGAAGCTAAAACTTGTTTTGTTTCAACAGTTGCAGGTTCAGTCGATCCACTTTCTTGTTGACCGGTTCCTTGATCTGAAGTGCTTCCATTATTTTGTTGTTGACCGGTTTGACCTTGATCTGAAGTGCTTTCACTATCAGTTTGTCCTTGATCAGTTTTGGCTTGATCCGAACTTGTTTCATCATTTTTTTCTTTTTGATCAACTATTTCATCGGCAGTAAGCTTTTCTAGATAAGATTCTGGAATTCCTACTTGAATTGTGATAAGTTTTTTATTTGGATCCTTTAAAATATCATCCTTAATTTCGATGTTAATTTTTAATTTAGGGCTATCTTTTTCTGTTGAAGTAAATAAACTAGTAAAACTTTGTGTAAGAATTTGGCTAATTTCTGCACCAAATTTTGGTAATTTTTGTGTAAGCTCGTCTTGTTTTTGTTGAGGTTCAACAGGGGTTTGAGTTTCGGTATTGCTTTCTGTTGTCTCAGCATCTTGAGTTTGTTGTTCGCCTTCAGTTTCTTGGACTTCTTGAACTTGTTGTTCGACCTCAGCTTGTTGAGTTTCTTGAGTTTCTTCGCCTTGTTGAGGTTGCTCAGTATCGTTAAAAAGTTTTACAAGTTCTTTTGGTTCTAAATTTTGTAAATAAATACTAGAAACCAAAGCTGATTGAACCGCTACACTTCCTTCTGATCCGCTTGTTGTCGCAGTATTTGCGTTAGTTAATTTATCAAAATCTTCCGCACTTAGGTGAATTGTTTGGTAAGAAACGGGAATTGCATCGATTATTTGGTCAAGTTTTTTAGTAATTTCGTTAATTTTTGCAGTTTTTTCGTCAATTGTTTTGAGTATTAATGTGGTTTTTGGACTTTCAAAAAGTGGAACACTAATTTTTCCAGATTCATCTTTTATTCCTAATTTGTAATAATAGTTAATTGCTTTATAATTTTTTGAAGCATCTTGACTTTGACCAGAAGAAGGGTTTTGTTTTTTAATTTCCTCGAGTTCGCTTAGTGAAATTTCATCGTTTGGTTCAAAAATAATTTCTGAATCTAGAAGGGCAATTTCTGACCAATTTTGATAATTATTTAGAAGACCTGCTTTGAAATAAAAGGCGCTAATTACATCTGCTAAAGTTTCAAAATTAGCGATATTTTCGTCAATTTTTTCAAATTTTGCAATTTCATCACTATTTAGGGCAAAAAGGTTTAGACTTGTTAATGATTCAAGAATTGTTCCGTCATTTTTTAAAGTTGAAATTTTGCTTTTAACATCTTTAGTTAAAAATAATGTTGATAGAAATCCTGAATTTTGAAGGTTGGTATATTGATTGTTAAAACTAAATTTCTTAAAATTGCTTGAATTAAGTTTAACTTGTCTTGCACTTTCGAAAATTTTATTTCAATCAAAATTATAATCTCTATCAAGATCAACAAAATTAAAAATTAAACCTGATGTTTTTAAAAAATCAACAAATGCTTGAACTACAATTCTAGGATTTTGTTTTGCTAAAAATGAATAAAAAGCGCCAGTTTCATTAGGATTTTGTAAAAACTGAGTAGAATTTAATGAAATTGTGCCGGTTTTTTGCGCATGTAATGAAGTATCCTTCACAAAACTATTTGCATAGTCAAATGGGAAAATTAATGTTCCACTTCAAGCTTTGATTAGACTTTCATGATCTGAAAAATTATAATTATAACCACTTAGACTTTGAAGATGACGACTTAATTTTTCAAAATCATTATCTTGAATTAGTTGATCAATTTCTTTTTTACTATAAGGATTGTTAGAATCTAGTAAAAAGTATTTGTATTTTGGTTGTTTTTTGATCTGAGTATTACCTTCAACTTCGGTAGAAGATTCAGTTTGGGCTGTTGTGTCAGTTGTGTCAGTTGCTGCAGGTGTTGTAGCAGTTGTAGATTCGGTGGTAGCACCTTCTTGTACAGCAACTTGTTCTGGCTCTGATTCTTCGGTTTTTTGACTATTTTCGGTTTCAGGAAGTTCTTGTTTATCCTTAGCAGTATCATCTTTTCTAAACATTTTTAAATCAAAATTTGGATTTAAAAAAAGAAAATAGCGCCCATCGTCAATTTTTTGGTCGCTATTTTCATCAATAATGCTAAAGTTTTCTAGGTTAAGAACGCCTAATTTTTCTTCAACTATTTCCGATGATTCATTACCATAAAATTTCTCAGAAATTTGAATTTTATAAGGTAATTTTAAGTCAAATTTACTGTCATTTTTAGAAATTTCAACATTAAAAGGGTCAAAAACTAAATTAACACCTTGATTAGGTAATTTATTTGATGAATTTTTTAATCCAATATTCAAAGGTTTTTCTAAAACTTGATTGATTATTTGAACGATTTCTTTATTAATTTTTTCGTTTTTTATGTCAAAGTTGGATAAGGTGAATTTTGTTTGTAATAAATTTAGAAAATCTAGAACACTAATATTGACTAATTTTTTCGATTCAGTATTTGATAACTCGATACTATCTATTAAAGATTTTGAAGTTGTAAATAAGGAATTTCCTTCATTATCAACAATTCTAACTGGTTCAATTCAACTTTTAACTTCAGGAAAATCAAGTAATTTTTGAGCTTCTAAACTAAATTCAGCTTTTAAAAATAAATTTAAAAAACCACTACCATCAACAAAGGCATATTCATTTGTTAACTGATTTTTTTCAAACGAAAAATTAAAGATTTTATTATTAGAATCAGGAATTAAATTTTCCTCACTATTATATAGATCAAACAAAATATGCTTGATTTGCGGTAATAATTTACTTATTTTATTTTCAAGCTCCTTTGAAGTACGAGCTAAATTGAAAAAACTTGATATGTCCTCAGCTCGACTTAGAAAAATGTTGTCCTTTAAAGTCGTTTGGGTATTTTCCAAATCAGCTGAGAATTGTTTGGTTGAGTTTTTATCTTTTAGACTAGAAAATTTAGTCTGAAAAAGTTTAATAATTTTTTGTAATTTAGAGCTAAAATTTGAACGTAAAAACTGTGATTTTTGCAAAAAACTAATTTCCTGAGAATAAATATCTGAGTATACAAAACTTTGGTCAGGCAACTTTTGTTTAACTTGATATTTAATTTCAAAACTTCGACTATTATCATTTGCTGTAATATCAACAAATTTTAAGTGTGGTTTCTGAAGATCAACTTCATCAGTAAGATCAATTTTCTGGTTTAGATCATTTATTTTTTGAAAAACATCAACAAGACGACTAAGATCAAGGTCATTTTGTTTGTTTCCATTTTCATCAAAAATTATGTTTTTTATAGTATAATAATCATCATTAGCAGATAAATCACCTAATTTAAATGAGACTAAGTTAATTTTTTTGGCAAAATTTTGAACATTTTCACGCGGATTACCCGAATAAGAAATCCGAGTAGTTAAAACGGCAGTAGCCGTGAAAACCCCAATTCCAAAAAGACTAACTGCTATTCCCGTTTTTGACAAAATATTTTTTCTCAAAACATTAAATAGTGATTTTTGTTTAGGTTTACTCATAATTATATAATTATACTCTAAAGTAAAATTAAATTGCCTATTAATTTAAAAAATTAAGCCCAATTTTTGGATTCAAATCATGATACAAAATTTGCTGGCCGTAAATTTTCTAATTTTTTAAAATAAAAAAGCATCCAATAATCAATGTAGCCAAATAAAGTCTTAAAAACCACTCAATTCAATTTTTTTATGCGATTTTGCAAGTGGAATTGATTAATATTTAAAGCAAAAATTTTGAAAATAAAATATTACTTATCAAAAAAATAAGTTCATTTATTCATCGCTATGACAAATTAAAACTTCAGAGTTGGCTATCATATAAAAGTCTAAGTTTTTATATCAGTTAAATTATTTATTTAGATCTGAAAAAATAAATTGGCAGAAAAATTCAGGCAACTTTTGCAAATAAACAAAATTTTTTCTAACAAAATTTTTACTTTTGAATAAACAAAAATAAAAAAGCTAAAAATTTTAAAAAAAGAATTTAAAATTTTTAGCTTCGAAGTTTTTCACCATCAAAAAGATCAGCAAACATTTTTTCATCATCACGAGCTTTCTCACTATATTCGCCGCGAAAATCTGTTTTTGAAATTTCTTCAAAATAGTAATTTTTGTCTTTAGAATTTCAAGAAAAATCAAAGTGCCTTTCTAAAATCAATTTCTTTTCTTGTTGGCTATATAAACCTGAATTTTCTACAAACTGTCGAAAATTGTCAAATTCATGAGTTGTTTCTTCTTGATATTTTTTAATTGCATCACGATATAAAATTAGTTCTTCCATAGATGATTCAATTACATTTTTGTTTAATTGATTTGATTTTGGTGGAGAATAAAAAACAAACTGTGGATCTTGGTTATTTCTCAAAAAAATATCTTGCTCAAGTTTGACTAATTTTTCCTTAAAATAATATTTTAAAATTTCGTATTTACCTTGAAAAATATCATCATATAGATTTGAATGGCCAACTCAGTAATAAATTTTTTGCCCGTCAACATACAGCAAAATAAAATTTTTTAAGGAAATTGGCGAAATTCAGCCAGTGTTGGTACTATAAGCAGAACGATAATACGGTTTAAACCAAAAAACTGGTTTTTTTGAGTCAAATTGTGCAATTATTTCATCAAAAAGACCATATTCTTGTCCGCCAAAGTAAAAAATTTGGAAATTTTCAAGTTTAAGTTTGGTCCAACTTGGTAAAATAGAACAATCAGGGTCAACAAGCTCAGCATTCTCGGTGTGGAAAAAATATCTAGGACCAAATAAAATTTGCAACAAATAGATAAATTCAATTTTATTTGTTCATTTATTCAAATTATCATAATAAAATTGGCCTATTTTATCAAAAAGGTTGATGCAAAATTTTCGATATTCAGGACCGAATTTATCAAATCAACTAAGAATAAATTTATCCCGGTTTTCAAAATTTAGATCAAGCTTTTTAATCCCGTATTTTTCAAATTTTTTAAGCAAATTTTCATAAGTTTCAAAAGTAAATACATTTTGAATTGGTTCAATTTGGGTTTTTTCGCCAAAATTATAATTCTCTTTTAGCAACAAATTGTAGATATTTTCTACGTTTTGTCCTAAATATGGTTTGTTTATATCTACAAATTTTGAATTATATTCATATCTTTTTGATAAAAAATCAAAGATTTTTTCCCGATAATTTCATAAATTTTTTGGCTTTGCATAAGGAACGCTTTCTTTGATTTCCTTAATTATCAGATTTTCAATTTTTTTTAGTTCATCTTTTGATTTGAACATTTTTTGAAAAACTGCAGGAAAGGAAATTGAAAATTCACATTTTCCTGTATCACCAAAATTTTCAAAAGCAACGATTACCGATCTAAAGCCTTTAGTGTCATAGGGTGAGTCCGAAAAATAGGGTTTTCATTTATACTCATCACTTAGATTTTCTTTTTTTCGACAATAATCTTCATCACCTCATCTACGAGATAAACACCTAATTTCATCATAAAAATCAAAGTCATGCAGTTTTTTCAAAAAAAAGACTGTTTTTGGAATATCTTCTAGTCTTAAATTATAAACATAATCATCACGTTTGTAATCTAAGCCAATAATAGTTTCAATTGGATTGTCTACAACCGCGCAAAAATCCATGACATAGACTCATAAAAAGTCTGGAATTGTTTCATATTTTTCATAGGGATCACAGGGTAAATCATTATCATCGGAAAATATGTGTTCAACTGAGCAATAAGTTTTAAAATCAATTTCTAAATATTTTAGTTTTTTTAATTGTTTTCTTGTTTTAGACATCAAATCTAATTGGTTTTTCATATAAAAATCCACCTTTTCAACATTTAACATTTTTATTATTCGTATACTGATTTATAAAAAAGAAAGTTTTTCAACCCATGCTTGATTTTGAAATTCTCTAAATTAAACAACATCACCTTTAAATTTTAGTTTTGGTACGCCTTTTTCAAAATAGAGCTAAACTTTTTTGCTAACAAATTTAAGTAAATAACTATTTAAAATAGCTGACCATATTGATTAATTTAATTTCAATATCATCTGATTAGGAGGGGTTGAATTAGTGCTTGTTTTATTTAGATATGTTTGGGCTTTTTTAATATTTGCATTAATAACAAGCGAATTTACATGGTTTTTGGTTGAAAAAATTTGGGCTAAATATCAAAATTTAGCAGTTTTTTTGATTTTAATAAATCTAAATCACGGGTTGTGAGTTTAAAATCTGAATAGATTGTATTTTGAAAATGTCAAAAGAGACTAAAAACACTAAGACTTAATAATCAAAAAGTAATAATATTAACAATAAACTTAAAAAGTTTCAGTTTTTTATTCATGTTTTCTCCCTTTTTATATACTATATTCAAATTCTTTACTCATTAAAATTATAGCATACATTAAAATTTTTAGGGAAAATATCGTTAAAAATTCAGAGTCTTAAAAAATAAATTGATAAAAAATTCAAGCAAGTTTTGTAAATAAACAAAATTTTTCTAACAAAATATTTATTTTTAAATAAACAAAAATAAAAAATCTAAAAATTTAAAAAAAAGAATTTTAAAATTTTTAGCTTCGAAGTTTTTCGCCATCAAAAAGATCAGCAAACATTTTCTCATCATCACGAGCTTTCTCACTATATTCGCCGCGAAAATCTATTTTTGCAATCTCTTCAAAATAGTAATTTTTTCCTCAATAATTTAAAGAAAAATCAAAGTGTTTTTCTAAAATCAATTTCTTTTCTTGCAAGTTATAAAAACTTGAATTTTTTACGAAGTTTTGAAAAGATAAGTAATCATCAGGAGTTTCTTGGCGATATTGCTTCATTGCATCGCGAAATAAAATTAGTTCTTCCATTGAAGATTCAATTACATTTTTAGTTAGATAATTTTGATTTGGAAAATAAGCAAATAACTGGGGATCTTGGTTATTTCGCAAAAAAATATCTTGTTCAAGTTTGACTAATTTTTGCTTAAAATAATATTTCAAAATTTGGTATTTACCTTGATAAATATCATCATATAAATTTGAATGGCCAACTCAGTAATAAATTTTTTGACCATCGACATATAATAAAATAAAATTTTTTAAGGAAATTGGCGAGATTCAGCCAGTTTCGGTGCTATAAGCGAAACGATAATACGGTTTAAATCAAAAAACTGGTTTTTTTGAGTCAAATTGTGCAATTATTTCATCAAAAAGTCCATATTGTTGCCCGCCAAAATAAAAAATTTGGAAATTTTCCAGTTTTAGTTTAGCCCAACTTGGTAAAATAGAACAATCAGGATCAGTAAGATGCACATTCTCAGTATCTAAATAATATCTAGGACCAAATAAAATTTGCAATAAATAGATAAATTCAATTTTATTTGTTCATTTATTCAAATTATCATAATAAAATTGGCCTTTTTTACCAAAAAGGTTGATACAATATTTTCGATATTCAGGACCGAATTTATCAAATCAACTAAGAATAAATTTATCGCGGCTTTCAATGTTTAAATCAAGCTTTTTAATCCCGTATTTTTTAAATTTTTCAAGTATTTTTTCATATTTTTCAAAAGTAAATACATTTTGAATTGGTTCAATTTGGGTTTTTTTGCCAAAATTATAACCCTGTTTTAATAGCAAATTGTAGATATTTTCTACATTTTGCCCTAAATATGGTTTGTTTATATCTACATATTCTGAGTTATATTCATATCTTTTTGATAAAAAATCAAAAATTTTTTCGCCATAATTTGCTAAATTTTTTGGCTTTGCATAAGGAACACTTTCTTTGATTTCCTTAATAATTAAGGATTCAATTTCTTTTAGTTTTTCTACTGATTTAAATATTTTTCTAAAAACGATAGGATAAGAAATTGAAAATTCACATTTTTCAGTGTCATTAAAGTTTTCAAAGGCAACAACAAGCTTTTTCAAACCTTTAGTGTCGTAGTATGTATCTGAAAAATAAACTTGAGGAACAGGTTCGCCAATTTGATCTTTATTTTTTTGACAATATTCTTCATCTTCATAAGTATGACTGCCAATCAAGCACCTAATCTCATTATAAAAATGGAAATTTTCGAGATTTTTAGAAAAAAAAACAGTTTTTGAAATATCTGCTAATTTTAAGTTATAGATATAGCCATCCTGTTTATAGTCAATACCAATAATTGTCTCAATCGGGTTAGTAGCATCAAAACAAAAATCCATCCATAAACTCATAAAAAATCAGGTATTCGAGCAAATCTATCTTCACAGTCGCGATCATAATTTTGAATTATACTTTCAACTAAGCAACGACTTTTAATATTAATTTCTAAATATTTTAGTTTTTTTAATTGATTTTTTGCTTTAGACTTCAAATCTAATTGGTGTTCCATATAAAAAATGTACCTTTTCTACACTTAACATTTTATTCCTTTTTACATGTTCATTTTTAAATCTTGCTCTTCTTACATGATAACTTGGAAAAAAAATTTTTGTGTATGATTTTGGATTAGATTTTTCTTCAGGAATCTTAAAAACGTTTTTAGGGTCGGTTCAATCAATAGAATCATGAGCAAGTCCGCTCCCGGTAACAAAAGGACCTTTAGTAAAACTAAACCAGGACAAAAAGCCAACACCTTAGTGTTAATTTTTTTTGTCCTGGTTTAAACTGCGATCTTTATTTAAATTATTATATCGTGGTCCTAGCCGTTGGTTTCCTACAATCAAATTTGCTGTATCTCTTGTTTTTTCAGCCAGATTTTTCATAACTCATCAATTATGTGAATAAAAATCAATAGGTGATTTTAATTTTTCCTCCATATTTTTACGGTCATAATAATTATCATTAATTTTAGCTTTTATCGAACTAGGCAGGAAATTATCAATAACAATTTGAGTTAATTTTGACTGCATTGTTAAATTTGAAACGGCTCAAAGTCAAGCTGCAGTTTCTGGAATTGCTTGTTCACTAATAACAAAATATGATTTTAAGCCTTCAGTGTGAAAATTAAAAAATCAAGCTGGATGGATTCCAGTGTATTGTCTTAATTTTTTCTCATCTTTTACAACAGAAAGTCTTAATGTCGTTGTATTTGCTATTGTTTTAATTCTAGACTTACTTTTTCCTTTTGTCAATTTATCTAAATCAACTTCAATTGAGTCAGTACCTCTTGAAACAATAGGACTATCATCATCCTTGTGGACAGGATTTGCAGGCCGATTATTATTCCATCATCTTCCAACATCACTAATAATATTCGGAAAAATGCCCGCAGCAATACCAATAACCGAACCAACGATAGCAGCTCCAACAGCATATCAAAATAATCCACCAAAAGCAGCAGCAGGAGCAGCAACAATAGCAGCTGGTGCCGCAGTTTTTTCAATCCGAGTTTTATTTTGAAGCTGTCTAAAGTCAAAAACATAACCTTCTAATTTTAGTTTTGGTACACCTTCTTCAAAATAGAGTTCAACTTTTTTGTTAACAAATTCAAGTGAAGCACTATTTAAAATTACCTCACCTTCTTGATTAATTTGAATTTGAATATCATCTAGATTAGGAGAGTCTGAATTAGTGCTTGTTTTGTTTAGATGTGTTTTGGCTTTTTTAATATTTGCATTGATGACAAGCGAATTTTGTTGGTTTTTGGCTGAAACAATTTGGACTAAATCATCAAAATTTACCGGTTTTTTTGAATTTGATAGTTCTATATCACGAGTTTCAAGTTTAAAATCTGAATAGCTTTTTGTATTTTGAAAGTGTCAAAGCGGACCAAAAACACTTAGGCTTAATGATGAAAAAGCAATAATATTACTGATAAACTTAAAAAGTTTCAGTTTTTTCTTTATGTTTTCTCCTTATTTATATACTATATTCAAATTCATTAGTGTTTAAATTATAGCATAAATTAAAACTTTTTAGGGAAAATTTCATTTAAAATTCAACTCTTAAAAAATAAATTGGCAGAAAAAATTCAGGAGCTTTTGCAAGTAAACAAAATTTTTATAGCAAAATCTTATTTTTGAATAAGCAAAAATAAAAAAAGCTAAAAATTTAAAAAAAGAATTTAAAATTTTTAGCTTCGAAGTTTTTCACCATCGAAAAGATCAGCAAACATTTTTTCATCATCACGGGCTTTCTCACTATATTCACCACGAAAATCTGTTTTTGTAATCTCTTCAAAATAGTAATTTTTGTCTTCATAATCTCAAGAAAAATCAAAGTGTCTTTCTAAAATCAATTTCTTTTCCTGTTGATTATATAAACTCGAATTTTCTACAAAATCATCAAAATACTTAAATTCATGAGTTGTTTCTTCTTGAAATTTTTTAATTGCATCACGATATAAAATTAGTTCTTCCATAGAAGATTCAATTACATTTTTATTTAAATGATTTGATTTTGATGGAGAAGAAAAAACAAACTGCGGATCTTGGTTGTTTCGCAGAAAAATATCTTGCTCAAGTTTGACTAATTTTTCCTTAAAATAATATTTTAGAATTTCGTATTTACCTTGATAAATATCATCATATAAATTTGAATGGCCAAATCAGTAATAAATTTTTTGCCCGTCAACATACAGTAAAATGAAATTTTTTAGGGAAATTGGTGAAATTCAGCCAGTGTTGGTGGTATAAGCCGAACGATAATACGGTTTAAACCAAAAAACTGGTTTTTTTGAGTCAAATTGGGAAATTATTTCATCAAAAAGACCATATTCTTGGCCACCAACGTAAAAAATTTGGAAATTTTCCAGTTTAAGTTTAGCTCAACTTGGTAAAATAAAATAATCCGGTTCGTCAATGTCAACATTTTCAGTGGGAAAATAATATCTGGGACCAAATAAAATTTGCAACAAATAAATAAATTCAATTTTATTTGTTCATTTATTCAAATTATCATAATAAAATTGACCTTTTTTACCAAAAAGGTTGATGCAAAATTTTCGATATTCAGGCCCGAATTTATCAAATCAACTAAGAATAAATTTATCCCGGTTTTCAATGTTTAGATCAAGCTTTTTAATTCCGTATTTTTTAAATTTTTTAAGTAAATTTTCATAAGTTTCAAAGATAAATACATTTTGAATTGGTTGAATTTGGGTTTTTTTGCCAAAATTATAATTCTCTTTTAATAATAAATTGTAGATATTTTCTACATTTTGTCCTAAATATGGTTTGTTTGTATCTACAAATTTTGAATTAT
>NZ_AFHO01000021.1 GCF_000218525.1 Mesomycoplasma ovipneumoniae SC01 | reverse complement strand
ATAAAAAAATGCAAGTATAATATTATTATACTATACGTTGCATTTTTATCTTCGATTTAGGAAGATGCAATAAATCATTGCATCTTTTTTAATTTGGAAAAATGTATGAATATTAGCTAGATTGATCTAAAATTACTTTTTTATTAAGCTTATTTGATTTTCAACTAATTTTACAATTTCTAAAGCAATTGCAGGTGCTGCTGATAAACCTGGCGACTGCATTCCGGCAGCAAAAATAAAATTAGGATCTTTATAAGAAGCACGAATAACAAAATCGCTATCCTGAATTTCGATCGGTCTTGAGCCTGCAAGTGCAAAAATTGTTTCCTGATAATCTAAAGTAGGAATAATTTTATGACCAATTTTTTGAATTTGCTCAACAAGATTAAAATCAAGACAATTTACCTTTGATTTATCGATATTTTCTTCTGCTGTTGGTCCGACTAAAATATTACCATCAGGACGAGGCGCAACAATCACACCTTTTCCATATTTTTGCGGCACTAGAAAATAAACATCTTTTACATCAGGGTGATTTTTAAGAATTAAATATTGACCTCTTCTTTGTTTTTGGCTAAATTCGGAAAATCCAGCTAATTTTCCAATTTCATCAGCATAATGACCGGCAGCGTTAATAATAATTTTAGTTTGAAAAAATTTATTTTCATTATTATTTGTTTCAATTTCAAATAAATGTTGATCATTTTTTGAAATTGAAACAACTTTTGTGTCAGTATAAGCATCAACACCATTTTTAAGGGCAATTTCTAAAAAAGCAAGACTAGATTTGACCGGATCAATAACTCAAGAATTATCACACTCAAGTGCTAAAGATGCTTGTTTTGAAACTAAAGGATGTTGAGTTTCTAGCTCTTTTTTTGATAAAACTCTTAAATGTGATTGGCTAAGTCCGTTGATAATTCCGCGCTCATAAAGATCATGAATAATTTTTTCTTCTTCAGAATCAAAGGCAAGAACAACGCTTTTTGCTTTTTGACGAGGAAAATCTACTTTTGGAAATATGTTTTCAATTCACAATTTATGTCCTAAAACATTAAATTTTGCTTTTAATTTATGCGGTTTTGCGTCAAAACCACAGTGAATTATTCCTGAATTTCCTGTTGTAGTTTCTGATGCAGCATATTTTTTTGCTTCAAGAATTGCAATTTTTAGTTTAAATTTACTCAATTCAAAAGCAATATTTGTGCCGATTATCCCAGCGCCAATAATTACTACATCATATTGTTGCAATTTTTTAGTTTCCATATGCGACTAATTCCTTTTAATAATTTTATAATTTAATTATATCAAAATAATCGTTATTTATTGGTTGATTTTAATTTGTTTTTATATAAACGGTTGGCAATTTTCTTTTTGATAATCAAAGACGGAATAATTAAAAAAATTGAAACTAAAACTAAAACAACACGTAAAATTAGCAAAATTCTTGTTGAATTAAGTGGATAAGTAAGCAGTAAAAAAGTTAATGAAAATAAAATAACAGAATAATAAAAAATAAAAGAAAAATCGACAACTTTTAGTCTAGTTAAAACTAATGAAGCAAAAAAACAAACAAAAAAATTTAAAATTCCAATAATGGCTAAAATTCAATATGAAATTATCTCTTTTTGTCAAAAATCAGGCGAAAAAAATATATAAATTAAGCTAATCGGAATGAAAATTAGAAGTAAGGCAAAAACAAAATCCGGAATTTTTGTTATTTTTTTATACATTTTTTTCGCGATTTTTCAGCAATTCAATAAAGTCAACTAAAGAAATTTTAAAAGATTCTTGTGAACCAAATTCGCGATAAGTAATTTCGTTTTTTGCTATTTCTTCATCACCCACAATTATCTGAAAAGCAGTTTTTTGTAAATTTGCTTCACGAATTTTACGTGTAATTCGTTCAGATCTTAAATCAATTTCGGAATTATATCCTAAATTAAAAAGTATTTCGTGGATTTTTTTACTATAATCATAATGTTTTTCACCAACAGGTATCACGATAATTTGCTTTGGTGATAGTCAAAATGGCAATTTTCCTTTAGTTTGCTCTAATAAAATTGCAATAAACCGCTCATAAGTTCCAATTAGACCACGGTGAATCAATATTGGAGTTTCTTTTTGATTAAATTCGTTAGTAAAACTAATCCCAAATTTTTGCGGCAAGAGAAAATCTAGCTGCAAAGTCGAAATTGTAACTTCTTTATTTAATGCTGTCTTAATTTGAAAGTCGATTTTTGGACCATAAAAAGCAGCTTCACCGATTTTTTCAACATATTTTACGTTGTTTTGATCAAGAAATTGCTTTAAATCATTCTCGGCCTGACTTCACATTAAATCATCTTGGAAAAATTTTTCTTTATTTTGTGGGTCTCTTTTTGAAAAAGAAATATAAAAAACTTTTATTTTAAAAAAATCAAGCACTTCTTGAATCATCTTAAAAAGGTGGCTAATTTCACTAAAAATTTGCTTTTTTGTAACAAAAATATGCCCTTCGGTTAAATCCATTGCTCGAACTCGTTCTAAACCTGAAAGTGCACCAGATTTTTCATAACGATATAACCTAGATTGCTCTGAAATTCTAAAAGGCAAATTCCGATAACTAAAATGTTGCTCAGAAAATAAAATTATATGGTGTGGGCAAGTCATTGGGCGCGGAATAAGTGATTCATTTTCAACTTTAATTGGTGAAAACATGTCATCTTTATAATGTTGTAAGTGTCCTGAAATTTCATAAAGGCTTTGGTGACCAAAATGAGGGGTTAAAACTTCCCTAAAACCATAATTTCTGTCAAATTCTAGTATTTTTTGCCTAATTTTGTTATGAATTTTCATCCCATTTTCAAGTCAAACTGGGAAACCAAGTCCAAAATAATGGCTAAAACTAAAAAGTTTTAGTTTTGAACCAATCCGGCGATGATCTCTTTCTTGTCTTTCTTGTAAAATTTGAAGAAATTTTTCAAGATTTCCCTTTGAATCTCAACTTGTACCATAAATTCTTGTGAGCTGCTTATTTTTTGAATTTCCACGTCAATAGGCACCTGCAATTTTTAGGAGCTTAAAATTTTTTATTTGGTTCAAACTCTCAAGATGTCTTCCAGCACAAAGATCCTCAAAAAGTATGTTGTTTTGTTGGTCAACAATTGAAAAATAGGTCACTTTTTCAGATTTGTTTTCAAGATCAGATTTTAGCTCTTGTTTGTAAATTTGACTTTGAAAATCAAGATTTTTACCTTCTGTTTGGACAATTCTTAAATTTTTTGAAACTAATTTTTTCATTAGTTTTTCAATTTTTGCAAAATCTGATTCAGAAAGTGGACTTTCTAGATCAAAATCATAATAAAAACCATCTTCAAAAACAGGACCAATTCCTAATTTTACATTTGGGAAAAGTGTTTTTATTGCAAGCGCTAAAAGATGAGAGGTAGAATGATTGAGTTCATAATCAATTTTTAATTCCATGAGTTAAAGCCCCATTTTTTCTTTTATTATTTTTAAATTTGAATTTGCTATTTGATTTGCTTTTGATGCCCCTTTTTTTGCAAAATCTTCAACAAATTGTAGCATTTTTTGTTGCTTTTTCTGTAAATCTTCTAAAAAATTAGCAACAATTGTTCCAACCGTTTCCTTTAAAAACTTATAGGATTGATCTTGAAAAAAATTAAGCGTTTCTTCTTGAGTTTTATCAGTAAAACCCATAAAAATATTCAAAAGATTACTGATCCCGGGCTTTTCTTGGCTAAAATAAATTTTATTTTCAGAATCAGTTTTTGCTCTTTGAATTTTATTATAGGCCTCTTGGGGCGAATCGCTTAAAAAAATTGCCGAGTTTTTTTGGCTTGTTGATTTAGACATTTTTTTGGTTGGATCAGTAAGTGACATTATTTTTTGCGTATTTTGGGAAATTATAGCTTTTGGAATAACAAAATCTGTTTTATAAATTTTGTTAAAACGGTGAGCAATTTTTCGTGTAAGTTCTAAATGCTGTAATTGATCAGCACCAACCGTTACAAAATCAGGATTATATAAAAGAATATCCGCAGCCATTAAAATTGGATAAGTTAGCAGACCTGTTGGAACTTTTTCGGTATTATTTTCCTGTTTTTGGCGAGATTTATCTTTAAATTGCGTCATTCTTGAGAGCTCGCCAATTGTTGTTTGGGATTGTAAAAGTCAAAAAAGTTCACTGTGAGCACTAATATCAGATTGAAAAAATAACACGGTTTTTTCAGGATCAAAACCACATGCAAGATAAAATGCAAAAATACTTGCTCGGTTTTGGGTTAATTTTTCTGCCTGGATCGGCAAAGTAAGGGCATGAAGATCAGCGACAAAAATAAAATTTTCGTATTGATCTTGAAACGAAAGGCTCGGTTTTATTGAACCAAGAAAATTTCCTATCGTTAAGTTTCCAGTTGCAGTTATTCCACTTACTAATCTTTTTTTCATAGCAAAAAAATTTTAGCATAATTATACAATTTTTTTAGAAAATGAGTATAATTTAAAAAGATATTATGAAGCTAATTTCCAAAATCATTTATTTTCTTTTGCAAATTTTTAGCTTTGGTTTGTTTGCTAAACATATTAAAAAAAAACATAATAAAACAAAGTCTGAACTCACTTTTGATGATAAAATCGGTTTCAAAGTCGATGATCTAGTTAAATTTTTAGGCGGGATTAAAAATATTGACTCATGTGATTTTACAGTTTCGAGATTAAAAATTAAATTAAAATCAACTGAAGGTATCAATGTTGATGAAATTGGAAAATTAAAAGGGATTTCAGGAGTTGTTGTTGGTTTAAACGAAATTAATTTAATAGTTGGCAATAAATCTAAGGCTATTTGAAAAGCTATAAATAATTTTGAATAAGTTTAAAAACAGTTTAAAAAATCCTAAGGAAATTACATAAAAAAATGCAAAAATTTGGAACCCATACCCGTGAAACACAAAATTCAACTGGTACAAATCAAAATTTAAGCTACGAGCGTTTACTAGCAAATTTAATCACAATTGAACGTGCAGATTCAGCACTTTTTACAAGAATTGACAACGAAAATTATATTGATTTATTTTCTGCTTTAAAAACTAGCGATCTTAGAAAATTAATCTCTTCACCAATTTCTTCTGTGTCATTAACAACAAGTGAATTTGATGATTTTATTGAAAAAATAGAATCAATTCAAGACAAAGATGAATTAGTCGAATACTTGAAAAATTCAGACTACAAACTAAACCCGCTTACACAAAGAGCGCTTAATTCTGATTTTCAGTCAGCAAAAAAAGACATATTAAATAAAATATCATATAAAAAACAAACAAGTCTAGCAAAATGAAAACGTTTGATCAAAAAAGCTTATGATATTCTTAGAGATCGAAATGTTTGACCTTTACACATTGGATTTTGCTATATTTCTTTGTCAATTGAAGATCGAAGTTTTTTTGGACCTTTATTTGTTAAAGAATGTGAAGTTACAATTGTAAACTCAGTGCCAAGACTTAATGCTGATGGACATATAAAACTAAATAATAAACTTCTTGCATTTTTAAAGAAACTTGACATTGATTTTAATTTTGACTTTGATTTTTCAGAATTTTCAATTGAAGAAGTAATTGAAAATGTTAAAAAATTTTATAATGATAAGTTTGAAATTCCTAACATTGAAGGAAAAATTGCAAAAGATGTTTCAACTCCAGAAGATACAATACATTTTCACCCCGGAGTTGTTCTAGGATTTTTCAACATTGGCGGATCACACCAACGCCAAATCATGGAAAAAATGATCAAAACTGGTGAAATTCACAACTTAATTGATGTTGATATTAATAAAACAACATACAGAAACAATGTTGAAAAATCAATTTTTTCACCTAAATTTACAGGATTTTTTAAAATTCAGCCCACTAATTTTACCCAAGATTGTGCTCATATTTCGGCAATTTTACAAAACACAATTATCTGAGGGCCTCCAGGAACAGGGAAATCTCAAACAATTGCAAACATTATTTCAAATGTTATTGCCCTAAATCGAACCGCACTTGTTAGCTCACAGAAAAAAATTGCCCTTGTTGTTTTAAGAAAAAGACTAAAAATGATGTCATTTTTTTGTCTTTTTGTTATTAATGAAAAATTGGAAAATTATAAAGATTTTTACAAGCCAATTGAAGAATATATTGAAAATATCGAAAATTTCAATATGGAATCAAAGCTTAAAGAAATTAAAGTTTTTTCCGATGATGATCGCCAATATTTAGAACTCTTAGAAAAAATTTTCCCTAAAATTGAAACTTTGACAAATACACTTGATGCCTATAAAACAATTGAAAAAGCAAACAATTTTTTTAAACTAAGTATTGCTGAAACTCTTTTTAAACTAAATAAATCAATTAATATCAATCCAAAAAGATCACCACATTCAAGAACTAGTCTAAAATTACATATTATTGAGAGCAAACTCAAACGTAAATTAAAAATTTATGAAAAAGCAATGCATATGGCTTCTAATGAACTTCGCCAAGATGTTGACTTAATTCTTGAAAACCTAGTTAATTATGATGACAATTTGGAAAACATTTATAACAAAATTTCAAAATTAGAAATTTCTAATTTTGAAAATCTCGAAAAGTTTCTCAATTTTGTAAGAAAACCAAAAGTTGAAGTTCTTGATGATAAGGCTTTATTTATTCACCATGCAAAAAAAGTCTTTGAAATCTTGGCAAAATTAAATAATGACCCTGAATTTCAACAGCTCTATACTCGCTTCAGACTTAGCGTTAAACAAAAAAAGAAAATGTCTCCTTACAAGTTTTTACTAAAACATGCTGAAGTTATTAAGATTTTGTTCCCAGTTATTATTACAACTCCCGACATTGAACTTGTAATGTTCGAAAAACGTTATTTTGATTATATTATTATCGATGAAGCTTCACAAATGTTTTTAGAAGAAGCGCTCCCACTTTTATTTTACGGAAAAATTAAAGTTCTTGTTGGTGATCACCAACAAATGCAACCAATTCGTTGGTTTGCTTCAAAAATGAATGATGAATCAGAAGATGATGCCTTTGCAAATATCGAGTCAATTCTTGAATATGCCCATTCCAAAGGTGTTTTTAACATTATGTTAGACAAAAATTACCGTTCACATCATGCCTCACTAATGTCTTTTAATTCACGTCATTTTTATGATTCAGAGCTTAAAATTGCTAATAATCATAATTTTGAAGGCAATGATGTAATTGAAGTTCATAATGTTAATGGTCAGTGAGACGGGCAGCAAAATATTGTTGAGGCAAAAGCAGTTGTTGATATTGCCCAAAAAAATATCAACAAGTTTGCGACAATGATAATTTTGGCTTTTAATAAAAACCAGCAAAACGCAATTGAAAAAATAATTTTTGAATCTTATCCAGAAATTGAAAAATTAATCTATACTGATAAAATTATTGTAAATAGTCTTGAAAATATTCAAGGAGATGAGGCTGATTTAGTAATTGTTTCAGTTGCCTACGATCAAAGTGCAAAATTTGGTTCAACTTATATAGCGCGAAAAGGTGGAAAAAACGCCCTAAATGTTGCAACATCGCGTGCACGTCAAAAAATGATAATTTGCAAGTCAATAAATGCTGATGAAATTCAAAATACTTCTAACTCTGACGATCTAGAAATTTTTAAATCATGAATTAATTTCCTTGACCTTGATGTTCAATCACAAATAAATTATTCACGTAAAAATAAAACCCAACTTTCACTTTCAGAGTTAAAAAATGTTGCAAAATCAAGCTTTTTTGCCGACTTTCAACAAGAATTTGCCGAAGAATTTTTTGGTCTTTTCCCAAGTTTAGAGCTAAAAACTAACTATATTGTCGGAACCGAGCAAATTGATGTTGCTATTTTTGATCAAGGCAAATTTTTACTTGGAATTTATTTAGATTCACTTGAATATCGCAAACCTAAAGAGTATATTGAATATTTTGATGCAATCAAATTCATTCAACAAAAAAAATATCCAATTATTATAATTAATTTTGTTGAATGAAAACTCAATAGAAATAAGGTAACCGAAAAACTCAAAAAAGAAATTATCAATTTGAAGGAAGATGATCTTGTTTAAACCGGAATTATATCAGGTTGATGATTTAATAATTGGCTGTGATGAGGTTGGTGTTGGTGAGTATTTTACAAATTTAACTGTTTGCTGCGCGGTTTTTCGTCAGTCAGAAATTGAAGAGCAACTTATTGAAAAAATTGTTGATTCAAAACTTTTAAATGAAAAAAAGATTAGTGAACTTTTTGAAATTTTGGATCAAAAAATTACTTATAAATTTATCTCTTTAGAGATGAAAGACTATAATGATCTAATCCAAAAAGGACTAAACTCACATGAAATCAAAGCTTTTTTATATTTTAAAGTGCTTAGCGAGTTAATTTTAATTTTTAAAAATGTCCAAATTGATAAAATTTTCATTGATGGTTTTGTCTCAGCGCAAAAATTTAGTCAATATTTTGCTAAAATAAGTAAATTTTTCAACATTGAGCAATGAAATTTTGAAAAATATCCCTTAATTTTAGAAAAAAAAGCCGACACAAAAATTAAACAAGTCGGAGCTGCCTCAATAATTGCAAAACATGCCTTAAGTCAAAAATTCAATAAACGGCAAGAAAAATGAAAAGCAATTTTTCCGGCTGGTTCAAATCAAATTGAAAAAATTGTGAATTTTTGCCTCGAGCAAATTCAGAAATACGGGACAATTTTCCTTGAAGAAAATGTAAAATTACATTTTAGCATTACTGATAAAGTCTATACAAAACTAAAGGAAAAAAATGGAAAAAATAGCTAAATTGTTTCAAGAAAATTCAGAACAAATTATCGCAAATGTCGGTAAAGCTGGCGGAGTTGGTCTTGGTGGCTGAATTGGCATAACAATTGGTGTTGGAATTATTTTATTTATTATTGGCGGTGTGATTGCCTTAATAGTTTCAAAAAAAATGTTTGAAAAACAAATTCGCGAAAATCCACCAATTACTGAAGGCATGATTCGCGCAATGTACATGCAAATGGGTCGAAAACCATCTGAGGCACAAATTAGAGCGGTTATGCGATCAGTAAAAAACGCTAAAAAGTAGGAAATAATGAAAAAAAAAGTTATTTTAATTATTATTGATGGCCTTGGATTGCGTCCAGAAACTCAAGGAAACGGTTTTGCACTTGCAAAAACACCGGTTTTTGATCACCTTTTTGAGAATTATCCAAATAGTTTAATTGCCGCCTCAGGTCAGGAAGTTGGACTCCCTGAAGGACAAATGGGAAATTCAGAAGTTGGGCATTTAAATATTGGGGCTGGATTTATTGTCTATACAGGAATTTCAATTATAAATAATGCTTTAAAAACCGGTGAGTTTTTCAAAAATGAAAAATTTATTAAGGTTTTTGAGCATAGTATCAAAACTGACACACCAGTGCAAATTATGGGACTTTTTTCACCTGGAGGTGTTCACTCACATCAAGATCACCTTTTTGCCCTAATTGATTTTGCCGCCGAATTTGGTGTTAAAAAACTTAATTTACACCTTTTTGGTGACGGACGAGATGTTGCTCCTGAATCAATTAAACCAAATCTTAATTTATTAATCAAGAAATTGAAAAATTTTGAAAATTACAAAATTGCTTCAATTTCTGGTCGTTTTTATTCAATGGATCGTGATAAAATGTTTGACCGTGTTGAATTAGGGTATAATTCTATTCGCGGAAAAGCCGAAAATACCTTCACAAATCCAATTGATTATGTTGATTCTCAATATGAAAAAGGAATTAGTGACGAATTTTTACAACCGGCAATAAATTTGCAAGTTAATAAAAATGATTTTCTTAACGACAATCATGGTGTTATTTTTTTCAATTTCCGCCCTGATCGCGCAAGACAACTTTCGCATTTAATTTTGCAAACAGATTTATATACTTTTAAGGCAAAATATCCTGTAAAAATCGACACTTTTGTGTCAATGATGAAATATGAAGGGATAAATTGCGATATTGCTTTTGAGGAAATGAAAGTCAATAATCCACTTGGAAAAGTAGCTGATGAGGCAGGATTAAAACAACTTCGACTAGCTGAAACGCAAAAATATGCCCATGTAACTTTCTTTGTTGACGGTGGTGTAGAACTTGAATTAAAAAATTCTGACCGAATTCTTGTTGATTCATTAAAAGTTGAGTCTTATGCTGATTATCCGCAAATGTCTGCTGTCGAAATTACTGATAAATTAATTCAAGTTGGCCAAAATTATGACCTTATTATTGTCAATTTTGCAAATCCAGATATGGTTGGACATACAGGAAACTTAAAAGCAACTATAAAAGCAGTTGAAATTTTAGATTCCCAAATTGGTCGAATTCACAACTGAGCAAAAGAAAATAATTTTCATTTTTTCATTACCGCTGACCATGGTAATGCCGAACTTACTGAGGATGAAAATAATAAACCATCAACAAAACATACCGTATTTCCCGTTATGTTAATTTCAAGTGATAAAAGTTTGAAGTTAAAAAACGGAAGATTGGCAAATATTGCCCCAACAGTGCTTGATTATTTAAATATTAAAAAACACCCTGACATGGATCATGAATCCTTAATAATTAAGCAAAACTAAACTTTTTAGAGTCTAATTTATCTTTTTCAAAACCAAAATCATTTTTTTGATTTTGGTTTTTTTAAAAACTTAAAATTTATAATTTTTTGTAGATTTTTAATATTTTTTACAAATTTCTAAAAAATATTAAAAAAATAGTATAATTTAATATATCAAACAAATTAAGAGGTGTAAATGGCAAGAAAGCTAGCAAAATTAAAAAATTTATTTATCTTTTCAACTCCCGTTGTTTTTTTAGTAGCAGCAGGTTGTAGCGTTAATCAAACAAATGAGGGTCAAAAACCAACAACACCTGTCCAGATGAGCGCGAAAATTGTTGACAAATTAGGACCAAGTGTAAGTTTTGATGTAAATGGTAATTATGTTTTTACTATTAAAAATGATAAGTTCAAAAATGCAACAGAAGTAGTGGCTCATTTTGAAGGTGAAATTGATGGAGCTGATACAACAAATAATCCTCCTAAAATCACAGCTGAAGTTAGTGGAAACATAAATAATTCAACCGTAATTTTTAACACAGCCGGAAAATTACAATACGACTATAAGTGATCGCTCAAAAAAATTAAAGTTGGTTCTGAAGAAATTTCGCAAGATCAATTCCCTGATGATTTAAAAGGCAATCTTTGGTTTGAGAAAAAAATTGCGATAGTTAAACAAGATGCTTCGCTTTGAATTGATCCTAAAACCCAACTTTTAAAAAATTGAATAAACACTGATGCAAATGTCGAGTTAAAAGCTGAATTTATCAAAAATAACGAGAGAAAAGTTGTAAATACCACTTTCAATAGTTCGTTAAATAAATTTCAAGCTGCATTACAAGAAGGTTATAAATTTAATAGAATTCTAATCCAATCTAAAAATAACTCGTTTGCAACAATTAGTTTACCTTATAAACCTTTATAATATAATTTCTAAAATAAATAAAAAAGCAATTTCCCGAATGAAATTGCTTTTTTATTTTAAAAATAACGAAGATGAAATTAAGATATTAAATTAAATCAAAGTGTTTTAATTGTGATTCTAATACATCAGCAGGAACATAACCCTCAAGACGATGAACAAGTTTGTGATCTTTATAAAATAATGTCGTTGGAGTTCCTTGGATTTGGTTATCACGCGCAAATAAAATATTTTCACGCACGTTAACTCTAATGATAACTAGACCATTTACTCCGTATTTATCGTTCATTTGATCTATTGAAGGTTCATAAAGAACGCAGGCTCCGCATCCAGGTTGGTGAAATACGAGAATTGCAGCTTTGCTTGTTAGAATTTTTTGATTAATGTCATCAGTTGAGTGAATATCAAAGATTGGCATAATATCTCCTTTTTTTATAAATGATACCACATTCTTGCTTTTTTACAATAATAAATAAAAAAAATTAATAGGATTTTGCAAATAAAACAAATCTAGTAGTTTTTTTGCCGCTAAATATCGAATTACTGCTTTGTGGTATATTAAATATTGAATTTTTTGGCAAAATACAACGGGCTGTTGCGGTAGTTTCATCTTGTATTTGTTTTTCTTTTGCCGAACTCTCATTAAAAGGAGCAATAACAAATTTCCCTTTTTGTATTTCTGTTTGAAGATCCTGATATGAAGTTACAAAAACTGTATTTTCAATTATGCGTGCTTTAGCTTTTTCAAACAAACTTTTTTGAATTTCATCAAGAATTTTAGGACATTTGTCTTTTAATTCATCAAGATTAAAATAAATTTTTTGACGATTATCACGCCGAACAAGACAAATTTGATTTTTCTTTACATCATTTGGCCCAATTTCAATTCGAATTGGCGAACCAGAAACTTCAGACTTATTTATTTTAAAGCCAATTTGGTCATCTGATTCATCTACTTGATAGCTAATTTTTCTTTGTTTAAGAATTCTAGCTACTTTTTTTGAAAAGTCTTTTACTTCGGGATGTTTTTTTGCAAAAAATTCAAGAATATCTACCTTATATGGGGCAATTTTTGGAGGCAAAACTAAACCACTATCATCGCTGTGAACCATTACGAGAGCACCAATTAGACGTGTTGAAATCCCTCAAGATGTTTGATATGGCGTCTCAAATTCGTTTTTGTTATTTTTAAACTGAATTCCAAAATTTTTAGCAAAATTTTGGCCTAAAAAATGCGATGTGGCCGATTGAAGCGCGCGGAAATTTTGCATCATTGACTCGATAGTGTAAGTTGTAACAGCGCCGGCAAACTTCTCACGATTAGTTTTTTTACCAAATATTGTTGGTATAGCAAGATAATTTTCTAAAAAGTATTTATAATATTTAGCTATTTTTTTAGTAAAATTTTGAGCCTCTAATTTATCTGAATGAATTGTGTGCCCTTCTTGCCAAAGAAATTCAGTATTACGCAAAAATGGATTAGTAGTTTTTTCTCATCTCAAAACTTGAGTTCACTGATTTAATTTTAACGGTAAAATGTTATTTGAAGCAATTTCATTTCGAAAATAATCAGCAAAAAGGAGCTCGCTAGTTGGTCTTATATAAATATTTTCAGATAATTTTTTTTGGCCAACATGAGTTATTGTTAATAATTCTGGCGCAAAACCTTTAATATGTTGTTTCTCTTTTTCTATAAAACTTTCAGGTATAAGAAGCGGAAAATAAACATTTTTTACGCCTTGGGAAGCAAAAAATGCATCAACTATTTTAGTTATATTAGTTCATATTGAATAACCAAAAGGTTTAAAGTAAAGCGTTCCTTTGATTGGACCGTAACTCATTAAATTCGCCTGAGTTATAACGTCAACATATCATTTTGCAAAATCTTCGCTACTTGGCGTTATCTTTTCGGGACGTTTCATAAAATTAATAATTAAAAAAATGGTGAATTAACATTTGGCTGCCCCAGTTAGATTCGAACTAACGAATGACGGTACCAAAAACCGTTGCCTTACCGCTTGGCTATGGGGCAAAATGGTGGGGGGTGAGGGATTCGAACCCCCGAATCCGAAGAAAGTGGGTTACAGCCACCCGCATTTGGCCGCTCTGCAAACCCCCCCGGTGCGTTGCAGCTTTTTAATTATAACATATTTTTTTTGATTCGATAATTTTTTTTAATTTTTTTTTTTTTTTTTAGACTAGCGATATTTTGCAACATCCTCAGTTACTATATTGAGAACATCATTTACTAGTTTTTCTTGTTCTTCGATTGGAAGATTTGGGTCTATTTTAATTTGTTTATAAGCAAAAATAAAAGAAGGATGTAAAAAATTACCTAAAGGACGTCCAATTTTGTACAATTCAATCCATTTATCTTTTAATTTTTTAGCAAGTCTTTCATCATCATGTCTTATTTTATATTCATTTGCTAATTTTTGATAAGATAAAATTTTAAAAATAGCAAAGGTAAATCAAAAATTCTTAACAAATTCAGATCACTTAATAACAATAAAAAACCCTAGACCAAAAAAGTAACTTAGTGCTGGAAACCAAAAAATATAATATAAAATTTGACTATAAGGATTTAATTGCGCTAAATTTTGGCTAATTAATTCAGAATTAACATTTAAAACTATCAATTTATGACTAAAAATCGGGCTAAGTAAAAATACTAATCTTACAATATAATTTAATAGCAAAAAAATCGAATCGGCAATATAATAAAAAATTAATTTTCTTGGCCTTTTGCGGTTTTTTAAATTATTAAAATAAACCAAAGTTTGAATAATTACTAAAAATAGAACAAATGATCCAACAAATGCTAAATACTGTCAGAATTGAAAATTACTAATTCCGGCAAAAAATAATCAAAAAATAAGCATCAACATCGAAACTAGTAAGGTTGAAATTGAATAATAAATTGACTTTGCAGTAAAAGAGATATTATTTCAAAGTTTTTCGACGGGATTTATTTTAGTTTTGGTTCTTTTTTCATGCTTTTGAAAAATATCTGAATTAAGTTGGTAAAAACTTGAGGTTCAAGTCGAATGCTTTTCGCGATATTGCATTTTTTTATTTAAATCGCTAATTTCAGCTACAGCTCTAGAATCAGAAAGGAAGTAAAAAAACTGATTTTCATCATCATGCAAAAGTCATGAAAAATTAATTTGGTTAGGTTTTTTTGATTTTGTAACTTTTTGAAGTAAATTTTTTGACTCCTTTTTTTGCTCTTGAGTTGTTTCTAAATTTTGCTGTGATTTTAGATAATTAGGCTGATAATTAACGTATTGTTCCGATTGTTGATCATATTGAGGGCTATTTTGGGCCTGAATTTCAATATCTTTTTGATCTACAAATTTCTGACTATCATCGCCTTGAAATGGATTAGTGGTGTTATTTTTTAAATCTTGACTATAATTGGGTTTTTGAAAATTACCATAATGTTGATATTTGCGATCACGGGAAGCAAAATTCGAATTATGAGATTTGTTAGCACTATAATTTTTTGAATTATAAAAATTAGACTGATTTTGGTCGTTTATTTTTTGATTATTTTTTTGTTGGTCATGATTTTGATTCATTAAATTCTCCTGTGTAACTATTTAACCTATTTATTTTACAAATTTAATTTAAATCTAAAAAAGTTAATTTAATATTAGCACCTTTTTCAATTTCTTCATTAAATTTTACCAATTTATAACTAATATTAATTATTTTTTTCTATTTAATTAAATAAGATAAAAAAGCGCATGTTTTTAATGATTCGGTATTTTCATTCTTATAAAAACCTGTATTAATAAAATTAGAAATTTTCAATACCAAACTCAGACATCAAAAACAACACTAATTATATAATATATAATAAGCAAAATAGTTAAGCTTAATTTTCTTCATTTAAATTCGGTAAAATTGGGTTTTTTTAAAGAAACTATAATTTAATTTAAATTTTTAAAAATAAATTATTATTTTAAAATTTTTTTCAAAATATCGATTTATTTTAAGAATTAACCTCAATAACTGAAATAATTTCTAAAATCACTATAAAAATACCTTTTTTAACCCAAAAAAATAAACTTTTGGCGATAAAAATTTGATATTTTTAAATTTTTTGCTGATTTTAATAAAAATCACTCCCACTTCACTCCACTAATAAAATCCAAAAAATTTAAAAAACACCTCCTAAAATCCGTTATTTTTCTCAAATAAAAAATGAGAAATAAAAAAAATTAATTTTTTTTCTTTGAAAATGGGTTTTAGTGTATAATTGTGGTTGACAGTGGAGATAAAAAATGTTTGGAACTGTTTTCAGAATATTAGATGAAAAAAATAGAATTGTACTACCTCCTGCTTTTCGTGATGAACTTGAAGGTGACTTCTATATTTCAGCTAATTTGGAAAAAATTCTCGAGATCAGAAGCCAAACCGAATTTGATATTATTGCCCAAAAAATTGGAAAAGCAAACTCATTAGATCCACGACTTCGTGATTTTGCAAGATATTTTTTTGGAAATACCGTCAAAGTTTCTGTCGATAAGCAAGGTAGATTTTTAATTCCCAAAAATTTACTTGACTTGGCCGCTGTCAAAAAAAGAATCTATTTATTAGGGGTTAATAACAAAATTGAAATTTGGCCTGAAGAAAGATACGATCAATTTTTTGCAAAGTTTTCTGACAGTGATGTTACCGCTGATTTAGAAAAAGAATTGCTAAAATCGGGAGTTGAATTATAAAATGCACATTCCAGTTTTGTTAGAAGAAGTTATCTTAGCTCTTGAAATTAATCCCGAAGGATTTTATGTTGATTTAACTTTAGGGCGTGGCGGACATTCCAAGGCGATTCTTGAAAAATTAACAACGGGAAAACTGATTGTTTTTGATAAAGATATCCAAGCCATAGACGAAACTAAATCTAAATTAACTGCAATTAGTCAAAATGTTGATTTTATTTGTTCAGACTTTGTAAATTTTGATTATCACTTAGAAAAATTGGGAATTGATTATATAGATGGATTTATCGTTGATTTAGGTGTTTCTTCACCTCAAATTGACAATCCTGAGCGTGGCTTTTCTTACTCTAAAGATGGCAATTTAGATATGAGAATGGACACAAGTCAATCTCTTGATGCTTCTTGGGTTTTAAATCAATATTCTGAAGAAAAACTAGTTCAGATTTTTTACAAATACGGACAAGTAAAATTTGCGCGGCAAATTGCAAAAGCAATCATTGAAAATAGACCTTTGAAAACTACTTTTGATCTTAGTAAAATCGTCAAAAAAGTTATTCCAGCACTGGCGTTATCTAAAAAAAACTTTGTAAAAAATGTTTTCCAGGCTGTGCGAATTGAAGTAAATAACGAACTTGAATCCTTGCAAATGTTGTTAAAAAAGTTACCAAAATTCTTAAAGCACGGTTCAAAAGTTTTAATTATTAGCTTCCATTCGCTAGAGGATCGAATTGTCAAAGATGCATTTTTAAATTTAGTTAGTAAATCTAAGCAAGATTTTTTTAAAAAAGGCGATCCAGAATTCTCAACGAAAGTTTTTCGACCATCACCAGAAGAAGTTTTGCTAAATCCAAGAGCAAAATCAGCTAAATTACGAGTTTTAATTAAAAATTCATAAAAAAAGAAAAATTGAAAAATAGGTAAAAATACTATGGAAAGATGTAGTAAAATTATGCTAATGGGATTAGGTGATTTTGGATCTAAAATTGTTCAAAGTCTCAATTTAGATCAAGCTAGCTTTCCAAAATTTTTTATAAATTCACGAGATGAATATTCTAATTTCAATTTTAGCGATCAAAATTCACTAATTCTTAGTCAATCAAATTTTGGATATGACTGGAAAAAAGCAAACCAAGCAGTGAAAGATAAAAGTTTAGAAATTCAATCTATTCTTGCTGGGGTCAAAATTCTCTTTTTGATTGTCGGATTAGGCGGATCAACTGGATCAGGGGCGGTTTTAGAAGTAGCTGAAATTGCTCAAAAAATGAATATAATTATAATAGTTTTAGCAACAAATCCTTCTGAAAATGAGTCAAAATTTAGACGCGAAACAAGTTTTGACGTGCTTCAAAATTTGAAAAAAATTGTTGATTCATTAATTTTAATTTCACCAGAAGAAATAAGTTCAACATTTCCGAGTCTTATAGTTGAAAATGTTCTTCAATTAATAGCAGTGACTATTCAAAAGAAAATTTCAATTCTAACAAAAGCTATTTGTCAACAAAATGCATTAATTCATGTTAACAGTTCAATCATCGAGTCAATTTTATCCAACAATAATTTTGTTTTTGTCGGATATGCAAGTGCAACTGGTACAAATAGGGCAATAGTTGCAACTGAAAATGCCTTTAAGAACCATTTTGTCGAATTTGATCTCTCATCTTCCGAGGAAATGTTAATAACAATTAGTGCTAACAATTCAATTTTACAAACCGAAATTAACGATGTTCTTAACACAATTAGAAAAAATTTCAAACCAGACTTAAAATTTTCTTATGGCGTGTATACAAACACAAAATTAGATAAACAAATTGAAATTGGTATAATTGCAAGTCAGAAAAAGCATAGTTATGAAAGCAAAAAAGCAGCAAAATTAAATCTCGCCTTCGATAACAAATTTAGTATTTTCTAAGCAAATTGATTTTGATTTAACTTTTATTAAAAGCTTATAAAACACCTTTAAAAATTATAAAATTTTAGTACGCAAACAAAATTTTATAACAAAAAGGTGTTTTTGTATTATTTTTTTTAAAAAATTTTTTTTGTGGGCAAATCGACGGAAATATAGTATAATAATATTGTAGTTTTACTATTATTTTATCAACTCAATTATTATGTCAAAATTCAATAAATATATATCTGACTATTTTCTTGATAGTCAAAAAATACTTGCAAAATTTAATCCGAAAAATATTGTTATTTTACAGTTTTTCCAACGTAGAGATTTTGCCGTTATTGGCGGAATGGATGAAGTTTTAAAATTTTTAGTAGATAATACTGATTATAAAAAATATAAAATTCGTTATTTACAAGATGGAACTCGTGTAAAAAAACGTGAAATAGTTCTTGAATTAGAGGGTCCTTTACATCTTTTTGGTCATGTTGAAGGAATTATTGACGGAATTTTAAGCCGCTCAACTTCAATAGCAACAAATGCTTATTTATGCAAAAAAGCAGCAAATAATAAAGAAATAATCTTTATGGCCGATCGTTCTGATCACTATTTGATGCACCATATTGACGGAAAAGCAGCAAAAATAGGTGGTATTTCAATATTTAGCAATCTAGCTCAATCTGGAAAAAGCGAAACTAAAAATTTTGGTTCAATGCCTCACTCTTTAATTCAAAATTTTGATGGCGATCTTATTAAAACTTCGCACGCTTACCGTAAAATTTTCCCAGACAATCCATTAGTAGCCTTAGTGGATTTTAACAACAATGTAATTGAAGAATCCTTAGCTGTTTTGGCTGAATTTGGTCAAAATTTAGCTGGAGTTAGAATTGATACTTCTTCAAATATTGCCGATCAAATGTTCGAAGATCCTAAAAAAGACGAATTCGGAATTAATTCAAAATTAATAAAAAAACTACGAGAAGAGCTAGACAAAAATAATGGTCAACACGTAAAAATTGTAGTCTCATCAGGATTAAACCCTATGAAAATTAGGGAATTAGAAGAACAAAATGCCCCTGTAGACTTATATGGTGTTGGCGAGTATATGCTTCAAATTCGAAATCATTTTAGCGCCGATGCAACAGTACTAAATGGCAAAAAATTAGCTAAATTTGGACGTTTTTATCGTAAAAATGCAAAATTAATAACTTTTGAATATGAAAAATAATCTTGAATTGAATAATTTGGGTTATAATGATGACCTTAAAATTTGACAAGACAAGACAAGTTTTAATTATTCAGTTGATACTATTTTGCTAGGAAATTTCATCACCTTAACTAAAAAAGTAAAACTAGCACTTGAAATAGGAACAAATAACGGAGCACTAGCAATTTTTGTTGCTCACAGAAAAAAAGATCTAACTATCGATGCAATTGAAATTAATGAAAAAGCCATTAATTTAGCTAAAAAAAATGTTGAAATCAATAAAAAAGAAAGTCAAATTAATCTAATTTGTGCTGATTTTAATCAGTTTTGAGTTGAACATAATAAAAAACAGTCACGAAAATACGACTTAATTTTTGCTAATCCTCCTTATTTTAAAGTCGGAACAAAAAAAGTTCGAAATGTTAGCCCTGAATTTAAAAATGCAATTTATGAATTTAGCCTTAATTTATCGCAATTAATTCTAGGGGCAAGCAAAATTATTCAACATAAAGGAAGATTATCGCTGGTTTTACCAATCGAGAGATTTATTGATGTGATAGAATTTTTGCGTCAGGGTCGATTTGAGCCAAAGCGTGTTCAATTTGTAATGGCAAGAGTGGGATCTAGTCCCAAATTTGTTCTGGTTGAATCAGATTTTAATGCTCAGTGGGGAACCCAATTCCTACATAATCTCTATTTACACCCTAATAATAAAAATAAACATGTTTATCGCAAAGAAATCCAGAAACTTTATGTAGCCCGAAAGGTTAAAAATGGCTAAAAAATTTTACATCACAACTCCTATTTATTATGCTAGTGGTAATCTCCATATTGGTCATCTTTATAGTTCAACTTTGGCATGAGTGCTCAGAAATTTTAAAAAAATGCAAGGTTTTGACGCACTAATGCTAACAGGATCTGATGAACACGGCCACAAAATAAGTCGTCTAGCCCATCAGTTAGGTTTAGATCCCCAAACTTTTGTTGATAAAAACGTTGAAAAATTTAAAATTTTATGGCAAAAATTTGGCATTGATTATGATTATTTTTTAAGAACAACTAGTCAAAATCATAAAAATTTTGTTAAAAAAATTTTTTACAAAATGTACGAAAATAACGATATTTTTCAAGGTCAATATCAAGGACTTTATTCTGTAAGTGACGAAGAATTTTTATCTCAAGTTCAATGTATAGAAAAAAATAACGAATTTTTCCACCCAGTTAGCGGTGCAAAAATGGAATTAGTCGAAGAAAATTCTTATTTTTTTGCAATCAATAAATTCCAAAAATGGCTAGAAAATTATTTAGATGCTAACCCTAATTTCATTTCTGACAAAAAAATCGCAAACGAGCTAAGGCAAAATTTTTTCCAAAAAGGTTTAGAGGATTTATCCGTTAGCCGAAAAAATTTAAAATGAGGAATAAATCTTGAAAAATTTCAAGATCAAACTATCTATGTTTGACTTGATGCTCTTTTTAGCTATTTATCAATTTTTGACGACCAAATTAATATTGACTCACCACAGAGTCAAAATTTTTGAAACCAGGCCGAAGAAATTGTTCATGTTGTTGGAAAAGAAATAGCCCGTTTTCACTGTATTTATTGACCAATTTTTTTAAAATCATTAAACTTCAGATTGCCATCAACAATTTTGACTCACGGATGGCTCATAACTCCTGAAGGAAAAATGTCAAAATCAAAAGGCAATGTAATTAATCCTCTTGAATTACTTGATGAATTTGATGCTGAAATTATAAAATTTTATTTTGTAAGTCAAATAAGTACCGAAAATGATAGTATTTTTGACAAAAAATTATTAGAAAGTCTATATAATTCATTTTTTGTTAACACATATGGAAATTTAATTAGTCGAACAATTGCACTTGTTTTGAAGTATTTTAATAACGGTTTGCAATTTAAAATTGAAGATTTAGATTGAACAGATATTAGTTATTATGAAAAAATTTTGTTAACTTTTGACTTATTTTCCGAAAATTTGTCAAATTTTCAGCTTGAAAAAGGCTTTAAACTAATAATTGATCTAGCAAAAAATTTAAACGGTTATTTTGATATCAAACAATTATGAAATGAAAAAAACTTAGATAAATTAAGCGCAAGTTTACTTTTAGTTTTAAATGGAATTTATGCGATTTCAGCATGTCTAAACTGCGTTATGCCTAAAACCATTGGAAAAATTATTGATTTTTTAGGAATAAAAACCACAAGTTTTGAATTAATTACAAAATTAGATAAATTTGACAAAATTATTTTTGAAAAACTGGAAAAACCTTTTTTCCCAAGAAAAAAATCTTAATAACCAAATTTTCAGCGAAAATTATGTTTGTCGTTTAAAAACTGAATTAATGGCACTATGTTTATCAAAAAAAGTGAATAAATTGGAAATGAAATTGTTGATTTTAAAATTATTGGCGTTAAATAAAAGAAAAAATAATCTTCAATAAGTCTATCTCTTCCAGTTCGATTCAAGAAACGATTATAATATTGCACAAATGCAAACGGATGTCATAATCAACGAAAAACAAGAAAGCAAAAACTAAGGACAAAAAGCGTTATTAAAGCATTTTTAAATTTCTGAGTCGGTTTTTTTCAATATAAAATTACTAAAAATGTTGTAAATGCTAATAAAATAACTCCAAAAATCCCTATTAATAAAAGAACTAGATTTTTACTAAAAAACCTTCTTCAACCTTTTGCGACTTTTTGAATTTCAGACTCACTCGTAAAAAAATAAAAAATAAACACTGAAAAAGTTATTAAATAAGTTAAAATTAACATAAAAATTAATACTTTTTTATTTTTACTTGCAAAATTAAAAGCTAGCGAGGAAAAAATTGCAACTAAAATCGGGACAATTCCATATTCTGGGGTTCAGAAAAAAATGCGACTTGTAAGCAAAAGTTTTCCAAAATCAAATGTAAAAGCAACTATCGCGCCTTTGAATCAATTTAAAATTATTCCTATCAAAACGTAAAATGGAAGTTCAAATGCTAAGTTAAATCTGCTTGGAAGACTAGTTTTAAGTATAAAAGCAATAATTAAAAACATTCCCATTAAATATCCTGAAATTACCAGTTCAAAACTTGTAAATCGAAATATTTTATGGTTCGCTCTGAAAAATTCTTTAATGTTTGCTCTAAATGTTGTTAAATTCATTGTTTTAATGGTAAATTATAATAAAAATTTAGTATAAAATATTATAATTTAAAAATAAAAAAAGGATTAAAAAAAATGATAGAAAAAAACTCGTTTCAAGAACTTTATCCAGAAAGAATAATCAACATTCAAGCCTATAAATATAATGGTTTTTTGTATCGTCAGTGATCAAATGCAAGAGTAATTTCAAATTCACTTACTCATGTTGTTGTTAGTTTAAATGGCAGCATTGTAAAAAAATATGGCACAAAATCATGACGTTTTTCTGAACCGACTATTTTTGTTTTTCCAAAAAAAACAATGCATAATGCAATTATTACTTTTAAACCGGGACAACATTTTAGTTATCATTACTATATAAATTTAGCTTCAGATTTTATTTTTGAAGAAAATACAATCAAATTTGTTGATTATGATATAGATATTAAAATTTATAACAAAAAAAGTTTTGATATTGTTGATCGCGAAGAATTCCTTGAAAATAAGGAAATTATGAACTATCCCGCAAAATTAGAAGGCATACTTTCAAATGAAATTAGCAAAATATTTCTACTATTTTTGCAAAAAAAATCATTCTTTAGTAACGAGTATCTTCAAGTTTTTATTGATCTGTGTCAACGGCAAAAATGTTGAGTGCGTTAGTTGCGGCATTAAATTCTGCTTCTTTAATAGATTTTCCATAGCCAATACCGTATTTTTTTTCTTCCCAAATTAAGTCAACACGAAAAGTTCCATCAGCAAGTCTAGTTGGTAAATAATTAATTTTGCTAAGCGAAGAAAAAGACTGAATTTTTTCTTGAAAAATTGATTTTGGGTCTTTGTACTCTTTTTCGCATGCAAAATTTACGCCATTATACAAATATTTTGCCAAAAATTCATTAAGCTTATCAAAACCTTGATCAAGTAAAATTGCTGCTGAAAATGCTTCAAAAACATCGGCTTTCAATTTGTTATTTTCACGGATTTCTGATGCACCTTTACCTAAAAATACAAGCTCAATTAGTCCTAAATCCTGGCAGACTTTAGCTAAATAATTTGTGGAAGTAAGAACCGCACGAAGTTGAGTTGAATTACCTTCATTTTTATAAAAATTATCATAGATTGCCCGAGTTACAGCATAATGAATTGCCGAATCACCCAAAAATTCTAACATTTCATAATGTGGTGTTGATGGATTTGAAAAATTATAACTTTTATGTGTTAATGATTGAACATAAATGTCTATTGAATTTGGTTTAATATCTAATTTTTGCAAAAATTCGTGAATTTTTTTATTAGATTGCATTATTCTCCTTTTAAAATTAGGGACAATTTAATATTTATTTTTTAAATGTTAATGTAAAATTTTGATCTTGAATTATGTGTGGTTGACTTGAATGATAGTGGCCAAATTCTAGGTGCAAAGTAAGTTTTTTATCCTGATCAAAAAATTTTGACAGCATCGAAATAAAACTAACCTGTATTTTAGGGATGTTTTCAGGCAAAGGCAAATCAGCGACAGGGCTAAAATTAAGAATTTTTTCTTTTACTAATTGTTTTACAACAAGATAATTAATTTCTTGGTCTTTTAAACAATTTTTTGCGCCATTATCACAAGCAAAAGGGAATTCATCAACATTTTTGCTTTTAATTTGGTTAAAAATTTGCTGATATTTTGCTTTAAAGTTTGAATAAGAATAATTTTCATCAACAAGTTCAAGAAGATACGGGTTTTTTTTGGGATTAACTTCATCCTGAAAACCTGGATTTGAATTAATAGGACTAAATTCTATTTTAGTATCCCCGCAAGAAACTAAAAAACCTAAAGCCATAAAAGTCAAAAAAATGCTTTTTTTCATTAAAATACTTTCTCTTAATAATATATTAATAAAATAAAAATTAACTAAATTTTACCATATTTTGGATTTAGATGTTTTATTTTGCCTCATATTCTATGTTTTATTTTTGTATTTTAGCATTTTTATATATAATTTATTAAATTATCCATTAATATAAAAGGGACCTATGACAAGGAAAAAAAAGATTTTATTTTCAATTTTTGCGTTATTTTTTGTAAGCGCGGCTTCAGTTACTGCTTTTTTTACCTACAATTATTTAAATCATTCGACCCCTGCAAAAAAAATTAGTGGCATTGATTTACTACTTGAATCAGATAAAGGCGAAAAAGTTGACAGTGAAAACAAATTTAGCAAAGATTACTTAGCTGAAATTGACCAATTTAATGATTTTTTTAGTGACCAAAATCAAGATCTAGCCGAAGAATACGGACAAAGAGAAAGTTTTTTTGAGCAACTTTCGCTTTTAGATCTTGAAAAAATAACAAAAAATGACGTTAGTTTTCCTGAAGGTTATGAGCGGTTTAATTTTAATACTGAAAATAACTTTGTCACAAAAGAAAGTGATGAAAATTTTCTTGGCTCAACAAATAATAATTTATTAATTTATGACTTAAATTATCCTTTAGTTGATGATTTAATTGAAGAAAATAATAACTTTAAAGCTAATATTTTGAATCAAAAATTTACAATTTTTGATTCAAAAGCTAGAAATCAAATATTTAAACTTGATAAAATTGGCACATATGCGCAACCCTTAAATTCCAATGAATATGATTGAATTTACCAAAAAAACGTAAAATTTAAGACCGGAACTGCTGCAATATTAGATTCTAATAATGAAAAAACATTATTAATTACAAATAATCACGTTTTACGACCTTTGGAAAGCTATAAATACAACGATGAAAATTTCGAAATTAAAACCCAAAAAATAAGATTCTGAAATACCTTAGGTGGAAATTTTCTTGAATGATATCAAGATGGAAAAATTTATAGCCTCGACAGGGATAATATAGCATTACTTTTTTATGTAAAAGAAATTTACGAAAAAAAAATTAGCCAGTTTGATCAAGTTAAAATTTTAGAATTTCTTATTAATTTTTACAATGATTATTTTGAAATTCCTTCTGATTTTGATAATCAAAAATTTGATGTGGGAATTTTTTATTTTAAATACAAAAAGTTTATTGATAATTTAAAAGAATTAGCTAAATTTTATAAAGATAATAAAAGCGATATCTTAGCAAAAATTCAACAAAATCAAACAATACCTGATGGTAATAGTGCTAAAAATAATTCGATTGAGTCAAAATTTGAAAATTTTCTAGCAACTTATCAAAATTTTATTGATTTCTGAGAAAAAATGGTCAAAGAAAAACCTGTTCAAATTTCAGAAAAAGTTTGAAAAAAAGGTGATTCAACCTATGATTTTAATGTAGGACTTTTTTGACCAAAGTCAAAACCTATGAAAAATAATTTCAAAGGCGTTTATGCCTCTGATCCACAGCAAAATTTTTCACGCTTATCATTGTATTTTTATACAAACAACGGACCTGGCGCTTCTGGTTCAGGAGTTTTTAACGAAAAAGGTGAACTCCAATTTATTAATGGATTTGGCTTAATTAACAATTTTTACGATAATAATTCACGAATAGAAAAAAATTACTACGACAAATTAAACACAAATATTTCATTATCAGGTGGAATTCCACTTGTTACTGAAGATTTTAATTTAACAAAATTAATAAAAGATTTTTATCCTTCTAATCAAAAGAAGGGATTTATTCCAATTCAAAACGAGAAAATTGTTGTAAATAAAAAAGCGTAAG
>NZ_AFHO01000022.1 GCF_000218525.1 Mesomycoplasma ovipneumoniae SC01 | reverse complement strand
TACCGGTTTTTTTGAATTTGATAAATCTATATCACGAGTTTCAAGTTTAAAATCTGAATAGCTTTTTGTATTTTGAAAATGTCAAAGCGGACCAAAAACGCTTAGTGTCAGTGAAGTGAAAGCGAGAATATTAGTGACAAACTTAAAAAACTTTAACTTTTTCTTCATGTTTTTTCCTTTTTTTAAATGAAAATTTTTAGTATTAAAATTCTAACATATATTAAAAACTTTTTAAGAAAAACGCCTGAAAAAACTGTATTTTAAAATGATAATTTATTATGTTAATCAATTACTAAAAATAAATTACACTAGAATTCGGGCGCATTTTTGCAAATAAACATAAATTAGCTGCGAAATTCCTACTTTTAAATAGATAAAAATGAAAAACAAGTTAAAAATTTTAAAAATAAACTTAAATCTTTTATCATTAAATTTATTAATTAACAAAAAGATCTACGATTTTCCTTTCATTTCAAGATATTTTTTGCTTTTATACCCACGAAAATCTATTTTTTCTATTTCATCATAGTAACAATTTTTACTACCATAATCTCAAGAAAAATCAAAGTGTCTTTCTAAAATTAATGCTTTTTCCTGCTCGTTATAAAAACTTGAATTTTTTACAAATTTTCGAAAAGATTGGTACTCATCAAGAGTTTCTTGTTCATATTTTTTCACTGCATCACGAAATAAAATTAGTTCTTCGATTGAAGACCCCATTACATTTTTAGTTAGATAATCATGATTTGTTGTAAAATAAACAAAGAACGGTGGATCTTGACTATCGCGCAGAAAAATATCTTGTTCAAGTTTGACTAATTTTTGTTTAAAATAATATTTTAAAATTTCATATTTACCTTGATAAATATCATCATATAAATTTGAGTGGCCAATTCAGTAATAAATTTTTTGCCCGTCATCATATAATAAAATAAAATTTTTTAAGGAAATTGGTGAAATTCAACCAACACTTGTTCTATAAGCTGAGCGATAATATGGTTTGAATCAAAAAACTGGTTTTTTCGAGTCAAATTGTTCAATTATTTCATCAAAAAGTCCATATTCTTGCCCTCCAAAGTAAAAAATTTGGAAATTTTCAAGTTTTAGTTTAGCCCAACTTGGTAAAATGAAAAAATCAGGTTCACTATGAAAATACTCAGTATCTACATCATATCTAGGTCCAAATAAAATTTGCAATAAATAGATAAATTCAATCTTATTTGTTCATTTATTCAAATTATCATAATAAAATTGGCCTTCTTTACCAAAAAGTTCGCTACAATACTTTCGATATTCCGGTCCAAATTTATCAAACCAACTAAGAATAAATTTATCACGATTTTCAATGTTTAAATCCAGTTTTTTAATCCCATATTTTTCAAATTTTTTAAGCAAATTTTCATAAGTTTCAAAAGTAAATACATTTTGAATTGGTTGAATTCGGGTTTTTTCACTAAAATTATAATTCTCTTTTAATAACAAATTGTAGATATTTTCTACATTTTTGCCTAAATATGCTTTATTTATATCTAGAAACTCTGAGTTATATTCATATATATTTGATAAAAAATCAAAGATTTTTTCACCATAATTTGCTAAATTTTTTGGCTTTGCATAAGGAACACTTTCCTGAATTTCTTTGATAATTAAATTTTCAATTTCTCTTAGTTTATTTTTTGATTTAAAAATTGCTCGAAAAAGGGTAGGATAAGAAATTGAAAATTCACATTTTTTCTTATCACCAAAATTTTCAAAGGCAACAACAACCATCCTTGAACCCTTAGTGTCATACAAACCTTCAGAAAAATAGCCTTGCTTTGTGTAATCATTATCCTCTCCTCCAGCAAATGGCCAAGGCATACTATCTTCTCATTCATCGATTATGGGTTTGATTTGGTTGTAAAAATGAAAACTTATGAGTTCTTTAGAAAAAAAAGTAGTTTTTAGTATATCTTCTAACTTTAAATTATAAACATAATCATTTTGTTTATAGTTTATGCCAATAACTGTTTCGATTGGGTTATTACTAATAGAACAATTATCTGTAAGGTAAACTCATAAAAAATTTGGTATTCCTCGGTAGTTTTCGCGGCAATTATTACGCATAAAATCATCGTGATTGAACATATTATCAGTTGAACAAAAAGATTTAATATTAATTTCTAAATATTTTAGTTTTTCTAACAGTTTTTTTGCCTTAAATGCTAAAAAATTTACTTGGTTTTTCATAAGAAACACTCACCTTTTCAATGGTTAATATTTTTTATTATTAATATAGTAATTTATAAAAAAGAAGATTTTTCAACACAAATTTGGTTTTGAGGTTCTCTAAATTCAGCAACATAGCCTTCAAATTTTAGTTTTAGTACACCTTTTCAGAATGTAGTTCACTTTCTTTGTTAAGAAATTCAGTAAAGAGTTATTTAAAATTAGAAAGCATCTGGATTCATTTGAATTTTAATATCATCTAAATTAGGGGGTTAAATTAGTGCTTGTTCTGTTTAGATGTGTTTGGTTTTTTTAATATTTGGATTGATAACAAGCTAATTTTGTTGGTTTTTGGCTAAAAAATTTGCACTAAATTATCAAAATTAGTGATTTTTTGACTTTAATAAATCTAAATCAAGGACTTTGACTTTAAAATCTAAATAGTTTTTTCTATTTTGAAAATGCCGAAACGACCCAAAAACACTTAGGTTTAATCAAGAAAAGGCGACAATATTAGTGATAAACTTAAAAAACTTTAACTTATTCTTCATGTTTTTTCCTTTTTTTATATACAATATTAATTCTTTATTACTATAATTATACTATATATTAAAAATTTTTTAGGAAAAAATACCTAAAAAATTGTTTTTTAAAAGAATAAGTTATTATGTTAATCAATCGCTAAAAATAAACTGTACTAAAATTCAGACATATTTTCCTGAGTTTGCAAGTTTGATGGCAAAATTCTCTTTTTAGTGAATGTAAATATGAAAAAATACCCGTAAATCCGGGTTTTTTGACGCTAAACCTTAATTTTTATTATTTTAAAATTAACACTTGAAAAAAATGCTTGGCGCAAAATAAAGTTATGTTATAATTAACATCACTTAAGAATAAATTAATAAATTTTGATATTGAATTAGGGAGGAATCAAGGATGTTTTTGTCATAAAAAAATCAAAAAATGCGAATTATCCATTATATTTTTAAATATGATGGAATGCCTTAAATTTGCCCGTTTAGAAATCTATAAATTTAGGGCTTTTGGTTATTGTTCTTTCAAAACTTCATATGTTTTTTTAGGCTCAATGCAAATAAAAACGAGTTTTTATTTGCATTGAGTTTAAATAGTAGTTGTATTTTTTCATGATTTTTGTTAGTGTTTTAAACTAAAAAAGCAGTTTAAATATTTTATAACTTTGCTTTTTTAGTTTGCCTTATTTATTGGGAGTGTTCATAATTTTGTGTTTTAAATTTTTCTGCATTTTTCAAATAGAAATGTAATCTAATTTAATTTTACATTATTTAACCGATTAGGGAAAATAATTTCTAATTGTTTTTTAATCATGAATCAATTTCTTACCTTTTGTCATTTTGTAGATGCGTTTTGGAGAGTTAAATAAGTTATTTTTGAAAGGTAATTTACACTTTGAATTCCGCCTTTTGTTTTTGTATTTTTCCTAATTAATCTATTCATTGATTCAATTAAATTTGTCGTATAAATTGCTTGCCTCAATTCATATGTATATTTAAAAAATGTCGTTAGTTCAACGAAATTTGTATACCAAGACTTGATAATTGAAGGATATTTTTGGCCTCATTTTTCTGCAAATTTATCAAGATTTTGCATTGCAAATTCTTGATTAGCCGCTTGATAAATCTTTTTCATATCAAGGACAAACTCTTTTTTGTCTTTGTTAGAAACTTTTAAAAGCGAGTTTCTAATTTGGTGAACAACACATTTTTGAACATCTGCTTGCGGGAAAACCGCTTCAATTGCTTGAGTAATTCCACTTAGATTATCGCAAGAAATTATTAGAACATCTTCCAGCCCGCGAATTTTTAGTTCGTTAAAAACATCAAGTCAATTACTTGCTGATTCGGTATTTTTAATCCAAAATCCCAGTGCTTTTTTATTTCCGTCCCAATCAATTGCAAGAATAAGATAAAGTGATTTTTTAACAAAAACACCGTTTTCTTTGACATTAAAAAACATCCCATCAATGTACAAAATTGGATAGGAATTCTCAATTTTTCGTGATTTTCACTTTTCAATTTCGGGCAATAATTTGTCAGTAACTGAAGAAATTCAGGCATTACTTATTTCTTTTTTATAGATACTTTTTATTGTGTTAACAATATTTTCATATGACATTCCTGATGCAAAAAGTGAAAACACTTGCTCTTCAATATCGCCTAAATTTGTTTCGTATTTACCGAGTAATTTGTTCTCAAAAGTGCCATTTCGATCTCTTGGTATTTTTAGATTAAAATTATTACTATTATAATTCACAGTTTTGTCCGAAAATCCGTTTCGCTTATTCGGTCTATGCACGCCTTTTTTGCTTCGGTTGCTTTTTTCATAGCCTAAATGTTGACTTAATTCCGCCTTTAAAAGTGCCTCAGTAAAAGTTTTAAACATATGCGAAATTTCGTTGTGAAAATCTTCTTTTCTTAATTTTTTATAATCAGCGTATTTGTCAACAAGCTTTTTAGCTTCTAACTCAAATGGGGATAATGTTTTTTTCTGTTTTTTCATATTTTTGTCCTTTATGATAAATTTTATCAAAATAGATTTGCTTTAAAAACACAAAATATTTAACATTACCATTTTATTAATAAGTAGATTTTGCATTCTTGATGTTTAGATTTAAAATTTAGTGTTTTTGCTTTGATAGTTATTTTTCGTGAGTTTGCCGAAAAAGTTTAAAAAGTGCCCAAAAATCGGACACTTTTTAAAGATTATTTCATCAAACTGGGAAACTTGTGAGGCGTTTTTTGTAAGTAAACATAAATTTAACTAACAAAATTACTATTCTTAAATAAATAAAAATGAAAAACAGGTTAAATAAATTTCTTAATAGATTTGATTTTTATTCAGCTTTTTCAATTTTAGCTGAGTCAAAATTATCAAACAAATCAAATTTATCAACTTTAGAAATTAATAAGTAATTAATATAAGGGAAAGAAACAAATATTAATATTTGTGTAATAAAAATTAGAAAACTACCAATATTTGTAAGCATTAAACCATTATCAGCAAAAACTCCAGCACCAGAAGAAGAATGAGCTTGTGTTGCAACTGCATAAATTTGTGAATAAATAAAGGCAACAACGGCTATTAGAATTAAACTTGAAGAAATTATTGCTGAAATTCAATATAATTTTGGGTTAATTTTACGCTCAATTAAATTAGGATACTTTATTTTTTTGCGTGAATAGGCGACAATAATTGCCATATATACACCAAAGAAAATTAGTGAAGGGAAATTGGACATCGAATCAACAATAACATCACTACCAAATCCAATTCCTGTTCCATCTTTTGTTGGAAGTTTAATGGCTAGCGAAGGGATATAAATAACAAGCGCCCAAAACACTAATGTAATAAAAAGATAAAAAATTGTAACTTTTTCATTAGAATATTTCTTTTTTAAACTATAAGTTCCAACAATTGCATTTAATTTTACAAGATCTCTAACTTGATTTACAAATGCAGCATTTAAAGAATTAGTTACTCCGTATGTTGAAATTAAAAGGAAAAAAGCTACAAAAATAGTAATGCCTCGGGCTGCATTAGCCGGGAAAACGTCACTAATTAGACCTGAAATTGTTCCCTTATTATGCAACGCTGATGATAAACCAATAAGAGTATAAACGCTAACGATTAAAATCATTCCCACTGTAATAATCAAAGGGACTCTTTTGTTTGCTTTTTGAACTTTATTATGAATTGAACCAACTGAAAGAAATGAATCATAAGCAAACAAAACAGCTGGAAGGGCAAGCACTAATTTTGAAAAATCAAAACTATTTTTTTCGGTTACTACAAAAGCACTAGAACCACCGTCATTATGAGTTGTAGGAAAAAAAATCCCAGCAAAGACGGCAACAACTAATGGAACAAATTTTAAAACTGTTGAAACAAGGGCAATATATCCGGAAAATTTAACAGAAACATAATTTGTTATTACAAACAAAATAGTAAAAAAAGCACCTAATAATATGTGCGCCCAAAACGGAAATGAGAAACCAGAGCCACTAGCTGTCTGAATAAACCAAATTGTAATTTCAGACGAAAATATTCCTAAAATTAGGCTTAGCATTCCTAAATAATAAAATCCGTAACTAAATAAGACAAAATAACCACTTTTTTTGCCACCAATTTGGTAGGACCAGTTTGCTAGTCCATTTAGTTTGGTTTGTTTTAAAAAGCTAATTTCTGAAAAACTAATTGCAGCAAAAAGCGAAATTATTCCTCCAATAATTCAAGCAAAAAGTCAAGCATAGCCATTATTATTAGTGGTTGCTGCGATACTATTATTTTTGAAAAAAATTCCGATTCCAACAACTGAGCCAACAAGCATTGATAAGGCTGCAAAAAAACCAAGTTTTCGGGCGCTTTGAATTTTCATGAGATTTCCTTTTTTGATTAAATTGTAAATTGATAAAATTTTGAATATTTAAAAATTATATAGTATAATTTATAAAATCCAAGTAATTTTTTGAATTTAAAATTTAAAAATTGCTAATTTATAACTAATAGAGAGATATATTATGAAAAACTTATCAAAATATCTGTTTTATTTAGGTTTTTTAAGTCCTTTTGTAGTTATAAGTTGCACTTCGCAAATTGAGTTAATAAAAACTAATCCGCCCAAAGTTGAAAAAAATTTGCCAGAAGTTGAAAATAAACTACCCAAAGTTGAAACTGATCCGCCAAAAGTTGAAACTAAACCGCCAAAAGTTGAAACTAAACCGCCCAAAGTTGAAGATAATTTACCAGAAGTTGAAACTAAACCGCCCAAAGTTGAAAATAACCCGCCCAAAGTTGAAATTAATGAAGATGACCAAAAACAACCAGAAAAAATCGATTCATTAAAACCGGGTTCTGAAGAAAAAAAAGAAACAACTGAAAAAATACAAACTGACACGGAAGTTAAACCTGAAAATGAAAATGATTTTGAATCAGTTGAACAAACTCAACCTATTTTTGATTTTGTTCAAGTAAATAATAAATCAGTGCGAAATTTCCGCACAGATTTATTATCAGATCTTGAAAGAAATGATTTTAAAGCCCCAAACAATCTAGTTTCGAATTATAGCCGCTATTTTCTTAGAAATTGGGAAAATGTTGTTAAAAAAGAAAACCAAAACACCTTTCTTGGGCAGCAAAATGATAATTTAAAAGTTTATTTACTTGATAGAATGAACCCAAATTTAGTTGGTGATATTAATGCTAAACAAAATCATTTTGCTTATTTTAACCGCCGCGCTTTAGGAAATTATTATAATTTACGTTGATTTGGGTTTAATTCTGATAGTCTTGAGCAAAAAAGATTTTCCAATATTTTCACAAGAAACATTCGCTTTGCGCCCGGAACAGGTATTTTTTTAAACGCAAATTCCGAAAAAGCTGCTTTTTTAACTAATGCTCACGTTATTCACCCACAAGGAACCAAAATTCCTTTTTGAAAACTAATGAATAAAAAAGTTGGCCAAAACCAACTAAATGCAAGACTAATCAAGTTTTTACAATATTATGATGATTTTAAGATAAAAGAACTAGATAATCGCATTTTATTTCGCCTTTTTGAACAAGAAGAAAAATTAAAAAATGGAGTACATAACTTACCATTTAGTCCACAAAGTAATGTAAAAATTGATGAGTATATGGAAAATTTGTATCAAAATTATTTTGAGCTGGCAGAATGAGACAATTACGACTTTGACATTGCCGTTTTTTATTTTAATTACTCAAAATTTATAAACGATGTTGATAAACTTATAAAATATTTTAGCGAACACCAACAAGGTTTTATAAATTCAACTTATTCGCTTCAAAACGGTAAATTCCAAAATTTTGTCAACAGTTTTGCTGAATTTAAAAAATATTGACAAAAAATTTCAAAATTTCCGCCGCTGAAAATTTCAGACCGAATTTGAGACGATGGTGATTTTGACTATACAACAAAAATAGGGATGTTTTGGGCAAATAATTTATTTTCAAAAAATGTTTTTAAAGGGGTAAATTTTCGCCGAGATAATGGTGACCCACGTTTAATTGCCGCTAATTTTTTTGCAACAAACGGACCTGGAGCATCAGGAAGTGGAATTTTTAATGCAGATGGAAGTCTTGCTTTTATTAATCGTTCAATTTTAACTGTAAATGGCAATGTCAATTCACTTTTTTATGATCAATTCGGGCTTACTTCCCACTTGACTTCCGGAATCGCCCTAAGAGCAAAAAATTATAATTTAGTTGAAAGAATTTTGAAACTTTATGTAAAATAAAATTCCCGTTTTTAGGAATAATTCAAACCTGAGTTTCCAGTTTGATGCAAAAAATTCACATTTAGTGAATATAAATATGCAAAAATACCGGTAAATCCGTATTTTTTGACGCTAAAATCTTAATTTTTATTATTTTAAAATTAACCCTTTGCAAAAAAAAAAAAAAAAATGTTTGGTCTAAAATAAAATTATGTTATAATAACACTCACTAAGAATGAATTAATAAATTTTGATATTAGAATTAAGGGGGACTTAGTTATGTTTTTGCCATAAAAACTCAGATAATGCGAATTTTCCATTATATTTTTAGATATGATGGAAAGCCTTAAATTTACCCGTTTAGAAATCTACAAATTTATGGCTTTTAATTATTGTTCTTTCAAAACTTCATATATTTTTTTAGGCTCAATTTAAGTAAAAACGAGTTTTCTATTTACATTGAGTTTAAATAGTAGTTGTATTTTTTTATAATTTTTGTCAGTGTTTTAACTAAAAAAGGTAGTTTAAATATTTCATAATTTTGCTTTTTAAGTTAAAAATTTTAGCTTTTTTTAGTTTGTTTTATTTGATTAATAAGTAGATTTTGCATTCATGAGTGTTAGATTTAAAATTTAGTGTTTTGCTTTGATAGTTATTTTTCCTAAGTTTGCCAAAAAAGTTAAAAAGTGACCAAAATAAACCACGACACTTTTTTAAGATTTTCTCATCAAACTGTGAAACTCGGGAAAAATTATAATTTAATTGAAAAAATTTTGAAACTTTATGTAAAAATAAAATTCCCCTTTTTTGAGATTTAATTCAAAAAAGGGGAATTAGTTATAATTATTCTTCTTTTTTATAAAACGGAATAATGTGAATGTGCGTGTGAAAAATTGTTTGTTTTGCATCTTTTTCGTTATTAACTTGAAGTCTAAAACCGGTTGCGCCAAGCTGCTTAACTTGGTCTAATGCTAATTTTCTTGCAATTTTTACTAAATAAGTAAGATCTTCATCGGAAATGTGAAATAAATTTCGCGAATATTTTTTAGGCACAACTAAAAAATGGCCAGGTGAAACCGGAAACTTGTCAAGAAAAGCGATAACTTGATCATCTTCAAAAATAATTTTTGCTGGTGATTTTTTTGCAATAATATCTAAAAATAATGTTGTATTTTCCATTTTTCCCCTAAAGTTTTCTAACAATTAACTAATTTTTACAATTGGGTCCTTGGTTTCGATTTTATATCCAATTGATTCAAAAAAGTCTTTAGCATCACGGAAAATTCCGCCTTGATCAGCAAGATATAATGAATAAGCTAGTTTTGTTTTTTCTTGTTGGGTATTTCAAGGTGTATTTTCAAGCGAAAAGTAGACTTGTTTTGTGTTATTTTCTTGAACAATTTTATCATACAGAGGAGCTAATTTGTTATAATATTTGACCGATATTTTTGACAAGTCAGAGCTAACTGCCGGAATTCCACTATCAATTTTTGGTAAATCTTGACCTTCAACATTTATCTGAGGATTATAAAAAGTTCTATTCTCATCCCAACTAACATCAACATTGTAATAAAATTTTGATGAATTTATACTAATTTCGACAATAACACCAACAGCAAATTTATTAGCATCATTATCTTTTGTCGGAATTACGTTTTTAATTTTATATGATATTCCTGAAATCTGGGTAGGAATTTTGATCTCAAAGTCAGAAATTTGAACTTGATCTTTAGTTTTTTTGCGGTCAAAATTTGGGCTTAGCTCAACAGGAAACATTTTTGCTTGGTTAATTAAGTTAAAATTCTGGAAATCTTTAGCTGACCAAAGAAGATTTGAAGTTGGATCTAAAAAACCAGATTTAGTTTGACCTTGAACTCTAAGATCGTTAAATTGGAAAGATAAGTCACCTAAAGAAGCATTTTGACGGTACAAAATTCCAGCATATCCAAGCAATAATGTTGTATCAATGTCATCATTTTTTCCGAGTTTTTCAAATTCTTGCTCTTTGCGAGTTAATCTAGAATTAATATTTTCGCTACGTAAAAGTGTATTAAAAGTATTAGTATCTTTAATTTTTAGTTGTGAAAAAGTACTTATACTATTTGGGTCGTTTGATTCAAATTGCCAAACTTGAACCGGATTTTTTGTTAACATTAAGTGAATTAGAAAAAAATCTGGTGAATTTGGATCAATATTTTGAAAAATTTGCCGTGATGTAAAGGATGTTCTCGCTGAAATACCATCTTTATAAATTTGCGAATCCTTAATTAAATTTGGTTGATCAAGTTGAGTTAAATAAGCCTTAACTAGCAACATTTTATTTATTTCACGCGCAATTCCGGTTGAAAAATTATTGTATAAAACAATAAATGCTTGATCATTAAAAGTCTTATTATAACCAACCTGAGGTGATAAAAGTGCAAAATCACTGGCTGAAATTGCATTAGTACTTTGTAATTGGGCAATGAATTTTAAACTATAAGTTGGATCCAAACTAATTTGGTAGTTTTGGTAAAAATCAAAAGCCGCTTTTGCTTCTGCAAAAAATTGCGAATTTGTATTTCTAAATTCGCTAGCAAGTGAATTTGAGCCGGTTTTGAAAATGTTTTGAGCTAAAATATTTTCAACATAGGCATTTTCAACAAAATCCTTAACATCATTTGAACTTATTCTTCGGTCTTCTTCAATCCTTTCGGACGAATCAACATTAACAGCGCAAGAAACTAAAGCACTAAAAGATGTGCCTACAACTAAGAAAAACGCTAATTTTTTTAAAAATTTGTTTTTTTTGGGGTGATTTTTCACAAATTTTCCTTTCAACTAATGACTAAATCGAAAAAGACTTTCAAGTTTATCAATTATCGCCTGGCGCAACTCTTTTGATGGATCGGCTTTCAATTCCCAACGTTCTTTTTGATTATTATACCAAAAATCTGCGCTTAAATCATTTAAAGTTGCGTTAGAAATATAATCTTGTAACTTTTGGTTAATATTTAAAACCTGAGAAAGAACGTAAAAATTCAAAAAATTTTCAGACGATTGTAAAACTGAATTTAAAAAATCGGTTTTTTCTTGCTCAACTGTCGTTTTTTTTGACTCTAAAAGTTGTTTTTGATAATTTGCATCACGAACTAAAAGTGATTGAATAAAATTATTATTCGAAATATCGGCAAAAAGTTGACTCATGTTTATTGTTGAATTTTGTTTTGAGTCAACTTGATTATTAGCGCTTAATTGCAATTGGTGAGAAATTATTTTGTTAAATTCCTCAAGGCTACTAATTTTATTTAAACTCAAAACTTTCATCCCTTTGGAATCAAGCACTAATTTCAAATTATCACCTAAATTATAAACTAAATGAGTACGATAATCATTTTCATCTGCACCAAAAGTTTCTAAAAAAGCTTTCCCTGCCTGAGTAAGTTCATTATCAGAAAGTCCTTGAATATATGAATGAAGCCGTTGATTTAAACTTCTAATTTCACTAATTGGCTTAGAATTTAACTCAGATGGGTCAACAAGCAAACTTGGGGCATTTTTAAAAAGTAAATCTTTAAGTTTTTCCATTAAAGTTTTGCTAAATAGTTTTTGTTTTGGTACGCTTGAGCTTGAATTTTCTAAAAAAGCAAAAATATAGCCAGCTTCATTATTTATTAAAGTTTGACTAAGTGAGGCAATCGGAAGTTGACCTAAAATTTCAGCACTTCTTTTATTATTTTCATAATCTAAAGTAGAAAGTAGAATTTTGTCTTGATTATTTTGGGTCGGATCAGTAGAATTTCCGCCTTTAAAATTTTCAATTAGTTCCAAATTATTGCTAACTTGCTCAGCAAGTGATGATTCAGAACTTGTTTTTAAAACTTTATAAGTTAAAAGTTCTTGGAGAGTTTTTTTATCAACACTTCAAGGAGATTTTGCATCTCTTGCATTTGGTTTTGCATTAATTGAAATTTGAGAAATTTCAAAAAAGTTGAAATTTCCGGCCAAAGGTGCTTTTGGATCAAAATAAATTTCGTTAATTATTTTAGTCGGATTTACATACTCCTTAATAAAAGAGTTAGTAATAAAAGCGGAAATTTTAGGATCATTTGACACTGAAGTCGGATTTGGACTAGCAATATTTGGACCAAAGCCATTTTTGCCGATCTCGATTAAGCCGGCAAATAATTTTTCGCCTTTCTTATAAACTATTTGTCCTTTTTCGTCTTTAATATCATCTTTCAAAATTCGATCTTCAATATCACTTTTAGTAAAATTTTTATTAATTCCCAATTTAAACCGGGCAAAAGCGACATCTTGTGCCGCATTAATTGAAAGAGCTTCAACTGCTTGGTTAATATTAACAGCATTATTAAAGCGCGGATCTGAATTTAAATACTTATTGAATTCAGTCTCTCAATTATTAAAGCCAAAAGTGGTTTGGTATCTACTACGCTCATCATGAAGAAAGTTTCGTTGGGATTGACGTATTTCTTCAAAGGACTGCAATGTAAACCGGCGGGAATTTCCTTGAGTTTTGTCAGTGTTTGTATTTTCCCAGGCTGCTTGAAAGACTTTGGATGCTTCATATTCTTGATTATATAAAAATTCAATTAAATATTTTTGAGCTTCACGAAGATCATCGCGCTGTTTTGAATTGTCAGATTTAAAAACACTCAATAATTCTTCAACTTTGATATTTTTGTCTGAAATAGGGGACTTAAGAATTACTATATCGGATTTAGGATCGCGGATTTCTAGATGATTTGTACCACCACTTGAATAAGACAAAGGAATTCCAACCCCAAGGCCAATTACAGTTAAAAAACCGGCAGTCAAAGTAATTGGAATTCAAATTTTTTTGGCTTTAGCTGGCGCTTTTTCTTGTGGTTTTTTCCTTGAATCTGAATTCAAATTGGCGATCTTTTGAAATATATTTTGCTTTTTCATAAATAAATCCTTAATTTGTACTAAAACTCAAAATTATATTATAATTTAGTAATATTAAAAAACATTTTTTCAACTAGAAAAAACACTTATTAAAATATTATATAATTTTAGCATTTTTTATATAATTTTGCTGAAAATATTGCAAATTTGGTTTAAATATGTTTTATAAAATTGCTTTTATCGATCTTGATGGTACCCTTTTAGACATTGGAAAGGGGAAAAACGCCCAAATTTCAGATACAAATTTGCATTCAGTAAGAAAATTAGCAAAAGAATGTAAAATTGTAATTTCAACAGGAAGAAAATTTTCGACTGATATTGTTAATATTGGTAAAAAAATTTCTGCAAATTTTTATGTTTGTCAAAATGGCGCCGAAATTTATGACCAAAATTTAAATTTAATCTTTGAATCCACCATTAATCAAAATATTGTAGAACAAATTCTCTCTTTTGCAAAAAAATGAAATGTTTCAATTTCATTTGATTCAAAAATTGTTTTTTCTCCTCCAAAAAGTTTTTTGTACCTTTTTTCAAAACTTTTTTCAAATCTTCAAGTAAAAAACATTAACAAAATTGACTTACCAAAAAGTGTCAAAAAAATTTTGCTTTTTTCACCTAATATTTTTAAAATAAGTAAATTTAGAAAATTTCTTGAGGAGTTTTTTTCTGAAAAAATTCAAATTTATACTATTGAAAAAGGATTTGTTATTGAAATTACCGATTTTAATGCCTCAAAAGGTCAAGCCGCCGTTTTTATCTCAAAAGTTGCTAATATCTCATTAAATTATTCATTTCATATTGGCGATTCTGAAAACGACATTTCAGCAAAAAATATTGTCCAAACATTAATTTTGATGAAAAATTCGCCCAGAAAACTAAAAAAACATGCTCATATTATCGGCTATAAAAGAAAATTCGGGGTAGCAAAAGCGCTTGAAAATTTCATTTTCAACCCAAAATCTATCGCAATAGTTGGGTTTTACGCAAGTGGGAAAACAACTTTTTTAAAAGCAGTTGAAAAATTTGGATATTCTGTTTTGTATACAGATGAATTTTATTTTAATTGTTTTTCAGAAAATAACCCATGTTTTGAAATAGTTAAAAAGTTTAAACCTGATTTTATTCATAATAATGTCCTAGATAAAAATAAACTTCGCGATTTTATGGTTGAGAGCCAACAAAATCGTGATTTTATTGAACAGAAAATCTATCCAATTTTAGAAGAGCATTTAAGAAACAATTATTACCATTTTGTCGAAATACCTAATTTATGGACAAAAAACGCCGATTTTCAGGCATTTTTTTGAAAAACAGTCTGAATTAGCGCATCAAGGAAACAATTACTTTTAAACATTAAAGCCAAAAAGGTCAAAAAAGAAGTTTGACAAAAAAACCGGGCATTAAATGGCAATAAAATAAAATTTTATAATGTCAAAATCTCAAATTCAAGGTGAAAAAGGCCATCATTTTTGCCAAAATTTTTCACAAAAATTTTTAAATAGGGCTACAATTTCACTTTGCTATGCATTCCTACTTTGTAATTTCAAATTCTGATTTTGATCAAAATGATTTAAATAATTTGTTATATTTTTATTTTCCCGTTGTTAAATTTCAAGGTTATCTTTTGTTCCAATATTTTTTAACTATCAAAAACACAAACGAGCCAATTAACTTTGATTTTTTGGACAAAATTTACAGTATTAGCCTTGATAATTTTAATAAAACTCGTGAAATTTTGGAATGTTTAAATTTAATTCAAACCTTTTATGATTCCCAAAAAGAAAAATATTTAATAGAAATAAAAAAACCTTTAAATTCTGAACAAATTGACAAAAATCCTTATTTAAAACCACTAATCACTGAAAAAATTACTGATAAAAGATACTTAAGTTTAATATCAAAATTTAAAAATAATTTTGAAAAATTTGAGCTTAGACAAATTGAGACTGATAAATTCCATAATCTTTCAAAAAAATTTTATGAAATTTTTGGACAGAATAACCAAAACATTTCAACTATTTTTAATTGTGTCAAAAATATCGACAAAAATGAAGCAAAAAAAGAGTTAAACTTTGAAAAATACCACTTATTTTTAACTGGAAATTCAATGAGGCCGCGACTTCGAAATGCATTATTGGAATATGTCGAAGAAAGAAGTTTTTCTAATTGAGCGATTAATAATGTTATTGAATATTGTTTTAAAGTTGGCAATCAAGTAAAATTTAATTATATTAAAAAGATTCTTGATAATTTGTGAGATGATCAAATTATTAGTGGTTCAGATGTTCAACTTGAACTTGAAGAGATTTTTAGAACAAAAATAAATAATAAAAATAAATTTGAAAGTGCAAAAACTAAAAAAATAATTGACCTTGAATCAAGTGTTAAAAAAATCTATAAAACAAAAAGTCCTAAAAAATCAAAAGTTGAAACACCTGAAATGATAAATACAATTTCCTGATTTATTGATGAAAATGAAATTAATTAATAACTAAGTAAAATATGACAGAAATTCACCCAAAAACTAAAAAAACAACTAGCAGTAATTCCAACAACAAAGAGATAGCAAAATCACTTATTAACGTTTTAGAGAAAATTTTAAGTAACGATGATCATGATAGTCTTAAAAATAATCAAGTTATTAAAAATGATAAAAATAACCTTAAAAATGATCAAATATCAGCGAATTTAGATTATAAATTTTTAGATTTAGATTATGAATCAGCTCTTAAAAATCCAAAATTTGCCAGTTGAATTAAACAACTCAAAATTGATAAAAATGAGTATTACGAAAATTTAGACCTTTTTTGGCGAGCAACTGAATGGGAAAAGTTTCCTAATTACAAATTTGAAATAATAAGGGCACCTGAAACAAGAAAACTTGAAGGAAAATGTATTTTTCTCTGATCAGAAGACAATAAAAAATGAGCTGAATTTTTACTTTTGCCAGAAATAAGTTTTCCTAAATTTAAAGATTTTGTCAAAATTATGAAGCAACTTAATGTTGGAAAATTCGGACAAATTTTACCTTTATTAGAAAAATTTAAAATTTATTTAAATAAAAACAAAATGAACCAAAGTTTGGTTTACTGAACTAATTGAGATAGTGTTTCACAAACCTTACTTTTGAAATGTTTTACTATTTTTTTTGCAATTCGAAAAATTAATGTTGGCTACTTTAACTTGTCTGAAATTTGCCAATTTATTACCGAAAACAAAACCAAATTAACCCAAAAACTAAAAAATGTGGATGTTCTAATTGTTGAACTAGATATAATTAATAATTATACAACTTGATTTTTGGCTGAATTAGAAAAAATTATTGCCGAAAGAATAATCACAAATAAACTTACAATTTTAAGTTTTGATTCTGATTTTTATAACAAAAGTGGCAACCAAAAAATTCCTAACCTTATTAAATATCACGGAATAAACGGCTTTGACTGACTAAATGAACATAATTAATTGTTTTTTTTTAATTTTGGATAAAATATTTAAAATTTGACTAAAAATCGATATTAAATATTTTTTTACCTTGAGTTTCCCAGCTTGATGGCAAAAATTCACTTTTTAATGACTATAAATACGCAAAAATACAGGTAAATCCGTGTTTTTTGACCTAAAATCTTATTTTTCATTATTTTAAAATTAACCACTTTGCAAAAAAAAAAAAAAAATGCTTGGTTTAAAAAAATTTTGAGTTATAATTAGACTAACTTAAGAATAAATTAATAAATTTTGATATTGAATTAGGGAGGAATAAGTTATGTTTTTGGCACAATAAACTTAGATAATGCCATTTTTTCCATTATGGCTTTAAATATAATGGAATGCCTTAAATTTAACCGTTTAGAAATCTACAAATTTATGGCTCTTAATTATTGTTCTTTCAAAACTTCATATATTTTTTTAGGCTCATTGTAAGTAAAAACGAGCTTTCTATTTACATTGAGTTTAAATAGTAGTTGTATTTTTTTATGATTTTTGTTGTTTTATCCATAAATTGATTTTTGCCAGTGCTTTAAAATAGGTAATTGACTTTTGCCAAAAAAGTTAAAAAAGTGCCAAAACTGGAGACTTTTTTAAGATTATCTTATTAAACTTGGAAACTCGGGATATCACGGAATAAACGGCTTTGACTGACTAAATGAACATAATTAATTGTTTTTTTTGTTTAAAAAACAAAAAAAACATGTGAAAAATAATCACATGCTTTTTTAATTTTGGATGAAATATTTAAAATTTGACTAAAAATCAATATTAAATATTTTTTTACCTAGACGAATATACTCATCAACTTGACTTTCAAGAAGCGAAAAGGCTTGACGGTACATTTCTGGATCACTAAGATCAACTCCAGCTTCTTTGAGAATTTCGCTTGGTCAATCAGATCCACCTTTTGAAAGGAAATTTTCGATGTAATTTTTTATTGCTGTTTTTCCTTCTTTTTTGTATTTCTGGAAGAAAACATTAGCAGCAAGATAACCAATTGCATATTTATAAACATAATATCCATAATAATAATGAGGAACAATTACGCTATAAATAAAGGATTTTTCGTCAATTTCATCATCATTTGGTTTATATTTTTTAATTATTTGACGGTAAATTTCAACAAAATCATCATATGATCCAGTTAGTTCGCCACTGTCCATTTTTTTATATAAAACAGCCTCATAATCAGCTCAAATAACTTGGCGCTGAACTGTAGAAATAAAGGTTGAAATTTTTTGTAAAACAATATCAAATTTGAGGTTATCATCATCTTGATTTTTCAAAAGATAATCATCAACCATTAATTCGTTAAAGATTGAAGCTATTTCGGCAAGAAAAATTGGGTATGAACTGTTGTGATAATTTTGGTGTAAATCAGAATAATAAGAATGAAGTGAGTGTCCTAATTCGTGAGCTAAAGTATGAACTGAATTAATTGTAAAATCAAAGTTCATAAGAATATATTTTTTTTCAAGACCGTAAGATCCACCAATTGAATATGCCCCAGAACGCTTAGAAGGCACGTAGTGATAGTCAATTCAACGATCTGAAAAAGAGCTTTTGACAATTTCTACATATTCTTGACCCATTGGTTCTAAAGATTTAAGGACAATTTCTTGGGCATCTTCGACAGAATAATTATCTTTAATCTCAACAAGTGGAACTAAACGGTCTCAATGATTCATTTTTGTTCCAAATTTTGCTTTATAAAATTGTTTTTGGGCATGAAAAAATTTATCAAAAATTGGAAATGCTGCAGCAACATTATTAAATAAGTTTTGCAAATTATCTTCTAAAAACCGATCAGAAGACAAGCAAGCTTGAATTAATGAATCATAATTTCTTGTCTTTGCATCAACTGAGGCAGATTTAATATGTTGATAAAATAAATTTGCAAAAGTATTTTTATGTTCCAAATAAGCTGAATAATAATTTTGATAGGCTAACTGACGAACATGAGGGCTTCCGGTTTTTAAATAATTAAAATAATTTGTCGAATTAAGTGGCAATTTATCGCCTTTTTCGTCAATAATATCAGCAAATTTAGTTTCTGAATTTGAAAGAATTGAAAAAATTTTATAAACTGAAACTTCACCAAAAGATGTTTTTGTAAGATATTCTTCAACTTGATCATCAAGTTTGTGTTTTTTATTATCAAGTCGATAATTTAAATCTTTTAAATAAGGTTTTACGCGTTCATCATTTATTCAGCCGAGAATTTTTTCTTCATTTTTATAAAAAATAACATCAAGTGAACCTAATTTAGCCTCAAATTCTGACATTAAGAAAGAAAATTTTTCATTAAGTTGGCTAAAAACAGGGCTAACAACATTTGTGCTTATGTTGTTTGAAATGTAATTATAAATTTTGTTATATTTGATCCCAAAGTCTTCTTCAAGTTTTTTAAAATGAAGAAAATTTTCAACATTGTCAAATTGTTGATCCTTTGTTTGAATTAATTTTTGCGAAATTTGGACTATTTCGGCAAAATTCTCCTCAATTGTTTTTCCTTCAAGTAAGACTTCTAGATCAAAACGGTGCTTTTCGGGAATTTCTGAATATTTTTTAAATTGCATTTTTTCTCCTTTATTTTTGTAAAATTTCGCCCTTAATTTCCGATATTACATAAATAATATAATTTAAGGAAAAATTAAATTTAGAATATAATTTTACCTTATTTTTTCAAAATTACTATCCTAAAAAAAAAAAAAAAGATGTTATAATTTAAGTAAAACAGACAACTTGGAGGTGGATAATGACTTTTTTGACCAAAAGAGGCAAAATTGTTCTTTTGGTTGCTACGCCTATAATTATTATTCCGGTCGCTAGTGCTCTTAATCAATATTTAACATCGCTGAATTTTCCAGCTTTTGAAAACACATATTCAAACTCAAGCCCATCAACAATTGCCAAAAACGAAGTTGATAATGATCTAAAATTCAATTCACCAGTTACAAATGCAATTTTTAAGGAAAAAGAAGAGCAAAAACCTAACCAGACTCAAAAAATTGAAGATACAAAGCAACCAATTATAATAAAAAACACCGAAAAAGTTGAAGAAAAAAAGCCAGAAATTGCCGCTCCACAACAAGCGCCAACTTTAAAACCAAAATTTGCACCTCAAAGTGCAACTTCGGGTCCAAATTTAATAGTTGGTACTGAATTAAGTCGGCTAACTCAGCTTGCTTTACAACGAAAAGCATCTGGAATTAGCGCTGAAATTAAAAAACTCGAAACACGTATTGTTAATATTGAAGCACAAGTAAAAGAAATAAATCGCTTTTATGACGAAGAATATAATAAAAGAAATGGTGATGACGCCCCAGGTTCGCGAAGAAGTTGAGAAGAAGGGCGTCGACTTAGTTTGTATTCTTGTGAGCCTTCAATTGATTGTCCAGCAATTCGGCTTGAGCAAAATAAAGCTGAATTAGAGCGTCTAAGACGCGAAGCGGCTAATCCAAAACCCTTAACAGCCGAGGAAATTAAACTTTTAAAACAAGGTTTATTACCTGATGCTGACAATCCTTATGCTTGAGGTTATGATGATGAAGCTAAAAATCCAACACTAAATCGACTAAAAGCTGAAAATCTTAGCCGAGTTTTTAACACTCCAAGTTATTATTCTCGAGTTTCAAGTTCAATTTCGAGCCTTGAATATACCGGTTGAACAAAAACTGATGTTTCAAAAGATTTTGAAAATATTTTTACAGAAAACGGTGTCTCAAGCAATTCAATCCAAATTTACCAGTACACTCCAAATGAACAAAATGAAGACCGCGCTAATCGAAGTCCGATAAAAGCAATTGTTCTAAATGCAGATGATTCTAATGCTTTTGATAAATTTCAAAAAATTATGAACCAAGCAATCCAGCAAGATAATAAAATTCAAGCTGTTGTTCTTAAAAATGTTGGTTCGCTTAATTCATTGCAAAATATTGATCCAATTCTAAAAGCAATTCCTGATTCAGTTATCAAATTGACTTTATTTTTAAATAATCCAGCTGCAACTCGCGGATTAAGAGGGCTTGAAAATGTCAAATTAAAAGAATTAGAACTCTATTCAGATTCAAATGCCGTTTCACAACATTGATCAATTAATCCAAATGCATTGAAAAACGTTGATTTTATTAGTTTTGACTATCAAAGTCAGTTTCACGTTACAAGAAATGCGGGTGAAAAACTTCCTTCTTCAATAATTTTTAACACACTTCGGTTTGACAAAGGTGATGATATTGCTAAAATTAACGAAGGTCTTGAAATTGTTTTTAATTCCAAAATTAACCAACGTGTTTTTCAAGGTAATTTTGGCGGCAAAGGCGGTTGACCGACTTTTTTAGATTTTTCTGATACTAATATCAAAACTCTAAAAGGAATTTGGTTTGACGAACTTAACCGTGTTTATAATATAAATGTTGAAAACTGACCTGAGCCTTTTGCAAAAGAAAATTTTGAAGGTGGTCGAACCTTAAAATTCAAGCGAATGATTTTTCAAGCCGACCTTGTTGGTGGTGCAGATGCTTATGTTGTTGATATTTCCGATTTTGATGGCGCCCAATTTAGCCAGCGGTTAGCTTTTGGTGATCCGCCTCCGCCGCCAACTGAAATTCAATTTAGGCGAAATGGTCAGGAAATTTACGGAATTCCACTTTATTTAAAAGGTCAAAATTTAACTGGTGATGCAAAAAGCCAACTTGAGTCATTCATTAGGGCGGCAAATGCCAATGGCCAAAGACGAATTACACAAATTTATGTCGAAAGTGATGGGTTAAAATCTCAACTTGGTGGTCAAATTGGAAATGTTTTAATCCAAACTAAAATTGCTAACCAAAACAGTCAACAAGAAGGAGCTAGCGATGAAATTGAGGTCTAAAATTTTATTTTTATTGCCAACCATTTTGCCAATTATTGCTATTTCATGTGCTAATATTGACTCAAATTTAAAAAGTATTAGTGATGTTGAAAAATCTTTAACTGATCTAAAAAATAAATTTGACTCACCGCAAAATAATAGTTTAGAAAACATAAATAATTTACTTACAAAAATTAACGAAGAAATTCAGAATTTAAAAAAAATTTTAAATTCTGATAAACTAGGTAAATTCAACCAAGAATCAGAAAAAATCCTATCAAAACTAAGCACTTTTTCTGATGATGACTTACAAAATCAAGACAAAAAAGCAGAATTTCAAAAGACTTTTTCCGAACTTGTTAGTTTAGTTCAAAATCAAAAAGACACTCCAAAACCTCAAAGTCCAAGCCAAAGTCCAGCTCCAGGTCCTAATCCTAATCCAATTCCTGATCCAAATCCAGGCGCTATTCCCAACCCAAATCATCCTCGACCTGAGCCAGTTTCACCTGAAAAAATTGCATCTTTAGCACCTGGAGGCCAAACTTTTTCAATCTGAAGAGATAACAAACGTATTGTTGAAGACCAATATAAATATGATGACCCTAAAAAAGAACTAGAATACCATCGAAGTTTGAACAATATTCCTAGTCAAAGCGGATTTACTACCGCAAGTGTTTTAAAACCTTTTCCTGAAAGTTTTAATCTTCCAAGTACGGATGTCCTTGAAAAATTAAACCAACAAGCAAAAGACGCTAATCAACCTTATTATCAAAATGCGCAATTACGTGGTTTTTCTTTGCCTGAAATTGGAAGTGACGGTCAAATCAAAGGTATTTTAATTAATAATTTTGTACAACCTCCAGCAGTTCCGGCTTATTGGGGTAATGAAAAGCTAACCGGTGGATCTAATCGCAACGGTTTACCGCGAGTTTTACCAAATGATACTTATCGAAAAATAGCTAAAAATTCGTTTTCTTTTGGAATAAGAAACGGTCGACAACGCGATCCTAATGACAATATTGAAAATCCTGATGCAGTAAAAAGGGTAATTCGGTCAGATATGTCATTTGGAACAGCGGCAATTCTTGACTTTGAAAAAACAGAAAATGGATCTTATCCTCTAAAGTGATTTTTCATAACAAATGCTCACGTTGCCGCAAGTTTGCGTCTTGCAAATGACACCCCAAGTGACAAAACTCAAGTCTGAGGTCGTGATGAGTCAAATTATAGTGAGGAATTTCGCCAATATAATACTTGAACAATTACTCTGACTAAACTAAAAAATACAACACCAATTCATTCAAAATTGCCAACTTCAATTGGCGAAGGATTTGCGACTTATTATGACAGCGAAGAAGTTCGCGTTAAAGAATTAGATGGAACTTTATATAATAACGGTCGGGATGGCCAATATGAACGTGACTCACTGCTTGTCAACAAAACACCAGAAAAACCTTTAAATGTGCGTACAATTGTAATTGGAACAAACGCGCTAAAGTCTTCGCCAAAAGACTTTTCTTCACAAAAGGTGTACCAAAATATTGAAGAAGTTCTTGATTTTGCCGTTGTTGAAGTTAATTTCGACAATGAAACTCAAGCAAAAAAAATGACTCAAGATTATTTTGATGCTGCCCAGCAACAAAATCATTATCAAGGCCGTGAAGAAAACTTCCTTGATCCTAAAGTTTATGAAAAAATTCCGCCAACTGATTTTTACGGTTTTGGTTGGCCTTCAACACAAAATGAAAGTCAAAGAACGCTTGATCGTTATGAAAATCCAACCGATTTTGCCAATAGACGCTTCCAAGTTTCACCTTGATTTAATAAACCTGAAGCTCTTTATTTTAATAATAACCCAGAAGACAAACGTTGAGAAAAAGGTGGCGAATTTGCATGAACTCGCTCTTACCGTTCTTTTGTAAATTTACCCGGAATAACTGACTATTTTATTACAAATCCAACACTTACAAGTTCATATTTTGAAGTTTATCACGCGCCTAATGAAAAAGGTGAAATTTCAAGTCCTTATTTGATTTCAGGTCAAGGCTTTTTAATTGATAATTTTGCCTCTGGTGGCGGAGTTAGTGGAACTTCAATTCGTGATAGCAATGAAAAAATTTACGGACTCCAATTTGCTTCTGATAATGCTGCCTCAGCGGCTTTTGTTCTGGCTTTACGTTCTTATGGATATGACTATAAAGGTTATTATGGAAAATATAATTTACCTTCTTATGATATAATTTATGGCTCAAAAAACCAATTTAAGTCCTATTTTGATGCAATGTTACAACTTTATGGCGATAAATCTGACAAAAAATTAAAAACTAACTTATTTCCAGATGGCTTTAGCGAATCAACACGAAAAGACGTTTTTGCCTCAAAGTCTGATGTTGTTAATTTGCCAGAAGATATTCAAAAACGCACATATTCACGGGTTATATCAAAAATTAACGAGGAAAACTAAGTTTTTAAACTAAAAATTTTATCAGCCTAAATTAGGTCTGATATTATTAATTTTTTATAAAGATGGATTTCATGAAAATAACAAAACATTCTGTCATTTTGAACAATTATATTAAATTTTCAAACTCTTATTTTATTAGAAAGGACCAAAAAGGACAGCAAATTCTTATACTTTTAATAATTTCATTGGTTTTTCTTATCATTTTTGCAATTGGGGCCGGCCTACTTTGAGACAAAAATATATGATGAGTAGGCCCTGCAGCATTTTGGCCCTTACCCTTTGTTTGAGTTTATTTTCTTTTAGGTCTTTTTCTTAGGAAAAAATTTGTTGATTATTTTGATAATAATTCCATTGCTAAATCTATAAAATTTTTAAAATTGTTTTTAATAAGCCGCTTAAGTTTTGGACTTTTGCATAAATTAAAAGATGAAAATTTTGACAAATATTATAAAAAAGCCAATGAATTAGCAAAAATTAACCCTTTAATTGTTTTTTGCGGACCTTTTGCCGAAAGTATGACTTTTTTAAAATCAGTTGAAATTAACGATCTAGATTTTTGCTCAAGTTCTAATTTACGTTATGATTTAGGGATTAAAAAAACAACAATTCTTGATAATAAACAAATCACTGATCCTTATGATATATCAATTAAAAGTGAAGAATTTAGTTTTATTTTTGTACCAAAAAAATATCAAACAACTCTTGAAAATTTAACAATAACTTCGCCAGTTTACCAAATTGCAAATAAAATTAACAAATTTGTATTACTTTCAAATATAAAGAATTTAAGTCAAAATTATGAAATTGAATTCAAAAATACTATAAATGATTTAAAAGAAATTTCCAAATTTAATTTGCCTTTTACAAAAGCTAAACTTTCTCAATGCTATTTTGATGCAGTTTTGCAAAAAAGCCAATATATTTGTGTTTTAAATCAAGACAAAATATTGAATAATATTCAAAAAATTGATTTAAATTTTTTCACTGAAAATTTCACTGAAAATGTCGAGTTAACCTTAGAAAATCCGTTCTCAAACTATGGAAAACCTTTGAAAATTTCAGTTTTGGAATTAATAAAAGAATTTGAGAATGACACTAAAATTAAAAATTTACGGGTTGCATTTGATAATGATTTTCATAAATTTTTTAACGATATAATTTTACCTGATCCTCATTATAAATCTGACTCGCCGCTGCTCGAATTTAGCTCAAAAGACGAGTTTAATACTTTTAAAGAAAAGCTCGGAATAAGCAATTTATCATTAAATTACTTAAGTCCAAATTTAGTATTTTCATATAAAAATGATCATAGCATTGATATTAGACATATTTTTGCAATTTTTATTGCTAAGAAATTTAAGGAATTAGAAGAAAATGAAAAATAATTATAAAAAAATTTCCTTATATTATAAATCAACAGCTCACTTTACATACATCATTTTTCGTTGATTTATTTTAGCAATAGTTGTGGGATTAATAGCGGCTGGAATTTTATTTTGGGATCTTTATGACCTTCCGGTTCCGCCATATATTTATGTTTTTATTCCCCTTTGTATTTTGGTAGTGCCTTTGTTTTTACAAACATTAATAAATTCTGTTTATTTTTTTGTTAGTCCAAAAATTCTTGGCAAACTATTAGAAAAAAATTGGTTTTTGTGACTAAGTAGAAAATTAATGAAAAAATCTTGGAAAAATATGACAGAAATTTTATTACAGTACGTTGACTAAAAAATTTTCAATACGTGAGTTTTACAGTTTGATAGCAAAAATTCACTTTTTATTGAATCTAAATACGCAAAAATACCGGTAAATCGGTGTTTTTTAACGCTAAAATCTTAATTTTTATTATTTTCCTGAGTTTCCCAGTTTGATAAGGTAATTTCAAAAAAGCATCCGGTTTTAGGCAAT
>NZ_AFHO01000023.1 GCF_000218525.1 Mesomycoplasma ovipneumoniae SC01 | reverse complement strand
TTTTGTTTTCAAAAGCTAGGGAAATCTCAAGCAAAGCCGAATTTAGACCATAATGCTTTTGGTTAAGATTTAAAATTTTACCGGCAATTGGACTTGGGGCAAAATAACGATTAGCCAGTGGCGAAATTGCCAAATCAAAAAGTTGATCTGGATCATCAAAATAATATTTAGTGGCAACAATTTCGTATTTTTGGTTGCGATCTAAATTTCTTAGCACAAAACTAGCTTGTTTTTGGTCATTTTTGGCAACAAGTTGACCTTTTGCTTCAAGAATTTTATTTGAACCAATTTCTTTATAGTACAAAATTAAATTAGCTGAATCAAGTAGGTTTTGTGAATCAAATAAACCAAGATCCAAAATTGTATCATTTTCAATATCATAATGACTAAATTTTTCAACTTGGTTTTTAGTTGAAAAAAACTGCGAAGTTTTCGAAAAACTAAAATAATAACGCGGATTGTTTGGGGCTACAAGTTGTAATTCATAAATTGAACCACCAAGTAAATTATCGGCATAAGTATGAAAAGTGTCAGTTTTTGGATCATATTCGACTTTAGTTTTAACACTATAACGTGATTTTTGACTAATATAAACAAGTTCGAGATCAGCTTTTTTAGCCCAGTCTGTATCTTGTTTTGTTTTTCCTTGGAGTTTAAAACTAAAATCACCTGAATTAGGACTTACATTGTCAGCAACAAAATTTTGGACATATATTGTTTTTGGAGTAATTACTTTGGCAAGATAAGGTGAGAGCGAAACAATAGCACCAGTTAAAAAACCGCTGCTGGCGAGTAATTTTTTAGTAAGATGACTATTAATTGTTTTATTGTTTTGGTTTTCTAGATTTGCTTTTTTCATAATTATCTCCTTGTTAATTAAATAAAATTCGTTGTTCTAATTTGGTTGAATTTATTAATAGATAATTCTACCTCATGCATCATCATGTTTGGTTCATGGGATAAAATAAGGATTTTGAGCATTTACACGAAGTCCTTGATATCCTTTTACTGGCAAAAGGTATTGATGAGTTTTACCATTTTGCACAAATTCATGGTACTGTTGTTCTTTAACATATGTATCTTGACCAACATAATTCTTTAAAAATTTATTTTGAAGAAAATTTGTTGGTAAATATGGAAAAACAAGCAATCCCATAAAGTTTAAATTTGTATTTTCAGAAGGAAGATCTTGTTCAGATCAAGTTGCTGGCGCAAGATTTACTTCTAAGGTTAAATTTTTAGTAGATATATCATCTTGGAGTCTAATCGGATTACCGTTTTTGTTCCCAAATAAGTAAATTTTTCCCATTTGATCAATAAAGGCCGCATATGAAACCGTTGGCATAATTTCTTGAATTCTTTTAATTGATCTGTAAGGATTTTGGAATTCTATTGTAAAAATTTTATTAGATTTATTATATTGTGTTGATTTGATCCCAAAAGGACTTCTCTGTTTTTTGGAGTTAAAGAAAGGTCCTTCAACAATTTGCTTGATTAATTGATTATTTTGCCTTGTGTTTCTAACATTTTGTTGTATCGGATCGTTATTGTCGGCCTTTGTTGGATTATCACCTAGTGTTTTAATCGGACCTGTTGGGCCAATGAATAAGGTTTCTTCTTCTTTGAAGTCTCTATCATTTCTAAAATTATTTCGAATTTTTTGAGAAAGAGAGTTTTCAAAAGCATTAATAATTTGAGTTTGCTGTGTACTTATATCGTATTGACGAATTTCAGAGCTATACCAAACATTTCCGGATGGATTTGCTCAAAAGTTACCTCAATATGGATCTTCCTTTTGAATTATTGGTGAAGTCATAAAAGTTAAATTTATGTTTTCTGACAACGTAGGGACTAATGGTTTGTAGTCTTTAATATCGATACCATTATGGCTTGCTAAACTACTCAAAAATTTTGGATAAATTGAAATAATTTTCTTAGCGAATGATTCTGGAGAAGTTCAATGATATGTAATTATTAATCCAATTTTTACAGTTTTATTTGGTTGCTGATCATCAACCTCAAACTTTGCAAGTCTAAGTGTATAAAACTTATTACGAGCTTCATTTTCTCTTAATTGAGTTTGTGGATATACAACTTTAGGGATTTCTCTAACTAAATCAATATATTCTTTAGTAGGAGAAGTTAAAAGTGATGAAAAAGGATTATTAAGATTATAATCATAAACTTTTACATCAAAATCTAAATTATAATCATTTGAATCATTAGATCTTCACTTGTTTGTTGGGACATTTCAATTACTTGATCCATCATCGTTTGTAGCATCAACTTTATATGTTGAATGTAGATTTGTCGAACCAGGGTTTTTTATTATTGCATTTTGAATATCAAAACGGACGTTAGAAGATAATTCAACTCATTTATTAATATCACTATCAGATGTAAAATTTGCATTCGCAAATTTATCTTTTAAAGGGGTCAATAATCCTTTTGGATCATCAAATTCCATTTCAATATAGGCCCCAATTTGATTTAGGGGTGTAATTTTAGATTTTTTAAGTAATATTCTATTTGTATATTTGGCAAAATCTTCAAGTTCTATTGTTTGAATTCTTGACACATTAGTATTTTGGCGACCAGAAGAAGAAGAAGAATAGGCTTCTGTATTTTTGTTTCTATTGTTTGTCTGATTAGTATTAATATTACTTATAATTTTAGAAAATTCTGATGTTTTTCGATTTTTATCGTCTTTAAAATATTTATACTGAATAGCAACACGCATTTTGTAATATGATAGTCAAGACGCATCGCCTTTAAGACTAAAAGCAAAATAACGTCGATAAGGGTTATCGGTGGTGGTTTTGTTATTTAATTGTTCTAACTCTCTGTGATATTCTACTAAAGACTTAATGTTATCAAGTGAATTTTTTTGTCTTTTTAATTCATCCTTTTGTTTGGTAATTTCATTCTTAATTTTAATACCTTCACCGATCAATTGCTGTTTATATTCTGCTTGGAAACTAGTAGTTGCTAGTTTTTTAAGTAATTCAATACGCTTATTATCCTGAGTTTCAAAGTTTTGGATATCGTTCTCAATTATTTTAATTTTTTGTTCGAGAATATCTTTTTGAATTAAAAGTCTTTGTAATTCGGGATTTTCGCTATATTCAGTTGGTGGACCAACTAGCTCACGCGGATTATATAATTCAATTGAGGAACCTGTATTATTTGGCTCATATCTTGCCACTTGTGTTCAACTTGAAGCATCACTATTATTATTTGCTTTATTTTTATCTTCAACTCCCTCAAGAATTAATTTTCAATCTTTCATTGAAGATTCATCAATTGCAAAGTAAGGATCATCAAAGGCAAAGTAAATAGTTTGTTCAAAAGTATTTTCTTTTCCTGAATGATTATAAAAATTAGTTATACCAGCTTTAACTAAAGGTGGTTGAGCAAGTTGGGTTGTAAACTTAAGGTTGTTAGTGTTAGTGGTGTTTTGAGTTTCGTCAAGATTTAAAGTAAGTGGGGTTGTGCCATGAGTTTCAACTGTCTGAATTTGACTAATTCTATAAGTTGTTGAAGGATAGAAATTACCATCTTGAGCATCGGTGACATCTTTGTTGTTTAGACTTGCAACGAGTGCTTTTTTAGTTCTGTCAAAACTGACACTAAATTTATATTCTCTTTCTTGTCTGTTGTCTCCAGTTGTTAATTCTTCACCATTAGGACCGAGAGGTTTAAATTTGACATTAATTTTTTTATTATTTAGTGATCACATTGAAACTGGGTCTAAATTTAGAGTTAAATTTTCAGGACTATATTCTTTTCCGCGAGTAGGAGCAATTCTAGTTGCTTGGGTTAAAATAATTCGTTCAGGCGAAAGTTCAGTGAAAGGAGTTTTGAATTTTCTTGGTTTTATATAAGCGTCTTGTTGAGTTGTTCCTCCACTGCCAGAGTTTTGTTCTAATTTAAGTTTATAGTCTTTTTCACCAAAAGGGATTTCAAGATCTTGACCTTGAAGTTTAAGAATTTTATATTCAACATTCGGAATTAAATTATCAAGCTCATATTCAATTTCAAATTTAGTTTTATCTGTAAAAGTTGTAACTTGTGATTGGGTAATTAAAGTAATTGGAATTTTATTTGCAGTTTCATTGTTTGGATCAGGCTGAATAGATAAAACAATTGGATTGTCAACAACCCGATCAAAGTTTCTTGGATCACCTTTGAGTTTAATTTTTAGTCGAGCAGAAGTATCTGTAAGATCTGAGACAACAAAAGACTCAATAACAGGCGGAATAATAACTTCTGATTCCAATTTAGGAGCATACTCTAAATTATATTGTCTTTCAGGAACGGCAATTACAATATCTTCAGGATTTGCACCTTTAAGATCAGTGGTTGCTGAGACTCCTTTGAGTGTAAATTCAAAGCCAATTTTGGTTCCTGGTTGGATTTGATTTGGGGCTTTAGCAGCTAAATCAATGTCAACTTTATAAGGTGTTGTTTTTTTAGTTGGATCTTCAGTTACTTGTAAATTATCAATTGTAGCTATATCAGTATTATCATTTTTATTTTTAATTTTAACTTGGAATGTTGCATCTTTTAAAAATGAATTGTCACTATCAAAATAAAGACTTACATTTCCAAAAACTTTTGACCCATCTTCTTTTGTAGGCTCAAGCCCTCTTGAAGTCTGAGCAGAACCTGAAGGCTGGGTAGAACCTGAAGATGTATTTACAGTACTTCCATTAGTCCCAGTTCTTAAGTCTGTAACTTCTAAGTCAGCAAGGAAAATTTTTTGAACTGTTGGGGTAAATGTTAATTTTGTTGAACTAGCTAAATTATCAATTTTAACTCCACCAATTTCAAAATTCTTAATATCATAAGTATGGAATCTATCAAGATTATTTAATTTAAAAGTAACCCTTCCGGTTGCTGGGTCATATTGAAATTGAGATATAAAACTAATTTCTTTTTTATCTGCTGGAGTTCCAGGGGTTGAAGCTGGAGCAGAACCTGCTGAAGTTGCACCTGCTGCACCTGAAGCAGAATCTGAACGAGCAATAGTAATTGTTGCAAAACTTTTTGGAATTTGTAAAAAGTTTTTGTTAAAATTAAATTCTAATGTCGCTGACCTTCCATCAGAATCTTTATCATCATCTTGCTGAAAATTAGTTGCTTCTTCATATGTAAATTGAGCTTTTGTTTCAAAAAATGGAATTTTTTGATCAGGTTGAGAGTTTTCGACCTCAGCTGAGTCGAATTTGGCTACTTCCATTTTACTTTGCCCTAATTCTGTTGGACTAGCTGGGCTTTGGCCGTCAACAGTTTTAATTTTTAAACTAGGATTTGAAGTTGATAGCGTACCCGCCCCTGAAGAAGCTGGAGAGCTAGTAGCTTCTTTAATTGTAAATTTAGTAATTTCATAAGTTTTATTTGGGGCTAAACTAGTTGTGGTTGTAGTATCTTTTGAACTAGTATTATCAATTGTTACTCGTGAAATTGGGCCGTCAGGAATAAAACTAAATTTAGTTGTTGAAGGAACAGCATTTCCAGCTGGAGGGTTAGTTGCAGGTTGATCCAGTTTCTCGGTAATTTCAAGCTCAATTTTGTGTTTGTTTCTTCAGAGATACTCGTCTTTTTCGTCAAATTGGAAAATAACATTTGCTGCCTGATCTTGATATGCACCAACTTGGGAAAAATTAGTAAGTCAAGCTTTTTTTCCTGGAGTTGTAAATTGGCTTTTGTCAACTCTTTGGGTTTTATACTCAGAAAGTTCAATTCTTTGATCTTTATAAGCAAAAAATTCGATATTATAAAGTGAAGCTTTATTTAAATTAGACTCAAAAGTAGCAACATAAAAATGTGAAGACTGAGCTGTTCCTGAAGCTGATAATTTTTTAATTGAACTAGCTCTTCTTATTTGTTCATATTTTTTAAGAGATTCATTGTATAGTTGTACTCGAAAATTATTTTTATCACTATCTTGATCAGATAAATCTTCTGAAGAAATAAAATAAGCATAAATTTTTGTTGTAATTCCTGAAGTTTTATCTTGTTCTTCAGTATAAATTAATTGATCATACAAACTAATTGGGATAGTTTGAATAATTGATGTTTCGTTAATTGCTTGGTTTTTTGAAGTATCTGTATCAAAAGTCGCTGAAGAATTGTAGCTTGAGTTAAAATCAACAAGATTTGGACTTGCCACACTTCGTCTTGCCCGACCAGAAGTTGAATTTGGTTTTTGAACTAGTTCAACTTTTGTGATTTTATAATTATAAGTTTCAAATAATTTGTTTTGATCAATTGCCTTGTTTTGAGTAGAAACCTTTTGTTCAACATTTTGTAGTTGACTTGAAAGTGTATTTGTTTCAGGATCGACATTTAAGCTTGTTGCAGCCTCAGGTAAAATAAGACTTTTTTGACTTGAGTCAGTATAGTTATCCTCAAAAACAACACTAACAGTTGAGTCAGAATTAATTATTCCATTAACACTTGAGACTGTTGTATTTGCATTTGTTTTGTCAATCCGTTGATAAGAAACTTTAACGGTGTAATTTTCTAAATATTGGGCAACTTGTTCGTCAAGTGTAATTTTAACATTAGCTGTTTTGTTAGTAGAATTATAATTTGATTCAATTTTTTTAACACTAAAACTTGTTGGTGTTGTTCGAAATAGTTTGTCTTCGTATTTGACTAATTGATCGTCAAAAGCAAGACTTTGTTGGACTCCTTGGTTATCTTGGTAAATAACTGAAACAATTTGGTAATAATTTAGTGTTTTTAAATTATTTGCACTAAAAGTATATTCAGAACTACTTGAACCTTGAACTGGATTTCCAACTAAATCAGCCTCATATTCAAGACCATCAGTAATGTCAATATATTTTAATTTAATTGTTGGTGATTGAACATCTAATAATAAAGTTGAATTTAATGTAATTTTTAGTTCGGCATTAGTTCCTGAAAGATTAACTTTTTCAACTGCACTAATAAATGAAGCTGTATCAAAAGTAGACTTAAGTCCTTGACCTGAATTAGGCAAAGAAGGTGTTGTTGGATCTTGAAGCGGAGTTGTTGAGATATTTACGCCCAAAAAGTTAGTATTAGCTAAAGTTGTTGCAGGAGAATCAGCTGGAGCTGGAGCATCCGGAGAAGCAGCAGGGGTTGGAGAAGCTACAGAACCTGAAGCTTGAGAATTATCTTGAAATGAACTAACCCCAGAAGAAGAATCATCAAAAACGCTAACACTGCGACGAGAACGAGCCAAAGGAACAAGACTTGAACCTTGAATTGCTGAGTGTGTTTTAGTTGTATCTGTTGAAGTTACTGTTTTTAGCGGGAAATATTGAACTACTTTTTGGTTTTGGTCTGCATCTGGAACAAATTCCAATTTGGAAATTTCAAAACGACTTCCAACTGGAACTTTATCTGCAAGGTCATCTTTTTTAATGCTAAAAATAGCAAGACCATCTTTGTCAACAGTTGTCTCAACACTAAGATCAGGATCATCAGCATCTGCAGCTTGGAATTTTTTAAATGTTAGCCTAACTTTATTGTTAACTAAAAATCAGTTTTTGTTAATATCAAAAAGCATTCTTAGAACCGCACCATGACGTTTGAATTCGGTTTGGGCAATATAATTAGGAGTAACATCCCGTGCAGTTGTTGCAAATTCTTTTTGATTTTCAGTTAGACTATTTAAAAACCCAAGGCGAACGCCACTGACAAAAATATCAACAATTGAATAAACTGTATATTTTTCCAAATCTTCTAATAAAAATTTAACAGTAGCTTCGTTTGCTACATCATCAAAAGTAATCTGGGCACCTGCCTGGGCAATTGCGCCAGTGCGATTTGACTTTACAACTAATTTTATATCTTGAAATGCATTAGCAGCTTTGGTTCCGTCAACATAATCTTTGAAAAATTGTTTTGGATCTTTAATTTTAAGCTCAATACCAGCTTGAGTATCGGTTAAATTAGTCTGCTCAAGAGTTAATTGAGGCATTGTCGCTGTTAGTTTTTGTTCAAGTAAAGTTTTGTCAATTTTAATTTCAGAAATTAAAGACTTTGTTGAAAAGAATTTTTTTTGTTTTGTTTCAACTTCGGCTGGATCAAATACTACATTAATATTATCTGAAACTGAACTAACAGCTGGGGCTTGACGCCGAACACGACGGCCGAGTGAACGAGTATTGCGAGTTACTGTTTTTTTTGATAATTTTAAATCTTTGACTTCATAAGTACTTGCTTCGTTAAGATCTTCGATTAAAAATACAGCTTGATTATTTGAAATTGTTACTTTTGATGATTTTTTAATTTCATTTTCTTTAGTTTTGAGAACATATTCAAGTTCTGCATCAAATTGATCATTTAAAATATCATCATTAACTGAGTCAAAAAAGACTGTAAGTTCAACACTAGTTTTTGAAACATCAACATAAGAAATATTTTTAACACTAACAGTGGTTAATTGGGTTACAAATGTTTTAGGTTCATTGTCTAGATTTGTTGAAAAAGGAATTGAATAAATACCATTTGACCGAACAACTTGAATTGAACTAACTTCGTATTTTGTTAGTTTTTCTAAATTGTTATTAAATTCAAATTCAACTGAGGCTGAAGTTTCGGCTTTTTGGCCGGCAATTGAATTTTCGGCTTTAATTTTCGCTGAAGCTAATACTAATTTTCCAGTTTGTTTATTAATTAGTGTTAATGTAGCAACTTGGTCTTTTTTTAGTTTTAGTATTTCATTATTTGAATTAGAAAACTCAACTTTAATTTTTGCTGATTGTTGTTTGTCAATTGTTTGTGTTGAATCTGTTGGGTTAAATTCAATTTTTGAAGCAACAACATCTGTTGCAAATTTAAGAGTTTTTTGGTTTGAATTAGCAGTAATTTCGGCAGCTCTTGAAGTATTAGCATCAGTTTGGGCTAGAAAGTCATTAACTATTTTGAATTTAGGACCGGTTGCGTTATATTGATCATTTGTTTTTACATCAGATTTGTTTGCCAAACTTAAAGTGGCAATTTTAAAGTCAGTTCCTTCTTGAAGACTATCAAAAATAACTTCAGCTCGTAGACGGCCATCAGCTAATCTTGTAATTTGAACTATTTTTTTAGTGTTGGTTGTTTGAACTCCGGCAGTAGCATCAACACTAACAAATGTAGCAACTGGATTACTATCTTGCTTAATTTCAACTTCAATTTGTTTGTCTGCTAAATAAGCATCTCTAATTGGGTCAAAATAAATTTCGGCTTTAACTGAGTTTTGTTTTATATCTGAATAAACAAGATTTCTAATCTCAATACTATCAACATTTACAACAAAAGACTTAGAATTATCTTCAGTAAAATTTTTCTCATCTTTAAAAATTAAATGATCAGGACGAGAATAGTCATTTACTGAAACTAATTCATACTTTGCTGCTCGATCAAGATTTGAAAAAGTAAATTCAGCTTCAACTTGACTATTGTTTTCTGCTGCATTAGCACTTGAAGCTACAATTGCACCAGTTTGGGTGTTTTTTAATAAAAGGGTTAATTGTTTTTGTTGGTCAGCGACTTGTTGTAAAAGTAATTTTTGGGCATCAGCAAAAGCTAACTTTACTTTAACAGTTTCGTCTTGGTTTGAAACAACGCTAAAAGATTTTAGCTCAGGAGATGAGTAAAATTTTTCGGACGCAATACTTGCTTTTTTAAGATCTGGGCTGTAATTATTAACTGTTTTTTCAAATAAAAAGCCAACAGAAGTTTGAATATCTTTATTTTTTGTCTCGTTAGTAATACTTAAAATAGAATATTCTGAACCAGCTTCAACTGAGTCAAAATTTAGTTTTAATACTAAATTTGGATCTACAGTCGCACTTGCTTCAACAGTTTTTTGATCTCTTGAGTTTTGAAGAACAACTTTAATTGTATCGCCACTTAAAAAAGTATCACTAACTGGGTCAAAAGATAATTCAATTGCGATTTTGTTGTGAGTCTGCTGAGTTTGGACTACTTTTATAACTTTTGCAGTAGTTGCGACCGTAGCAAAATTACGCTGCTTTGCTGATTCTTCTTTTAGTGCATCAGAAAATTCGATTTTTTGGGCATCAACTAAAATTTCACTAACTGTGTAGTGACTTAATTTATCAAGATTTTGAACATCAAATTCAACTTTGTTAATTCCGTCTTCAAATTTTATCTCGCTCGCTTGGGCTGAGGCCATTGTTCCGGTTGCGTTATTTTTTAAGAAAATAACTGCCTTTTTAAGTGAAGAATTTGCTCTTTTTTTATATTCTGGATCTTTTGTGGTAAAATTAACAACCAATTTTGCACTGTCTTGAGTAGGCTGAGCTGAAATTGAAGCAATATCACTAAGAGTATAAAAATAAGGTAAATTATCAGTTTCTTGTTGGTTCAAGTCAATAAATTTATACTCTAAATTATCAAAAACTTCATCTTGGTTTGGCGCTGGTTCTAATTTGAAAAAAGTATATTTTTTCCCGGGACTTAGTTTATCTAATTTAACTGAAAGTAAATTATTTGCAAGAACTGAATATGAATCAGTATTTGCACTTAAATCTAAAGGTAAAGATTTAACTTCTTGGTTGTCTTCGGATTTAAAAATTGCATTAAATTTTTTGCCATTTAAATAACGATTGAAATTTGGGTCAAAATAAATTAAGGCCTTAGCACTTGTTAGACTTATTGATTCAAAGTTTGCACCAATTATTTTAACTTTTTGGAAACTGGTTGTAAATCTTGCATTTAAATCAAGAACACCTTCGGAACTAAAAAAATCAGTTTTTCCGAGTATTTCAACATCAGCAACTTGATATTCAGTTTTAGGATCTAAATTTTCAAGATCAAAATGGACAATAAGTTTATCATCAGCTAATGTGTAGTGTGTATTTTGGGCTGGATTTTGGGCAGAAACACTAAGAGTTGATAAATTTGATAAATTTAAGTTAAGAGTTTTTGTTAAATTAGCAAAACCGGGTTGACCAAATGTTATTTTTGCATTTAAGTCTAAATTTGTCTTTGAAATATTTTTAAAATCACCAAGAATTGTTACATTTGCACGCGCACTTGTTTGGTTAATGTTTTCAAAGCTAATATCTGAGACATAATATTTGACAAAAAATTCATCCAGAGGTAAATTTTGCTGGGTGTTTTTGTTTTGATCAAAATTGATTGCCACTGCAACTTCTGGATAGTCAGAAATGACAATTTTGTCAAGTTTGTATGTTGTTGAGCTTTCAAAGTTTTCAAGTTCAAATTTAATTTCTGAACTCTGAGGGAAACTTGCTTTTGATTTATAAAGTTTTTGGGGCTCATCTTTTTTGTGATAGTATAAATAAAGCTCTTTGTCATTTAAAAAGGATGAATCCAGACCAAAACCAAAAGTGTATTCAACTTTTGAGGCAAGAATTTTTGGCTCTAATTTAATAAAAGTTCTTAGATCAGAAATTGAAGTAATAAAATTACGACTTGCTGAGCCAGACTCAAGACTGCTGTCTCAAGCTAAACTTAAATAATCATAGGCATCTTTGTTTTTAGCAAAAACTGAATTTGGATTTAGCCCACCAAAAACAACTCTATCAAGGCTGTACTTTGTTTTATTTGTTAGTCCTTTTGGCTCAAAACTAATTTGGTAAGAATTTACTCTGTCAGTTTTTTTAAAAACACCACTAACTGGAAGAATTGAATTATCATCTAAATATAAATGCGCTCGGGTTCCTTCTAAATTATCAACTGAGAAAACAGATAAGTCAATTTTGGCAAAAGTTGCTCCTGTTGCAATTTTGGAGTCAACAATTGCGCTTGGTGTATAAAAGTTTTTAATAAAAGTTTTGCCAAATTCAACTTTTGATGACTCAAGTTCAAAACTTTCGATTTGATAAGAAGAACCTGGGGCTAAATTGTTAAGATCAAAGCTCGCCAAATTAGCAGCAAAAATTGAACTGACACTAAATTTTTGACCTGTTTGAATATTTGTATAGTTTAGTTTTATTGGTTTGTTTTCCAAATTAGGACTAGTATCTAGAGTTGAAAAATTAACAGTAAGTCTTTTTGAGTCAAAAGTTAAATTTTGGTCAATTAATGAATCAGCACGATAATTATATTTGTCAGTTGTTGCCTCAAAAAGTTTTTCTTTTTGGGCATCTTGTTCGTAGTTAATTTGTGGAGCTAGGGCAATTTTTTGCATTGGCACAAGCGGAATTTCGCTGTTTAAATCAGAACTGTCAACATAACGAATTGCACTAATTTTATAATCCATTCCCGGATGGAGATTTTCAAGGCTAAATTCAGCCACTCCATTTTTAACAGTAGCTGAATCTACATAAGAAGTATGAATTTCTTGGGAACTGCTAAGTGGATCAGTGTTGCCTGATTGATTTTTTAGAATAAAATAATACTCAAGGGCAACTTTTTTGCCCTCAAGGTTGGCAGCCTCATCAGCAAATTTTAGCGAAACTGAGGCGCTAGAAGGAGTTTTTGTTTGAAAATTAATTGTTGAAACTGCAGGCGGAGTATCAACAAAATTGCTAACATTTTGCCCAAAGGCAATTACCTTTTTGGCTGAAAATCTTTTTTGCTTTTTATCATCAAGATAAACTTTTAGATAGTATCTTTTCCCAAAACTAAGACCGTTATAATTTGAAGATAGCCTTCAAGTTCGACTAAATTCATCATAAACGGCCTTGTGTGAAGCAATTACATCATTGCCTTGCTCATCAGCTGTAAAGTCAACGTTTAAATCTTGATAATTTAGTTTATATGAATCTAAATCGCTTAGGGCAAATTCAAGTTCATAGCCAATATTATCACGATTAATATGTTTAAAATCAACAATATTATATTGAAGTGTATTTCAAGACTTTAAAAGGAAAGGAAGAAAACTGAGTGAACCAATACTAAGTCCACCAAAGGCAAGTAATGAAAGTATGATTGCACGTTTTTTGGTTGCTTTCATTAATTTTTTCTCTTTTTTTGTTAGATTTTCAGCCATAATTACTCCTCTTTATATATAATACAGATTTTGTTCTAATTTTACCAGTTTTTTGTTTAATAATAACAAAAAACAAAGTTTGAAATTATTTCAACTTTGTTTCTTTAAATAAAAGTAGATAGGTAAAATAAATTTTAGACTTTACTAGATATTTCAATAGTATGTCTTAATTATACTAAAATATTTTGAAATCAAAAGTAAATAAAAAAATATTTTTGTAATTAACCATTTTAGTAGAATATCTCGATAAGTATGACCTTATTATACTAAAATACTTTAAAATCAAAAGAAAATAAAAAAATTTTTTCTGTAATCAAAGATTTTAGGCAAAAATTACTAGGCAAAAAAATTTTTAAAAAAATGCTTGGTCAAAAATAAAGTTATGCTATAATAAAGTTCACTAAGAATAATTAATAAATTTTGTATTGAATTAAGGGGGAATCAGTTATGTTTTTTGTCTAATGTGTTCTGATATTGCGAATTTTTCATTATATTTTTAAATATGATGGAATGCCTTAAATTTAACCGTTTAGAAATCTACAAATTTATGGCTTTTAATTATGGCTCTTTCAAAACTTCATATATTTTTTTAGGCTCAATGCAAATAAAAACGAGTTTTCTATTTGCATTGAGTTTAAATAGTAGTTGTATTTTTTATGGTTTTTGTTATTTTGTCCATAAATTGATTTTTGCCAGTGTTTTAGTGTTTTAAACTAAAAAAGCAGTTTAAAAATTTCAAATTTTGCTTTTTAAGGTAAAATTTTAGCTTTTTTTAGTTTTACTTATTTTATTAATAAGTAGATTTTGCACTCAGAGCGTTAGATTTAAAATTTAGTGTTTTTGCCTTGATAGTTATTTTTCCTGAGTTTGGCAAAAAAGTTAAAAAGCGCCCAAAAACCGGACACTTTTTAAGATTATTTATCAAACCGGGAAACTAGCCAAAATTAATCCGCAAAAAAATTTTTAAAAAAATGCTTGGTTCAAGAAAAAATTATGTTATAATCACTCTCACTAAGAATAATTAATAAATTTTGTATTGAATTAAGGGGGAATCAGTTATGTTTTTTGTCTAATGCGCTCTAATATTGGGGATTTTTCATTATATTTTTAAATATGATGGTATGCCATAAATTTAACCGTTTAAAAATCTACAAATTTATGGCTTTTTCTTTTGGCTCTTTCAAAACTTCACATATTTTTTTAGGCTCAATGTAAGTAAAAACGAGTTTTCTATTTACATTGAGTTTAAATAGTAGTTGTTTTTTTTTTATGATTTTTGTCAGTGTATCCATAAATTGATTTTTTGCAGTGTTTTAGTGTTTTAAACTAAAAAAGCAGTTTAAAAATTTCAAATTTTGCTTTTTAAGGTAAAATTTTAGCTTTTTTTAGTTTTGCTTATTTTATTAATAAGTAGATTTTGCACTCAGAGCGTTAGATTTAAAATTTAGTGTTTTTGCCTTGATAGTTATTTTTCCTGAGTTTGGCAGTTATCTTAATAAATCGGTAAAAAAAGGTAATTAACTTTTGCCAAAAAAGTTAAAAAGTGCCCAAAAACTGGACACTTTTTAAGATTATTTATCAAACCGGGAAACTAACCAAAATTAATCCGCAAAAAAATTTTTAAAAAAATGCTTGGATCAAAATAAAAATATTGTATAATGTCAATACTTTGGTTTTATTATGGGTTCTTTCAAAACTTAATAAAGGTTAGTTTCAAACTTTGAGCGCATTTTTTGCTATTAACAGTTCTTCGTTTGTTTTGATTACGAAAATGTCAAGATCTGATTCTGGTGCTGAAATTTTTTCAATAGCGCCAAATTCTGGAATTGGTCTTGAATTTAGTTCTTGATCAAGAACTAAATTCAACTTCGGTAATTGAATTTTTGCAATTACCGAAGCGCGAATTAGTGCTGAATTTTCGCCTACTCCACCGGTAAAAACTAAAGCTTTAATGTTTTTACCAACCTTATTAATGTAATTAATTAGATAGTCGACAATTTTTTGCACATAAACTTCAAGGGCAAAACTTGCATCTTGATTACCGTTGTTTGCGGCAGAAATCACATCCCGAAGGTCAGAAGAAACGTTTGAAAGTCCTAAAAGTCCTGATTGTTTGTTTAAAAGTGTGTCTAAATCAGTGAAGGAAAAATGAGCTGTTGTGCCTAGGTAGGTTAAAATTGAGGGGTCAACATCACCGCTTCGTGTTCCCATGGCAACACCTGCAAGTGGCGTCATTCCCATTGAAGTATCAACTGAAGCCGAATCTTTAACAGCGCACAATGAAATCCCATTCCCAATGTGCATGTTTACAAAATTAACTGAATCAGAATTATAGATTTTTTCAACTTGTGTTGTTATATATTTGTGAGAAATGCCGTGAAATCCGTATTTTCTTATTCCGTATTTGTTTGCTATTTGGGCATTAATTGGATATGTGTAATTAACTTTAGGGATACTTGCATGAAAGGCAGTGTCAAAACTTGCTGATAATTTTGCTCAAGGAAGTAATTTTTTAATAGCGCTAATAGTTGCAAGTGCTCCTGGATTGTGTAAAGGTGCAAATTTTGCTGCTTCATCAATTTTTGCTATTGCTGAATCATCAAGGCGAGCTGGAGCATTAAAACTTGCGCCCCCGTGAACAATTCGAAATCCGACAAGCTCAAATTCTTCTAGGTTTTGGACTAAATTATTGTCTTTTCAAAGTTGAATTTGACTTTCTAAGGCATCAGAATGAGTTGGAAAATCTTTGCTCAAGTTGTAGCTTTTTTCGTCAAATGTCATTTTGATTTTGCCTTCTTGAAGTCCAATTCTTTCGATTAGACCAACTCCGAGCAAATCTAATGTATCTTTTTCAAAAATTTGTCATTTAATTGAGGATGAACCAGCGTTTATAACTAAAATTTTACTCTTCATTATTTATCCTTTTCAACTTGAAGTGCGCTAATTAGTGCAGTGTAAAAAACATCTTCAACCGTTGCTCCACGTGATAAGTCATTAATAGGAGCGGCAATTCCGGTGATTATTGGTCCTATTGCCCCAAAGCCACCAAGTCTTTGAGCAATTTTGTAGCCAATATTTCCGGCATCAAGATTTGGAAAAATTAAAACATTCGCATTTGTAGCAACATTTTCACCATATTTTTGGCGACGTACTTTATAGTCAAGGGCTGCATCTAGTTGAATTTCACCATAAGCTTCAATTGGCGAGGTTGCATTGAACATTTTTACAGCTCTAGATACGGCATCAGATTGAGGTGATTTGGCTGATCCTTTTGTTGAAAATGATAAAAAAGCTGGTTTAGGGTCAAATCCAAGTTGAATTGCAAAGTCAAGTGCGTTTTTAGCAATATCAGCTAATTGAGTTTCGTTTGGTAAAATATTTACTGAAATATCACTAAATAAGTATTTTTCATCACCTCGATGCATTATCATTACCGAAGAAATTGTTTTAATATCTGGTTTTGGTCCGATAATTTTGAATGCAGCTCGAAGAATTTCTGCGGTTGGATAATTAAGCCCGCCTATTACAGCGTCAACTTTTTTGTTTCGAAGGAGCATTGTCCCGTAAAATGCATTAGAATCAAATTGGGCGACAGCTGATTCTAATGTTTCTTTGTTTTTACGGATTTTTAAAAATTGTTGTATAAAAGTTTGTTTTTCTTCTTCGTCAACTAAATATTGGTCGATTTCAAGATTCTCATATAATTCGTCAACAAGTAAAATTGGTCTAACTAAATTTTTAGCTTTTAATTGCTGAGCGGCTTGAATTGCCCGTTCATCATGTCCGTCAATAATTAAAACTGAACGTAGACTTTTAGTTTCATTTTGTTGTTTTAGTCGTAATTCAAGATAATTTTGGTATGTCATTTTTTCCTTTCAAAGGTCAGTTTTGATCAACTAGATTTAATTTTACAAAATTTTTTTTATTTTACTAAAAAAAGATCAATAAATTACTAGAAAATAACTAGTTATTTGAATTTTTTATTAGTCTGGTAAAAAAAATATATTTCAAGAACATACATTTCAAATAAATAAGAATTTAAAAAAATGCAAGTTAAGAATTTTAAAAATAAACTTAAATTTTTTGTCTTTAAATTCACTAATTAACAAAAAGATCTAGGATTCCCCTTCTATCTCAATAAATTTTTTGCTTTTATAACCGCGAAAATCTACTCTTGCAATTTCATTATAATATTCAGTTTTATCATCGTTATCTAAAGAATAGATAAGGTGTTGTTGTAAAATTAATTCTTTTTCTTGTTGGGTATATAAATTAGTATTTTCTAGAAAGTCTGTAAAATACCCAAATTCATGGTTTGTTCCTTTTAGAAATTTATTCAAGGCATCCCGATATAAAATTAATTCTTCCATAGATGATTCCATCACATTTTTATCTAAATCGATTTTCCTTGGTGATCTAGAAACAAAGAAGGCCGGATCCGTGCCATCACGAAGAAAAATATCTTGTTCAAGTTTGACCAATTTTTGTTTGAAATAATATTTTAAAATTTCGTATTTACCTCCATAAATATCATCATATAAATTTGAATGGCCAAATCAGTAATAAATTTTTTCACCATCAACATACAATAAAATAAAATTTTTCAATGCAATTGGCAAAATTCATGCATCGCCACCCCCATAGGCGGAGTAGTAATATGGTTGAAATCAAAAAACTGGCTTTTTTGAGTCAAATTGGGAAATTATTTCATCAAAAAGGCCATATTCTTGTCCACCAAGGTAAAAAATTTCGAAATTTTCAAGTTTTAATTTTGCTCAACTTGGTAGAATAAAAAAATCAGGTTCAGTAGGATAATAAAAATCTCAATCTTCAACTCAATATTTAGGACCAAATAAAATTTGCAACAAATAGATTAATTCGATTTTATTTGTCCAATTATTCGCATGATCATAATAAGTTTGGCCGACTTTACCAAAAAGTTCGATGCAATACTTTCGATATTCTGGACCAAATTTATCAAATCAACTAAGAATAAATTTATCACGATTTTCAATGTTTAAATTAAGCCTTTTAATCCCGTATTTTTCAAATTTTTTAAGCAAATTTTCATAAGTTTCAAAAGTAAATACATTTTGAATTGATTCGATTTGGGTTTTTTCGCCAAAATTATAATTCTCTTTTAATAACAAATTGTAGATATTTTCTACATTTTGTCCTAAATATGCTTTATTTATATCTACAAACTTTGCGCTATATTCATATTTATTTGATAAAAAATCAAAGATTTTTTCATGGTAATTTGCTAAATTTTTTGGTTTTGCATAAGGAACACTTTCCTGAATTTCCTTAATAATTAAAGCTTCAATTTCTCTTAATTCGGTTTTTGATTTAAATATTATTGAAAAGACAGCCGGATAAGAGATTGAAAATTCGCATTTTTCAATATTATCAAAGTTTTCAAAGACAACAACAACCTCTTCAAAACCTTTACCATCGTATAAATAATATGAAGAATAAAGTTCAGAGATAAGATCAAGATTTTCTTTTCCATTTTTATCACAATATTCATTGTTTGCTCAACCGCCAATTAAACACCTAATATCATTATAAAAATGAAATTTATTGAGTTTTTTGGAAAAAAACACACTTTTCGGGATATCTTCTAGTTTTAAATTATAAACATAATCTTCTTGTTTATAATTTAAACTAATAATTCTTTCAATATGATTAGGATTGAAGCCGTAGTGAAGGTAATTGGCTAGAAAAATTGGAAATGCAAAATCATCATCATCATATTTACAATCAAGCGATAATTTAACATCATTCACAATCATGTTTCGAATTGAACAACGACTTTTAATATTAAGTTCTATATATTTTAGTTTAATTAACTGTTTTTTTGCCTTGGTTACTAAATCTAATTGCGTTTCCATATAAAAAAACACACCTTTTCAACATTTAACATTTTTTCTCTTGGTATAAAATCCTTCTTTATACCTTCTTCCTTTTCACCTACCATTATTAATCCTCTTACATGATAACTGGGAAAATATATTTTTACTTATGGTTGGCAATTGTCGGTTAGATTTTCTTTAATATCAAACTCGGAACATTTTTGCAACCAAACATAAATTCAACTGATAAAATTACTATTTTTAAATAGATAAAAATGAAAAACAAGTTATGAATTTTAAAAATAAATTTAAATCTTTTGTCTTTAAATTCATTAATTAACAAAAAGATCTACGATTCTCCTTCTATCTCAAGAAATTTTTTACTTTTATCACCGCGAAAATCTACTCTTGCGATTTCTTCATAATATTCAGTTCTATCATCATTATCTCAAGTAAAAGGGCCGTGTACTTGTAAAATTAATTCTTTTTCTTGTTGGGTATATAAATTAGTATTTTCTAGAAAGGGTTCAAAAAACCCAAATTCATGGTCTATTTCTTTTAGATATTTATTCAACGCATCCCGATATAAAATTAATTCTTCCATAGATGACTCAATCACATTTTTATCTAAATCGATTTGCCTTGGCGATCTAGAAACAAAGAAGGCCGGATCCATGCCATCACGCAAAAAAATATCTTGTTCAAGTTTGACTAATTTTTGTTTGAAATAATATTTTAAAATTTCGTATTTACCTCCATAAATATCATCATATAAATTTGAATGTCCGAATCAGTAATAAATTTTTTGACCATCAACATACAATAAAATGAAATTTTTTATTGCGATTGGCAAAATTCGTGATTCGCCCGCTCCATAGGCGGAGTAGTAAAATGGTTGAAATCAAAAAACTGGCTTTTTTGAGTCAAATTGGGAAATTATTTCATCAAAAAGGCCATATTCTTGCCCGCCAAAGTAAAAAATTTCGAAATTTTCAAGTTTTAATTTTGCCCAACTTGGCAGAATGAAATAATCAGGTTCATTAAGGGAAAAATATAGATCTTCAAATTCATATTTAGGGCCAAACAAAATTTGCAACAAATAGATTAATTCGATTTTATTTGTCCAATTATTCGCATTATCATAATAATTTTTGCCGTCCTTACCAAAAAGTTCGCTACAATACTTTCGATATTCTGGACCAAATTTATCAAATCAACTAAGAATAAATTTATCACGATTTTCAATATTTAAGTTAAGTTTTTTAATCCCGTATTTTTCAAATTTTTTAAGCAAATTTTCATAAGTTTCAAAAGTAAATACGTTCTGAATTGGTTGAATTTGTGTTTTTTCGCTAAAATTATAATTCTCTTTTAGTAATAAATTATAGATTTTTTCTACATTTTGTCCTAAATATGCTTTATTTATATCTACAAACTCTGAATTATATTCATATCTATTTGATAAAAAATCAAAGATTTTTTCGTAGTAATTTGCTAAATTTTTTGGTTTTGCATGAGGAACACTTTCCTGAATTTCCTTAATAATTAAAGCTTCAATTTCTCTCAATCTGCTTTTTGATTTAAATATTTTTCAAAAATAAGTAGGATAAGAAATTGAAAATTCGCATTTTTCAATATCATCAAAGTTTTCAAATACAACAACAACTTTTTTAAAAGCTTTACCGTCGCGTATAGCAGATGTAGAATAAAGATCAGATTTATAAACAACATTTTCTTCTTCGTTTATTTCACAATATTCAATGTGGTGACAGTCACCAATTAAACACCTAATATCGTTATAAAAATGGAAATATTTGAGTTTTTTGGAAAAAAATACACTTTTTGGGATATCTTCTAGTCTTAAATTATAAATATAATCTTCTTGTTTATAATTTAAGCTAATAATTCTTTCAATTGGATTAGGATTGAAGTCATTATAAAGGTAATTGTATAAAAAATCTGGAAATAGATAATCTTTGTAATGACAATCAGACTTTGAATCAACATCATCCCTAGTCATATTGCCAATTGAACAACGACTTTTAATATTAAGTTCTATATATTTTAGTTTAATTAACAGTTTTTTTGCCTTAGTTACTAAATCTAATTGCTTTTCCATATAAAAAATGCACCTTTTCAACATTTAACATTTCTTCTCTTGGTATAAATTCCTTCTTTATGTCCTTTTGCTTTTTCCCTATCATTCTTACCCTCCTTACATGATAACTGGGAAAAAGTATTTTTATGTATGGTTTTTTATTATCACTATCATCTAGTTTAATATCAAACTCATTTTTAGGGTCAGTTCAATCAATAGCATCACTAGCTAGGCCTTTTCCAACAACAAAGCGATCATTAGTAAAACCAATATCTTTATTTAAATTATAATTTGGGTTTCTTGGTCCTCTGTTTCCTACTAGCGAATTTGCTGTATATTTTGTTTTTATAGCCAAATTTTTCATAACTGATTGATTATATGAATAAAAATCAATAGGTGAATTTAGTTTCTTATCCATATTTTCACGGTCTTTTTTATCCATTTTATCTCTTACTGAACTAGGCAGCAAGTTATTAATAATAATTTTGGTTAATTCTGATTGGGCTAGCAAACTTCCAACCGCTAAAAGTCAGGCTGCAGGTTCTGGAATTGCTTGTTTACTAATAACAAAATAAGGTTCTAAGTCTTCATTGTGAAAATTAAAAAATCAGGCAGGATGGATTCCAGTATATTGTCTTAATTTTTCCTTATCTTTTGCTTTTATAATAGAAAGTTCTAATGCCTTTGTATTTGCTATTGATTTAATGCTAGGCTCACCTTTTGCTTTTGGTAATTTATCTAAGTCAACCACAATTGAGCTTTCAGTTCTTTCAGTAATAGGATTATTATCAGCTGGCGCAGAAACAGGGTTATTATTAGCTGGCGCATGAACAGGGCTATAACCAACTGATGGATAAACAGGGCTATAACCAGCTGACGGATAAATAGGACTATAACCAACTGACGGATAGTAACTTGTTCCGCCTCCATATCATGTACCTACACCAGCAACATTTGGAAAAGTTCCCATAGTTACCGCAGCAGGTGTAGAAACTGCAAATGCGACAAGGACAGCTGCAGCAGCTTTTGCAATAAATGGAATAAAAGGCAAAAAGAATTGAAGGAATGTTTTTTCAACCCGAGTTTGATTTTTAAGCTCTCTAAAGTCAAAAACATAACCTTCTAATTTTAGTTTTGGTACACCTTCTTCAAAATAGAGTTCAGCTTTTTTGTCAACCAATTCAAGTGAAGCACTATTTAAAATTAGCTCACCTTCTTGATTAATTTGAATTTCGATATCATCTAGATTAGGAGAGACTGAATTAGTACTTGTTTTGTTTAGATGTGTTTTGGCATTTTTAATATTTGCATTAATAACAAGCAAATTTTGTTGGTTTTTTGCTGAAACAATTTGG
>NZ_AFHO01000024.1 GCF_000218525.1 Mesomycoplasma ovipneumoniae SC01 | reverse complement strand
CCTGAAACACTTCCTTCAATTTTAGAATTTGTCCCTGGATCACTAACTTTAATTGCAAAATCTGAAAATTTTTGATTTGTAGTTGGAGTAGTTTTTGTAGTTGGATCAACTTGGTACTGAGTTGCAACAAAACCAGAAATTGTTTGTTGTGTTTCTTCTATATCAGCTCAAGTTAGACTAATGAGTTTGTAAATTGCATTTTTTTCTAGATTTTCAAGTTCAAAACTAACTTTGGAATTTTGAATTTTTGCTTGTTTTTCAACATTTTGACCTGTCTGGGTACTTAGGTCTGTTCCTTTTGAATCGACTAGTTTTTGTAAATTTACTTTAACGTCACGACCTTCAAAACCACCTTGGGCAATGTCTCTTCCGGCAAGTGGGTCTCTAATTGTAAAATTAGCCAAATATTTTGTTTCAGAAATTTTATCAATTGAATAAGAAATTACTTCTGGCTTGGTGGCAAAATAAAGTTTTGACAAAACCTCTGGAGTTGTGGTTGCTGTTCCTTGATTTCGAGCTTGCTGAGTATCGCTAAATTTGAAAGTTTTTAGTCTTTTTGGTGCACCATCAACTTCTGGGGTAATATCTTCAACTTTTGTCAGAACATACAAACTTCCTGGACTAACTGAATCAAGGCTAAAATCAAGTTTTGGACTTGTATTTTGAGCTGGAGTGTCAAATTCTTTTTGCGCGCTAACTTGGTGCCCGCTTTGACTATCTTGGAAAGTAAATTGGAGTTTTCTTTTTGTATTAGCACCACTTTGGTATAAAAATTTCTCATCTTGGGCAAAACTAACACTAATATCAGCGCTTGTATTATCAGATTTATAACTAATATTAGTAATTGTTGCTGATTCGGCATCAAGGACAAATTCTTTAGTTATTTTTTGATTTGGTTGTTGGGTACTAAATCCATCAACTTCAGCTCCACCTTGAATTTGGTTAGGTTGAATTTGAGTTGGCAAACTATCAAGAACTTTTAGCTCTTCAATTTCATATGAACTTGCTTTTTCTAAACCGCTAATGTCAAAAACGGCATTACCATTAATTATTTCAGCACTATAAACACTTGGAATTTGCGACTGAGGTGGTTGGCCAATTTTTGATTTAATTTTAATTTGTAAAAATTTATTATTTCAATTAGCGCCATTGTCATTAAGTTTAATATTAATTTGAACAGAAGTCTCAGAAGTTGAAACTGGTAAAATTTGGGCTAGATTTGGTGTTGGTGAGAAAAATTGTTTTTCAAAACCGGCCTGAGTATTAGGTGATCTGTCAAATTCAAATTTAAATTCTTGTTTTTTTAAATCAAGTTCATTTCGTACTTGGGTAGTTTCTTCTTTGAGTTTAACACTTTCAATTTCGTATTTATCTCCAGGCGATAAATCAGTTAAATCAAAACTAATTGTTTTGGCTGCCTGATCAACAGTTGCTTCAACTTGTTTAGTTTGGCTAGTTTGGGTTGATAAATTTTTATAGCTAAGTTCAATTTGTTTTTGACCTAAATAATCATCAATATTATCAAGAGTAAGTTTAACTTTTAGCGATGTTGTTGTGACTGACTCAGTTTCAATTTTGACAATCATTGCGCTTTTAGCGCTTGTTATAAATGATTTTTTATCCTCAAGACTTGCATCAGTTTCAAGAAGCCCAATTTCTTCTTCGACTATGCTTTGAGCATCAACATTAACTAAAACTGGATCTAAACTTCGTTTTGAACGTCTTGAAGCAAAAGTCGCAACACCAGGATCGCCAGTTGGAGTAACTGGGTTTTCAAATTTAACTGATTTGATTTTATATTTTGTTGCTTTTTCTAAGTTTAAAAAGGTAAAATCGTAAATTCCATTAAGACTTGAGCCACTAAGAACTAAATTTGATTGAGTTGCACCTGCTGGTGTTGTAGATAGAGCAGAGCTTGATTCTATTTTTTCGAGTTCAACAGTTAATTTTTTACCTGCCGTGTATCTTCCACCATCTTTGAGTTCAAGTCTGAGGCGAGCTTGGGTTTCAACTTCTGTGTCAATTTCGATTTTTGAAATTACAGCAGAAGTTGCAATTATTTGATCCTTGTAAAAATCAAGATCATCTAAATAAATATCAACTTTTGGTGTTTTGTTGTCTTCACCTTCAGTTTGAACTTGTTCAAAGCCAAGAATTACATATTGTTGACCGTTTTCAAGACCTGTTAGTTCAAAAGATGTTTTTTGGCTATCAACATCAGTTTTTGCTTCAACGATTTGTTCTTCTTCTTGGCCACCATATTTTTTATAGCGAACTTTGAGTTTATTTTTATTAAGGAAATCATCAAGTTTTTCAGACTGGCCAGGGTTGTTTTGAATTTGGCTAAATTCTTTACCAAATTCAATTTCAAATTTAGCAGTGTTTTTTGTTCGATCTGTTAGTTCAAGTTTTGTTACATTTGCTGTTTTTGGAATGGTAGAAAATTCTGATTTTTCTGGTAAATCAAGTAAATTATCTTTAAATGGAATTGTGTTTGTAGTTTGACTTGCATCAAATAGTGAAACTGATCTTTTTGTACGGGCAAAAGTTTGAGCTGTTACGGTCTGAGGGCTGGAATCGCCAATTTCGATTGAATTTTTATCAATTTGGTAAAGACCTTGTTTGTACAGGTTGGTAATGTCAAATGAAATTCGGTTAGAATTTACTTTTGTAGAAATGTTTCCTTCTTTGAATTTAGCTTGTTTTGCTTCTTCTTCAGAGCCATTTTTTGCTTTTAATTTATATTTAAGTGTTGCAGTTTTACCATTAAAGACACCTTTTGCATCAGCTAAAATGAAAGTAGCAATTACACGTTGCTCATAAGAATTATCATAACCAACTTCAACAATTGCACTCTGGGTAAAAAATGATGTCTGATTTGAGTCAACAGCACTATTAGCATCGCCAAATAAAATGTTTCTTTCAGAAACTAGTGTGTTTTGACCTTGTTGGAAGGTTTCGATTTCTTTTACTAAGACAACAGAATTAATGTTGTATTTTGAACCAATTTCGAGATCACTAAGGTCAAAAGTTAAGGAATTATCAGCATTTTGCTGGTTTGACTCAACAACAGCTGATAAAAGTTTTGATGAGCCTGCAAGCGAATAATAAATTTTTACTTTGTCTTTACCAATTGCTTTAATTGTCTCAGGACTAAAGGTTACTTTTAATTTAGCGCTTGTTTGTTGTTCTTCAATATTTTCAATTTTAGTTAAAACTAAAGGTGCATGAACTCCAAATATTTTTTGGGCTTGACTAATTGTTTTGGAAACTTTCAGAATATCTGAATCACCTTTTGAAGATTGATAATTATCAATTTCAATTTTTTCAATTAAATAGTCTTGCCCTTTTGCAAGTGAATTTACTTCTAAATTTGCAATTATTGAATTATTTTCAATAATTGCATCAATAGTTTTGACAGCTCCGCCAGGTTTTAATTCTGAATAGGTAATTTTGGCTGTTTTTAAAGATTCAAGAATATTTTTAAAAGCAATATTAAGTTCAACTGCAGAGTCAGATTTTGAAATATAAGTAATTGAACTAACAGCCGGACGGGTAGTCCAAGTAAGTTTATTAGCGCTAATATTAGGACCAAAATTTAAATATAATTTATTAACAAATTCATTTGTTGAATCAGCAATTCCAACTGAGTCAATTAAATAATTAGTTCCCGGTTCAAGATTAATTAAATCCCAACTAAGAACCAATTTGTCGCCATTAATTTTAAAAGCTTGGGCCTCAGATTTAATTAAATTACTTGATCCGGCGACTTTAAAATATAAAGTTGCAATTTTATCTTTAATAAAATCATCAACTGAATCAAGAATCATACTAACACGACTAAGATCTTCGGTAATTCGGTCAACAACAACTGATTCAACCATCGCGCTTGTTGCATTAGTAAAGAACTTTTTCTGTTTTTGGTCAAAATTTTGGGCAAAGAAAATTTGACTAGTCTGCGGCTGACCACTTTCATCAAAATTTGTGGCATTTTCAACAATTTCAAGTGATGAAATTGTAAAATGCTTTTCTTTTGGTAAATTTTTTGCTAACGAAAATAGTTTGTTTCCAACAACTTGCGCTGAACTTGAGAGCATTTTTGTAGGTTGATCATCAGCAAAGAAATTAATTTTTACTTCTTTACCATTTAACATTAATGATTGGTCATTAAATTTAATATCAAAACTTGAGGTATTATTTGCATCAACAAAAGTTCTAATTCGGGCAATTT
>NZ_AFHO01000025.1 GCF_000218525.1 Mesomycoplasma ovipneumoniae SC01 | reverse complement strand
ACAAATCAAAAATTTTCAGATTTTGCAATTAAAGTTAGTGATCCAGGGACAAATTCTAAAATTGAAGGAAGTGTTTCAGGGAATGGTCAAATTCAATTCGGTGAGCAATTTATCATTAGACCTGAATCAGCAAAAATTGTCAAAATTGAAATTGATGACAAAAAAGTTGATAGCGCAACAATTACTTTAACTTTTGATAAATTTGATGAGTATTTAAAACATGTTGATTATCAAGATAAGTTAGAACTAGTTTATTACCAAACCGGTTCAATTGCTGAAAAAACTGCTAAATTAACTGTTGATGCTGCAGAGCTAGATAGTGTCAAATTTAAAGCTGAGTTAACTAACCTTGAAAAAGGAACCGGATTTCGTGTTTTAGGAATTAAACAAACAGGTTCTGGTGGTGGCTCAAGACGTCGCCGAAGCACGACTTCAGCCAAACCATTAAATTTTGTTTTTGATACAAGTCTAACAGAAGACGAGAAAAAATTTGCAACTCTACCAATTGTTAATTCAATTTTACAATTTCGTAATAATATAAACCCTGAAGATTATGATTTTCTTTTAAATCTTAAAGATACTGGTGAGGTATTCAAACAAATTCAAGCCGGTCAAAGCAAAGCAATAAAAGCAAAAATTCAGTATAAAAAAGTTGTTGATGGTAATGAAGCAAAAGAAACAATCCAGGAAGTATTAGCAACGCTACAAAGAACTTCTACAGGTCCAGATAAACAGTCAGCAGACGAGCTCATCGATGAGAGTACAACATTCAAATTTACTCTTCAAAATCTTGATCCTTTTGCTCAATATTACATAACAAAAATTGCTTATGATACAAATGATCAATTAGATAGTGTTTTAACTACTAAGACTGAAACTGATGGTGATCAAAATTCAGGACTTTTTAATTTTTCACCTCAAGCTGAAGAAAAACGGGCATTTTTAACTTATCCAGCCAGAGTTGATGTAAAGTCAATCGAAATTCAACCCGATTTTAATCAAAATAATGCAAAACTAACAATTAAATTTGATCCAAAATACAAAGCTTTTCTTGAGACAAACCCAAAAATCAAGGTTAACTATACAAGTCCAAAAGGTTTAGGTCAAAGTGTTGAAATTGACAAAAATAATTTTAATTCAATAGTAAATACAGCTTCCGGAGAACCAAGTGTTGAAGTAACTATTAATAATATTAATGAACCAGGAAAATATGTTGTTGAATCACTTGATTTTCTTGATAAAGATTTAAATTCTCCTTTGCTATCAGGCTTGGAACTTCCACCAATTGAAATTAAAGAATCAATTACTATTGAAAAACGTAGTTTTTATACAAATACAAAAATAATTGCAATTCGTAAAAAAGCAATTTCAGAAACAAGTGCAACAATTGAATTAGTAATTGAAGACCCAAATGGTTCATTTATTGGTAAAAAAGTAAAAGGAACTTTTACATACCAATCTAATAAAACCAGTCAAACAAGACAAGAAGATGGCACAATTATTGCTGATGAGGTAGGAAAGACTTCCAAAGTAGTCTTCCAATTAAAAAATCTCGAAAAAAATACTGATTATAATATTACTTCATTAGTTTTTGATCAAGCCCAAAACCAAACAACGCTTGGTGCAAATCAGTCTCAATTTAATGTTCAACAAGATATTGAATTTGACGACCAAAAAATCCAGGAAAATGCTTCGCCAGATCCAACAGGTCAACAAATAACTGCTGACCAGAAAAAACAATTTAAAACAACTTTTGAATCAGCAACCGCTCTAGGAATTACTTACCAATTAGATCAAGACCAAAATGGTAAGCCTTGGCAAAAAGCAAAAGTTAGAGTATTTTTCTCAAGTGAGGACAAACCACTCGAAGAAAAGTCAACAAGACTAAAGTTAGTTTATAAATCTTCAAAACAAGGAATTTCTAATACATCAACAACTTCTGTTCAAGCTCAATTATTATCAACTCAGACTCAACAAGGCCAAAATCCTCAAGATTGATTAAATACCCAACCAGATCAGGCTCATTATTATTATGAATTTGATCTTGATAATTTAGATGCAGGAGCTGAATATACAATTATCGGTCTTGAAGATGAAGCTCAAAAAATTAAAATTATCGTCCCTGATCCTAATGCCCCAGTTGCGGTTAATTTTTCTTCACAAATAAATACTCAGCCTTCATTTAGTTTTAATACTGCCCCACTGATTACAAAAATGACTTATGTTCCTAGTGAAACAAGTATTAATCTAATTTTAGCTGTTGAAAACTCACAAAAATTAGACTTTTCTAATCATAGAGCCATTATTAAATACAGAAAACTTGTTAATAATACAGGTTCTTATGGCTGGCAAGATCCAACACAAAATTCTAATAGCAATTCTGCAAGCGAAAATATTGATACAATCACGGTTAGAGTACCTCAAAGACAACAAGACCCCGCTAACCAGGCTCAACAACAAGAAAATGAAGAAAATTTCGGAATTACCTTTTTGGAATTCGGACTAGGCGGGCTTGAAAAAGGTTCTTGATATTTAATTGAAGAAATTAGTCTTTCAACTAGAGATGGAGCTTCTACACCATTAAGTCTTTATCTTGACAAAGAAAATATGGAACCTGTAGACAAAAAAACAGCAACATCTGAGTCAGAAAAATGACAAACAATTGTTAATACAACAATTGAATCAACAACAATTATAAGCGCAGCCACTTCAACGATGCCTGGTTCAAATATCAGTGTCGACGGAAGTCAAAAAAATACTTCTGAGCTAACAAGTGGATATTTCCAAGTTGATCTTGATAGTGCTGATCTAGTTTTCCTAAAAGATAAATATAATATTCAACTTGAGCTTGAATCAGTTGAAAAGAAAATCTTTTATACTGAATCTAAAGAAATAACAACTTCAGGTGCTGGTTCTGGACAAAATGCACAAATTGTTCTTGAAGCTAAAGGTCTTATTCCGGGAGATAAATATACAATTAAAAATTATATATTTAATCTAAAACAAGGAAATCAAAATACTTTTGCCGTTCGCCTACCACAAAAATTAAAAGTAACTCCGCCTACTAATAATGATAGCATTGATTTAAAAACTCAAAATGCAATTAAGGCAATTAAATATGAGGCTGTTGCCGAAGGTCAAACCAATATTGATGTTGAATTTTACAACAATAATGGTGAGCTAAATAATAAAGAATTAGAGCTATCAGCCAAAATTGATGAAGAATTTGGAAATAAATATATTCCAACAAGTTGAAAAGATCAAGATAAAAAAGTCTCTGCCACACAAACACTAAGTCAATCTGGCGCCCAAATAGTTTCAAGTGTTCAATTTGTCGTTAATAAAGGACTTAAAAAAGCAAAACAATATATTATTGAATCAATTAAACAAAAAGATGCAACTCAGGGTGGTGGAGGAGTCCAAGGTTCCTCTGGGTCTGGAACTGATATTACTTTTGATACCCCAATAAGTCAAGAAAGTGCCTTACAACGTAAGTTTTATTCAATAGCAGAAAAAACTAAATTAATTAATACTACAATTAGTGATGTTACAACCGATTCGGCAACAATTAAATTAGAATTTGACGAAAATGATGCTTTCTTAAAAGATGATCTTGTTACTTTGTATTTAGAAAAAGATGATAAATCCCAATCAATTGGAGCTACAACTACTATTACTAATTCAGGTGGTAGTGGAACCGATAAATTAGAAGCTACCTTTAGATTCTTAAATATCCTTGAACCAGGAAGAAAATACAAAATTAATGCCTTAACATCAAAAACAGTTGATCTTAAAGTTGATGATACTTCAAAAGTTGCTAACCCTAATTTAACTCAAGGTTGAAGATTTACTCCTACTGGTGGTTCTGGCTCTACTTCTTCTTCTACTTCTTCTACTTCTTCTTCAAGTTCTACTTCGTCTGCCTCAAATACTCAAGTTATTCTTTATTTTATTACTCAACCTTTAATAACAAATATTGTTAAAACACAAATTAATGATAATGATGCTACAATCGAACTTGAAGGTTGAACTAAAGATCTCCAAGATGCTGGTTTTGAACCTAAATTCACTCTTACCGAGAAGAATCCTCAACCTCAACCTCAACCTCAACCAAAAGAAGGGCAAAAAGAAAATTCTTCGCCTCCTATTGATAACAAAATTACCTTTAAAGTTTCTTCTTTAGAGCAATTTACTGAGTATAATAATATAACTCTAACATTAAAAAAAGACGGAACTTCCGGAGCAGGAGTAACTTCGACCACAAACCAACTTAGTCAAGATTTTACAGTTCCATTTGCTCCCGAAATTGCCTCAGGAGCAAAACAATCTCTACGAGAGTTTCGAACAACAGCTAAAAAATTAAATTTAGCAGATTCAAATGCATTGGTGCTAAAACCAATTTCAACCACAACTGTAAATCTTAGTGTTAAACTAAAAAATCAAAAACAAGCTGATTCGATTGCTAATGTTCCTTTTTCGGTATTATACAAAAAAGTCTTTCCTAAATATGAAACTGAAAATATTGGTATAGAAAATATAAGTTCAAATCCGGTTTTAATTAATACAAATACTCAAACTTTAACTTTTAATATTCCAAATCTTGAACCAGGAGCAATTTATGAAGTAACCCAAATTGCTCCTAATGATGGACATAAACAAGAAGATCATAAAATTGAAAGTTTTAGTCATGATACCCAACTTTTAAAATATCTTAAAACAGTTGACGGCCTACCGGTTAACAACGCTTCTATTGTAGACGGCAAACAAAGCAAAATTTATTTTGCTCCATTAAATGTCCCTGTTAAATTAGAGCGAGCTTGATCACATCCACTTAGATATGATTATTATGAGGGCGAACAAGTTTATATTAAATTTAACAAGGAAGCAGGTACTGCAATTACGCTTGATTGACTAAAACAAAATCTCAAACTGGAATTAATTCCCCACCGTACTCATATAGGGGCAGTCACACAAGGTCAGCAAAATGTTAAAAAAGAACTAAGTAGTGCAGCTGAATATCAAGAGAAAGCTAAAGGTGAGTTTAACGCTGATGTTACTTTGTCTGATTTAAAATGAGATCCAGAAAAAACTACCGCTACCTTAAAAGTTCAACCAAGAACATTAAAGTCCATTGTCGCAGCGACAATTAAAATCACAATTAAGGATGTGGATAATTATCACATTGATCCAACACAAGAACTTTCTCTGCCTGCTCTTGCTGCTCCTACATCTTCTCCTACCGCTCCCGCTTCTGCCACACCAGATAATTCTCAATCTATAAGTTTTAGACTCCAATCAAGTGCTGTAATGGTTACCCCTACTAATGTTGACTATATGAATCCAGGACTAATTGGATTTAGTTATGCAATTTATGATCCTCTTGATTTAATTCAAAAAACGGGAAAAGATTACAATCCTTTTGGGGAATTCCCACATTTAACGCCTTATAAAGAACAAGATTGACTAAAGGTTATTATTAATAAACAATATAATACTACTAAACGCAACGCTCCGCTTGATGTCCCTGATAATACAATTTTTAATAGAATTAGAGGAAAAAGAGAAGCCAACAAAAGTTGAGAAGATCCTAACGTTCTAGATATTCCTGAAGAACCAGTTGCAATTAGAACAAAAACCGATAATAAATATAATATAAAATATTTAACACTTTATTGGCGAATTAATTCTGATACTGGTTTATTCGAGATTCCTGAAAAATTTAAAAATGCAAAAAAACTTTGGTATCCTGCCGGAAAACTTGTTCATTTGCCAATTTCACTTCAATTTAAAAATGATTCTTTATCGTCCTTATCTTCTTCTTATTCCTTTGTTCTTAATTCGCCTTATGCTAATCCCGGGCATATAATGCCTTATGCTTCCACCGCTAATCCACATGATGCACAATCTATCATTGATCCAGGAGTAAACTATTGGCAAATATGAAAACAAGGTTCGCCACAACACAGAGATACATCTCAGCTAATACCGCGAATTGATCTTTTTGAAAAACATATTTCTAAAGTTTTTTGGTCCGCACCTTCATTTGAATGGACAACCGATGATAAAGTTCTTAACAGTGTCTTTTTTCTAAACCGTAAAGTTCCGGTATTTACTGATCTTAACAAAACAAAAAATTATAAAATTGATACTGGGCAACGTGGAACCACCGATTTTAAAGGTGGTTATACTTTTGACATTCTATATGTTCATAATAGGGAAAACCACGTCAACACCCCACCAAATCTTGTACACACTCAAATGAAATGAGATTATTGATGACAAACCAATTCTGCGCCACAATTAGAGAATACACCGCATAAATCTTCCTGAATAATTTCAATTACTGGCCCTTCAGGCAAACCTTTATTATACGATCCAATTAATTACTATGCAATGCTTGGGCCTTTTGAACCGCCTGAATTACCTGAATAATTTTAATAATATAAACAAAACGAAAAAAGAACAGCAGATACGCTGTTCTTTTAGTAATCTTAAAAAAGCATCTGGTTTTAGGCAGTTTTTTAAGTTTTTTGGTAAAAGTTAGTTACAATTTTTTTACCGATTTATTAAGATATCAAAGTAAAAATCATACCTATTTCAAATATTCGGATCACTAGGAACACCATCTCGATTTTTAAATGTTATTTGCTGATCTAAAGTGTTAAATTCAACCCTTTGCCTTAATTTTTGCAACATCGTTACTAAACCAACTTCAGTTAATTGATTGTTTTCAAATAACTTGTTATCACTAATATGTTTGTCCCGAGTTTCCCAGTTTGACGAGATAATCTGAAAAAAGTGTCTGGTTTAAACCAAGACAAAAAAAATTAACACTAAGGTGTTGGCTTTTTTGTCCGAGTTTAAGGAGAAAGCTAACACCCAAAGTGTTAGCTTTTTTAAATTTTCAAATGCAACAAAAAGGAGAATACTAATGTCAATACACTTCAAAAATCTATATTGACAAAATAAATAAAATGGGAGGAACTGTTTCGTTATCTCGTCTAGGAAATTCATTAGATAATAGGGAGGCTGAATACTGATTTTCAATTATAAAAAGTGAATGCTTAAACGAGTTAGACTACAGTAAAATAACTTTAGAAGATCTGAAAAAAATAATTGCAGATTATATATTTTGATACAACAACTATAGAATTCAATCGATTTTAAATTGAAAAACACCACAGCAATATGCTATGATGTTAAAATAATATTAAACTGTTAATTTTTTTTGTCCTAGTTTAGTTTTAGGCACTTTTTTAAATTTTTTGGAAAAAGTTAATTACAATTTTATTAGTGATTTATTAAGATATCAAAGTAGAAATCATATCTATTTCAAATATTCGGATCACTAGGCACACCATCTCGATTTTTAAATGTTATTTGCTGATCTAAAGTGTTAAATTCAACCCTTTGTCTTAATTTTTGCAACATCGTTACTAAACCAACTTCAGTTAATTGATTGTTTGCAAATAACTTGTTTCAAATTTCATGTTTGAAATTTCCTTAAAATATTTAGGTTTTTTGCCAAACAATTTGTTTACTTCAATAAAACCATCTCTATTTTGTTTTTTCATAATTTATAATTATACCATAAAATTACTTAAAATGCAATTAAATGCCATTAATAAAAATTAAGGTTTAACGTCAAAAAACACTGATTTACGGTATTTTTGCGTATTTACATTCAATAGAAAGTAAATTTTTGCTATTAAACTGGGAAACTAAGGCATGAAATTCAAGTTAGTTTTTATCTTTTTTTGATATTAAAAAATGCAAGCAATTTTGCTTGCATAACACACTTAATTTTATAGGTCCTTATTTATTTATTCACAAACTAACAGTAATTATTACTTGCTTTCTAATTTTTTAATGCCACTATCATTAAGTTTTTCAAGTGATGTCAACTGTGTTCTTGCGAGTTTTCTAAGTTCTATCATTCTTTCTTTTTGAACCATACCTTTACCAATAAGGGTTGCATTATAGCTTTCCATATTCGCAAGAACCAATAATTCATTTAAGCTTGCATAATCTCTTATATTTCCTTCAAGATCTGGATTTTCATCTCGCCACTGTCTAGCTGTTTTATTAAATAAGGCAACATTTAACATATCTGCTTCGCTTGCATATTTATATGATAATTGTTCACTTGTTAAATCAGATAGCAGATATTCCTTGATAGCATCTGTATGAATTTTGTAGTTAATTTTAGAGATTTCACGATGTAAATTTCAAGTAAGGGATAACTTAGAATTTTGATCTGGCTTAAGCCTTTTATAGTCTTGGATGATATACAACTTAAATTCAGGAGATATCCATGAAGCAAATTCCATGGCTATATAAAAATGGGCATATGTTCCACCATATCTTCCAGCCTTTGAAACAATACCTATTGCATTTGTATTTTCAATCCATTTTTGTGGTGTCATTGTAAATCTATTTAGACCCGCGTCCATTTTAAACGTGTCGAATTGCACACGGTTAAAATTTTTATTATTTAATATCTCCCACAAACCTATAAATTCTAGTGTATTTCTATTTCTCATCCAATTCTGAATAACAAATCGTGAATCATCTTTGTTTTTATACCTTGCAATATCTGTTAAACTTATATAATCATTTTTAAAATCTTCTGTATAAATTTGTATTTCAAAACCCTTTGCCTCTAGTGTTTCTTTTTTTGTTTTTGACAAAATATATCCCCTTTCTTTTCTTCTATGTACTGTTTACAATTATTTAAACTTTAAATAACTCTAAACGGTACATAGATTTTTAATTTTTATAGTTTTTAACTTTGGTAGAAACTTCAAAACCCTTGTATTTACCTGATAACATGCCTGTCTCTATTATAACATGAAACCCAGAAATCGGGCCATAAACTTTAATTGTTTCACGGTCTTTTAAGTGGTGATGGTCATTTAAAATTTCAGTTTGGTCAAAATTAATTTCTTCTCAATTGATTTTGGCTGAAAAATATTTTAAATCCGGGCGGTCAACACCTTGTTTAAGTAGCTCATCTTCTCGTTTTTTGATAAAAATCGATAAAAAATCAAACCTAAAATATAGTTTATAATCATCGTATTTGCTAACAATTTCTTTAGCTACTAAGTCATATGGGGATAAATTTTGTTGCTACTTTTTCATATTTTGGGCCTTTATGATAAATTTTATCAAAACAGATTTGCCTTAAAAACACAAAATACTTAATATTCCCATTTTAATAGTATTCATCAATTTTTTCTAAATTATCAAACATATTACTATCGAAAAAAACATCGTTTATTATAGTTTTTTTCATTTTTTCATTCTCTTTATTTATTCAATTCTTATCTAGATTATAACTTTCTAAAAATTCAAAACTGTTAATATAAGATTTGATTAATATTGGATTCAAAAAAATTAAATTATCTGTTGATATTCATTTTTTCTGCATTTTTGAAAATTCTTTTAAATTATCAAATGCAAAATAAAGATATTGCAATAAAGATTTGTGCAGGTATTTGGTAAAAAATAAGACAATTGTTTCTTTGCTATTTTTTTCTCACGCACTAAAAGCATGTCTTTTTATTGGCTCAACTTCATTTTTGATTAAAGCAGAAAGATGTTTTAAAGTAGTTGTTTCAATCAGAATATTTTTGTTGTTTGTCTCTATAAAACCATCTGATCCACCTCCCGGGGCTTGACAAGTAGGCATTAGTTTTGAGTTTAGTTTAGTTTTGCAAATGTTAATAAATGAATCTACGTGAATAGAAGGTTGTTTATGTTGAATAGATAACCAAACGTGTAAATTTATTAGGTACTCATATAATAGATATATTGGTATACCCACCAATGATTTGATATTGTCTAAATTTTTAATCTTATTGCGCTCTTTAAGAACAAGATTAATGTTGCAATCGTTCTTTAAAATTAGGTTTACCTCATCAAGTGTAAATGGTATTGGAATATTTTCATTTATAGAGTCAACATTTGTTGAAAATGATTCAATTAATTTAAAAATATTTTCCATAGTTTGTTTCAAACTTGTTTTTTGAGAGAAAAAATTCCCTTGTTCTAGCAATTTTTCAAGTAAATTGACAATATTTTCATTCTTTAATTTAATAAATGAGGTTTCAGAATTTTTATCAATTTTAAAGATATTTAAAGACTGTAACCAATATAAATTTATGCTTGAATATTCATCCTCAGCGGTTATCGACTTTCTAATAGAATCAATTGAGGAAAAAAACTTATCGGTACGTGTTGTTTTTATTAAATATGACAATTCTTCTACATATGTAGTGATTTTTTTCTTGTCAAATTCTTCTATCTCTTGCGATAAATATTTAAGAATGATTTTTGAAACAACCATACGCTTGCTACCCTTGCTTACAATAGAAGAAAAAGCAAGAAGAAACTCTTTAACTCCCTCGTAATCTGAGTTTTTAATTTTAAAAAGATCAACAAATTGAGTTAAAATCTCTATATTTTTCGGTGGTTTTCTGAATGAAGATAATTGATTTTGAATTTTATCGCCCTTGATACCACTATTAACTATGTTTCATTCTTTTCAACCATTTTTGTCCATTGAGCCATTATTCAAAATTGCTTTAATTAACTCTAAAAACGGTTGAATATCACTTTTAACCTCGGTATTAGATAAATTAAAACGAAGAACGATAGTCAATCAAAAAATTTCATAAATAGTTGTTTGAAATTTTTCTCTTAATATCTTTTCTATTTTTTCATATTTATCAGAATCGATTAGTTGATTAAAAAAATATCCGTCGTCAGTTAGAATACCTTTAAATGATTTGGTTGATTTATGTTCAATTAATCCCAATCATTTTAATGTTTTCAATAATAAATTTATGTCTTTTTTAATGTGCTCGCCTGGCGTTTTGTTTCTTTTATATCCTTCTTTGACACATTTTTCTCAAAAATACTCAAAATCACTTATTTCTGACTTTTCACTAATTTCACCACTATTATAATTTGCAATAAATTTCATAGCAAAAGTGTAAAGAGCTAATTGATTATTAACTCTTCAAGCAGTGTCTCCAAGTTTTCAATTTGTTTTATTATTACTCATAATTCCAAAAAATAATTTCCTCTACTTCTTTGTTTTTTCTATGGTAATTAGAATTTTTATAACTAATATTTAACTTTTTGACATTAATTGACCGGTCTTCTATAAATTTCTTTAATACGGTATTTATATTATTTCCATTTTTTAAAAAATTAGACGCAACAAATTTAATTCCTTTATCATCTAAAATTTTGAAAATTGAAATAAGTCTATTTTCGTCAGTTATTGATCATGTTGAATTATATGGTGCTTGAGATACAAGGTAAGGGGGGTCAAAATAAAAAATAATTTTTTCGGGGTCAAGTTTTTTTATTATTTTTAAAACAAAATCCTCAAAATCCTCATTATAAAGTTTTATATTTCTATCTTTAGCTAATTGACTAAATAGTTCCAAATTTTTTCGGCGATAGTTCGAATAACCACTTTTACCAATCGGAACATTAAATTGTCCTTTTGAATTAAATCTTATCTCAGAGTTAAAGCTAAAGAAAACTAATACTATTAAGGAAACAATGTCTCTATTATAGTGATTGTAATCATCGCGAAGTTTTTTATATCCAATATTATTTTTTTTATAGTCTTTTTGTGTAATCAAGGAATATTTATTAACTTTTTCTTTAATTAAATTATCTATATGTTTAAATTCATTTTTTATAAAAAAATTTATTATGTTGAATAATTCTTTGTCTTTTTCATTAAAAATAATATTTTTAAAACCCGAGTTAATTCCAACATTAAAGCTTCCGCCAAAAACATCGATAAAGAAATAATCATCGCATACTTCTGGGCTTGGGATAATATCTAATAATTCGGGTAATATTCTAAACTTATTGCCTATGTGATTTAAAGGTGATCTAACTAAATTACTCATTTTTAAAATTTTTAAGCCTTTCCATTATTTTTTTATAATAACCTTCATCTATTTCAGATCCGATAAATCTTCTTTTTGTTTTCAAAGCAGCTACTGCCGTAGTTCCGCTACCCATAAACAAATCCAAAACTAAATCATTGGGGTTGGTATGTAATTTGATTAAATCAATAATCAAATTAAGCGGTTTTTGTGTAGGGTGAAATCTCTTACCACTTCCAAGTTCACTTGAGTAAACATATTCTGGTTTTATATAAGCCTTATCTTTTTTTAACTCAAAGTTAAAAGTTCATTTTTTTCCTGGTTTGACAGCTCATAAAGCAAATTCAAAATCTGAAACGTATCGTCTTTTTGTATTTCTTGGCATTGGATTTTTTTTAACCCATCTAATAAGGTCCTTAACAAGGAAGCCATTGAGTTCAAGTGTTCGTGCGATTTCACCTAAATTTTTTCAATCATTGAAAATAATTATTGAACCACCATTCTTAATAAATGGGGATGTTAAATTTATTCATTCTGATTGGTCAAAATTTTTGTCTCACTCTCCAAAATCAATTCCGTTTCTGCCAATAGATTTGAAATTATTTTTTCTGCTTATATTGTAAGGAGGGTCGGTTATAACTGCATCAACTTTTATTTTATTATCTCGCAAATATTGTAAAAGAATTTTATAGTCATCATTTAATACAAAATCAATTTTTCCTGACATAATCCTCCAAAAATAAACAAAATTTATTAAATAAAAAATGTAAATTCTATTTTATAAACAACCTAGAACTAATATTTTTACTTTTTATAAAAAATATAAACTCTTATGCAAAATGTTTTGTATTTGCGAGTATATTCTAATGATAACAAATTTTAAAAAATGCTTTTAAATAGACCAAAAGCTAGCTAAAATTAAGACTAAACTATTTATCATTAAAGTATATCAAGTTTGTATCAATATATAACTAGTATACATACAAAGTAAGGAAATCGATTCTAATTGTCTCTTTTCATTTATGTGTTAATTAATTACTGATTTAATATTCTTATAACTAAGTCTATGTTCTAGGTAAATTCCATGCTTTACTATTGCTTCTTGATGTAATTTAGTACAATACCTCTTATGTTTTGCAAATTGATATTGCGGATATAGTTTATCGATTTTGAGCATATATTAATCTCTTGCTACTTTAGCCAATATTGAGGCAGCGGCAACATTTAATGATTGTGAATCGCCCTTAATTAAATTTAACTGTTTAATATTTGTGCTAGTGACTGGCTCAAAATCAGTAATGATTAAATCGATATCGTTGAATTCTTTAACAATTTTATTCATTAAGTTGCGAGTAGCTTGTTTTGGATTGAATTCGTCAACATATTCTGCGCTTGCAAATTCAATTTTATATTCAATAGCGTTTTGGATTATTAATTCATAAGCCTTTTCTCTTTTTGATTCTGAAAGTTTTTTAGAGTCATTTATCAAATCGCTTTTAAAGTTTTTAGGTAAAACTACTCCAGCAACAACAAGTGGTCCGGCGCAGCAATCACGACCTGCTTCATCAATTCCTAAAATCTTGTTATATTGAGTAAGTGTGTCTTCAATATTTAATTTAAACATATTTTCCTTATACAAAATTGTGGGAGTGTTCATAATTTTGTGTTTTAAATTTAATGGATTTTTTTCTGATAGAAATCTAATTAATTTTACATTATTTAATCGATTAGGGAAAATAATTTCTAATTGTTTTTTAATTATGAATCAATTTCTTACCTGCCTTTGCCATTTTATAGATGCGTCTTGGAGCGTTAAATAAGTTATTTTTGAAAGGTAATTTACACTTTGAATTCTGCCTTTTGTTTTTGTATTTTTCCTAATTAATCTATTTACTGATTCAATTATATTTGTAGTATAAATTGCTTGTCTCAATTCATAAGGATATTTAAAAAATGTCGTTAATTAAACGAAGTTTGTATACCAAGACTTGATAATTAAAGGATATTTTTTTTCTCATTTTTTGGCAAATTCGTCAAGATTTTGCATCGTAAATTCTTGATTAATCGCTTGATAAATACTTTTCATATCAGAGGCAAAGTCTTTTTTGTCCTTGTAAGAAACTTTTAAAAGTGAGTTTCTAATTTGGTGAACAACACATTTTTGAACATCTGTTTGCGGGAAAATCGCTTTAATTGCTTGACTAATTCCGCTTAGATTATCGCAAGAAATTATTAGGACATCTTGCAGCCCACGAGTTTTTAGTTCGCTAAAAACATCAAGTCAATTACTTGCTGATTCGCTATTTTTAATCCAAAATCCCAGTACTTTTTTATTGCCTTGCCAATCAATTGCAAGAATAAGATAAAGTGATTTTTTGACAAAAACACCGTTTTCTTTAACATTAAAAAACATCCCATCAATGTACAAAATTGGATAGGAATTCTCAATTTTTTGCGATTTTCATTTTTCAATTTCAGGTAATAATTTGTCAGTAATTGAAGAAATTCAGGCGTTACTTACTTCCTTTTTATAGATACTTTTAATTGTATTAGTAATATTTTCATATGACATTCCTGATGCAAAAAGCGAAAACACTTGCTCTTCGATATCACCTAAATTTGTTTCGTATTTACCGATGAATTTGTTTTCAAAAGTGCCATTTCGATTTCTTGGTATTTTTAGATGCATATTTTTACTATTATAATTCACAGTTTTTCACGAAAACCCGTTTCGCTTATTCGGTCTATGCGCACCATTTTTGCTTCTGCTTTTTTCATAGCCTAAATGTTGGCTTAATTCCGCGTTTAAGATCGGCTAGCAAATTTTTAAATATATGAGAAATTTGGTTGTGAAAGTCTTCTTTTATTAATTTTTTATAATCATCGTATTTGCTAACAATTTCTTTAGCTACTAAGTCATATGGCGATAAATTTTGTTGCTGCTTTTTCATATTTTGGTCCTTTATGATAAATTTTATCAAAACAGATTTACCTTAAAAACACAAAATACTTAATATTCCTGTAAAATTTTGAAGTCTAATAAAATTTGTGACTATGTTGATTTTTATTGTTTTAACTCTAAAGAATAAATAAAAAACTAGTTGTCTGAATTTTTTCTACTAATTTAAACCAAGCATTTTTTTACAAAAGGTTAATTTTAAAATAATAAAAATTGAGATTTCAGCGTCAAAAAACACGGATTTACGAGTATTTTTGCATATTTATATTCACTAAAAAGTGAATTTTTGCCTTCAAACTGGGAAACTCGGGACTCAAGATTGTTGTATTTTTATTTTTAATTTGAAAAAGAACAGCAAACACGCTGTTCTTTTCTTTATTATTTATATTTTAAAATTATTCTGGCAGTTCAGGTGGTTCAAAAGGACCTAACATTGCATAATAATTAATTGGATCGTATAATAAAGGCTTGCCTTGAGGATTGGTTATTGATATTATTCATGAAGATTTATGCCTTTTGTTTTCTAAATGTTCCGCAGAATTGGTTTGCCATCAATAATCTCATTTCATTTGAGTGTGTACAAGTTCTGGTGGGATTTTGACGTGGTTTTCCCTATTCTTAACGTATAGAATGTCTCAGGTTTTACCGTTTCGGAAATCGGTGGTTCCACGTTGCCCAGTATCAATTTTATAATTTCTTGTTTTGTCGTAATCAGTAAATACCGGAACTTTACGATTTAGATAAAAGAAAGTATTAAGATCTCTATCATTGGTTGTTCATTCAAATGAAGGTGCGGACCAAAAAACTTTAGAAATATGTTTTTCAAAAAGATTAATTCGCGGTATTAGCTGAGATGTATCTCTATGTTTTGTTCAACCTTGATTTCATAATTGTCAATAGTTTACTCCTGGGGCAATGATCGAGTCTGCATCATGTGGATTAGCGGTGGAAGCATAAGGCATTATATGCCCGGGATTAGCATAAGGCGAATTAAGAACAAAGGAATAAGAAGAAGATAAAGATGATAAAGAATCATTTTTAAATTGAAGTGAAATTGGCAAATGAACGAGTTTTCCGGCAGGATACCAAAGTTTTTTTGCATCTCTAAATTTTTCAGGAATCTCAAATGTTCCAGTATTAGAATTAATTCGTCAATAAAGTGTTAAATATTTTATATTATATTTATTATCGGTTTTTGTTCTAATTGCAACTGGTTCTTCGGGAATATCTAGAACGGTAGGATTTTCTCAACTTTTGGCCGCTTCTTTTTTCCCTTTAATTTTATCAAAAATTGTTTTATCAGGGACTTGGAGTTGAGCTTCAGATTTAGTAGTATTAAATTGTTTATTAATAATAACTTTTAGTCAATCTTGTTCTTTATAAGGAGTTAAATGTGGAAACTCACCAAAGGGATTATAATCTTTTCCAGTTTTTTGAATTAAATCAAGCGGATCATAAATTGCATAACTAAATCCAATTAGCCCTGGATTCATATAATCAACATTAGTAGGGGTAACCATTACAGCACTTGATTGGAGTCTAAAACTTATAGACTGAGAATTATCTGGAGTAGGAGAGGTAGGAGAGGTAGGAGAGGCAGGAGAGGCGGAAGTGGTAGCGGTAGCTGCGGCAGGGGTAGCAAGTTCTTTTGTCGGATCAAGGTGATAATTATTCACATCCTTAATTGTGATTTTAATTGTCGCAGCAACAATGGACTTTAATGATCTTGGTTGAACTTTTAAGGTAGCGGTAGTTTTTTCTGGATCTCATTTTAAATTCGACAAAGTAACATCAGTGTTAAACTCACCTTTAGTTTTCTCATGATAGCTACCTGCCTCACTTAGTTTTTTTTCAACATTTTCTTGGCCTGTTGTGACTCTCCCTATATGAGTACGGTGGGGAATTAATTCCAATTTGAGATTTTGTTTTAGTCAATCAAGTGTAATTGCAGTACCTGCTTCCTTGTTAAATTTAATATAAACTTGTTCGCCTTCATAATAATCATATCTGAGTGGATGTGACCAAGCTCGCTCTAATTTAACAGGAACATTTAATGGTGAAAAGTATATTTTTTCGGGATTAGAACCTTGAGTTTTAGATTTAATTGGTAAAGATTCAACATCTTTTAAATATTTTAAAAGTTTTTCATGAGGTTTAAGATCAACAATATTATGATTGTCTTTTGGGTGTTTATCTTTATAAAAAGGCTCAACACCTTGAACTTCGTAAATAGCCCCAGGTTCAAGATTTAGAACATTAAATGTGAATTTTTGCTCTGGAACATTAATTAAAACCGGATTAGTAGTTGATTCAAGAACATCAGCTTCATAAGTTGGAAAAATCTTTTTGTATCTTAGGACAAATGGGACATCAGCAACCGAGTTTGCTTGCTTATCATCTTTTAGTTTGATTGAAATATTGACAGCAGAAGTTGAAATCGGCTCTAAACTAACGGGGTTTGAAGCGGCTAAATTCAATGTTTTAGCTGTAGTACGAAACTCTCGTAGAGATTGTTTTGCACCTGAGGCAATTTCGGGGGCAAAAGGAACTGTAAAATCTTGACTAAGTTGGTTTGTGTTTGGACTTACTCCTCCACCGCCAGCACCGTTTTTCTCTAATGTTAGAGTTATATTATTATACTCAGTAAATTGTTCAAGACCATTAACTTTAAAGGTAATTGAATTATTTTCAGGCGGTGATGATTGTTCCTTTCGGCCTTCTTTGATATCGTTATCAGTACCAACACCAGATCCGGCAGGCTGAGGTTGAGGTTGTTGAGGCTGTTGGGTTGATTGTTTTTTAGTTACAGTAAATTTAGGGTTAAAGCCAGCATCTTGGAGATCTTGAGTTCAACCTTCAAGTTTAATTTTAGCATGATCGTCTTCAATTGTTTCTTTAATAATATTTGTTATTAAAGGTTGAGTAATAAAATCAAGAATAACTTGACCTATTGAGGTGCTAGTAGTACTTGTAGTAGTTGGAGAAGAAGTAGAAGCACTAGTAGTACTAGTAGAAGTAAATTTTCAACCTTGAGTTAAATTAGGATCGGTAACTTTTGAAGTATCATCAACTTTAAGATCAACAGTTTTTGATGTTAGAGCATTAATTTTGTATTTTATTCCAGGCTCAAGAATATTTAAAAATTTAAAAGTAGCATGTAATTTATCTTGATTAGATCCTGTTCCGGCAGCTCCGCCTGATGAACTACCAGAGTTAGTAATTAAGGTTGTTGCTCCAATTGATTGGGATTTATCACCTTTTTCTAAATACAAAGTAACAAGATCATCTTTTAAGAAAGCATCATCTTTGTCAAATTCTAGCGTAATTGTTGCCGAATCGGTTGTAACATCACTAATTGTAGTATTAATTAATTTAGTTTTTTCAGCTTTTGAATAAAACTTACGTTGTAATGCACTTTCTTGACTAATTGGGGTGTCAAAAGTAATTTCTGTTCCGGCACCACTTGATGAGCCTTGGCCTCCTCCGTCAGCCGAAGTTGCATCTTTTTGTTTAATTGACTTAATAATATATTGTTTTGCTTTTTTAAGTCCAGAAGTAATTTCAAATTTTAATGTTGAAACAATTTGCCCGTCTATTGGAGTTAAAGTTTTTGAACTAGTTACTTTTTTGTCAGTGTCTCCTCAACTTGTAGGGAGATATTTATTTCCAAAATCTTTATCAATTTCGGCTGATAACTCTAATTCTTTATTATTTAGCTCACCATTGTTATTATAAAATTCAACATCAATATTAGTTGTCCCTTCTGAGACAGCTTCATATTTAATTGCCTTAATTGCGTTTTGGGTTTTTAAATTAATGTCTGCATTATTAGTCGGCGGAGTTACTTTTAATTTTTGTGGTAAGCGAACGGCAAAATTCTCTTGGTCTCCTTCTTTTAAATTAAATATATAATTTTTAATTGTATATTTATCTCCAGGAATAAGACCTTTAGCTTCAAGAATAATTTGTGTATTTTTTCCAGCACCAGCGCTTGTATTTGTGTCAGTTATTTCTTTAGATTCAGTATAAAAAATTTTCTTTTCAACTGATTCAAGCTCAAGTTGAATATTATATTTATCTTTTAGGAAAACTAGATCAGCGCTATCAAGATCAATTTGGAAATGTCCAGAAGTTAATTGGGGAGTATTTTTTGGTTGGCCATCAACGGTTATATTTGAACCATTTGTCGTTGAAGTGGTTGCACTTTTAATTGTTGTTGATTCAATTGTTGTATTGACAATTGTTTGCCATTTTTCTGATTCAGATGTTTCTGTTTTTTTGTCAACAGGTTCCATTTTTTCTTTGTCAAGATAAAGACTTAAGGGTGTCGGGTTTGCCCCTCTAGTTGAAAGACTAATTTCTTCAATTAAATACCAAGAACCTTTTTCAAGCCCTCCTAGTTCAAATTCCAAAAAGGTAATTCCGAAATTTTCTTCATTTTGTTGTTGACTAGCCTGGTTAGTTGGGTCTTGTTGTCTTTGAGGTACTCTAACTGTGATTGTATCAGCCGTATCGCTTAAATCATTGCCACTAGCTTTATTTGTTGGATCTTGCCAACCATATTTATTTGTCTCATTTTCAAGTTTTTTGTATTTAATAGTGGCTCTATGATTAGAAAAGTCTAATTTTTGTGAGTTTTCAACGGCTAAAATTAATTTAATACTTTTTTCACCAGGAACATAAGTCATTTTTGTAATTAATGGCGCGGTATTAAAACTAAATGAAGAATTAGCGGTTGCCTGGCTTGAAAAATTAACTGCAATTGGTGCATTAGGATCAGGAACAATAATTTTAATTTTTTCGGCCTCATCTTCAAGACCAATTATTGTATATTGGGCTCCTGCATCTAAATTATCAAGATCAAATTCATAATAATAATGAGCCTCATCTGGTTGATTATTTAATCAATTTTGTTGTGGCTGACCTTGTTGAGTCTGAATTGATAATAATTTAGCATTAACAAAAGCTTCTGATTCTTTTGAAATTCCTTGTTTTGAAGATTTATAAACTAATTTAAGTCTTGTTGACTTTTCTTCAAGTGGTTTGTCCTGACTTGAGAAAAACACTCTAACTTTTGCTTTTTGCCAAGGCTTACCATCCTGGGTTTGATCTAATTGGTAAGTAATTCCTAGAGCTGTTGCTGATTCAAAAGTTGTTTTAAATTGTTTAATTTCAGCAACTTCTTGGGATTGGCTTGAGTCTGCATTAGCATTTATTTTAATTTGTTCGTCATTAAATTCAATGTTTTGTTGATTATTAAATTGGCTTGTATCGCCGCCAGCATTTTGTCCTTGAGGGGTTTGACTTTGGTCAAAAACTAAAGAAGTAATGCTGTAGTCAGTGTTTTTAGACAGACCTTTTAGTTGGAAAACTACTTTTGAAGTTTTTTCAATTTCATCAGCAATAATTGTTCCACTTTCTTCTTTTGTTTGACTAGCTTGATTAGCCTGGTATGTAAAAGTTCCTTTTACTTTTTTACCAATAAATGAACCATTTGGATCTTCAATTACTAATTCAATTGTTGCACTTGTTTCTGAAATTGCCTTTTTACGAATTGCAACTACTTTTGTATTTGTATAAAAACTACGTTTTGCAATTGTTACTGATTCTTTAATTTCAACAGGTGGTAATTCTAAACTAGAAAGTAAAGTTGAAGTCGATTTTTCATCGGCAAATTCAAGTGATTCAACAACATATTTTCCTGGTTCATTAATATTGTTAATTGTTACTTCAACACTTGGTTCTTGAGAATTTGTATCTCTTGTTGAATTAAAATTGTCTTTGTCAATTTCAACACTTTGGCCTAAACCTTTTGGACTTGTATAGTTAACTTTGAGTTTATTGTATGTATCAAGAAAAGCTTTGTATTTTTCGTCAAATTTAATTGTTAGTTTTGCATTGTTTTGACTAAAATCGGGCTGAATTTCAATTGACTTTACTTCAACTTTGGCTGGATAAGTTAAAAATGCCCGTTTTTCTTCGGCCTGAGGTGAAAAATTAAAGAGTCCTGAATTTTCATCACCATCATCTTCGGTTTTACTAGTTAAAACATCACTTAATTGATCATTTGTATCATAAGCAATTTTAGTAATATAGTATTGGGCAAAAGATTCAAGACTAGTAAGAGTAAATTTAAATGTTGTGTTTTGTTCTGTTGAATCGTTTGATTCTTTCTCTTGCCCTTGGGCACTTCCTAAAGTGGCAATAACTTCTTGGATTGTTTCTTTTGCCTCATTACCTTGGACAACTTTTTTGTACTGAATTTTTGCTTTTATTGATTTAGACTGACTTGCTTGGATTTGCTTAAATACCTCACCAGTATCTTTAAGACTTAAGAGAAAATCATAATCTTCAGGATTTCTATCATTACGAAATTGTAAAATTGAATTAACAATTGGTAGAGTTGCAAATTTTTTGGTGTCTTCAGTTAATTTAGAGTCAAAAACAAAATTTAGATTTGGACTTGAAGTTGTGCTACGACGACGCCTTGAGCCACCACCACTAGAACCTTTTTGTCTAATACCTAAAACACGAAATCCGGTTCCTTTTTCAAGACTGGTAAGCTCAGCTTTAAATTTAACTTCGTCTGCAGTTGCATTATCAAGACTTAATGGGGCGGTTTTTTCATCAATTGAACCTGTTTGGTAATAAACTAGTTCTAATTTGTCTTGATAGTCTGCGTGTTTTAAATACTTATCTGAATTATCAAAAGTTAGAGTGATAGTTGCACTATCAACTTTCTTGTCATCAATTTCAATTTTGACAATTTTTGCTGATTCAGGTTTAATGATAAATTGATTTCCAAATTCAATTGATCCATTT
>NZ_AFHO01000026.1 GCF_000218525.1 Mesomycoplasma ovipneumoniae SC01 | reverse complement strand
GTTTAGAAAAAGCAAGTTCATATGAAATTGAAGAGCTAAAAGTTCTTGATAGTTTGCCAAGTCAAATTCAACCTGACCAAATTCAAGGCGGAAATACCGTTGATGGTTTTGATGGTACTACTTCTACCCAACCAGATCAAAAAATAACTAAAGAATTTGTACTTGATGCTGAATCGGCAACAATTACTGATATTAGGTATAAATCTGATAATACAAGCGCTGATATTAGTGTTAGCTTTGCCCAAGATGAGCAATTTTTATACCAAAGTGGTGCTAATAATACAAAAAGAAAACTTCAATTTACTTTCCAAGATAGTCAAAGCGGTCATCAAGTAACAACAGAAAAAGAATTTGAAAATAATAATCAAGGCCAAAAGCCAACGATTGACCTTAGCCTTAATTCAGTTAGCCCTGGAAGTTTATATGTTCTTACAAAAGTTGAAGATATTACTCCTGAAGTTGAAGGTGCACCAAAAAGATTAAAAACTTTCAAATTTAGCGATACTCAGCAAGCTCGAAATCAACCAACAGCAACCACAACTCCTGAAGTTTTATCAAAACTTTATTTTGCCACCAAGCCAGAAGTAATTGCTTATTCAATTGACAAAATTTCTGAAACAAAATATTTGGCTAATTTTACAATTAGAGACCCACTAGCCGGAAGAAATATTACCCAAGGTGGTTTTGAAGGTCGCGATGTTAAAGTGGCTTTGCAAAAACTAGTTGATCCAAAAGGAACAGACCTTCAAGCTCAACAAGTCCAAAATGTTGAAGTACAAGGAAAAATTAAAAATTCTAAAGTTAGTTTTGAACTTGAAGATCTAGAAAAAAATGCAATTTATAAACTCGTTAGTCTAACTTGAGCTGATATAGAAGAAACACAACAAACAATTTCTGGTTCTGTTGCAACTCAGTACCAAGTTGATCCAACTACAAAAACTAATCCAACC
>NZ_AFHO01000027.1 GCF_000218525.1 Mesomycoplasma ovipneumoniae SC01 | reverse complement strand
AAATTGCCCGAATTAGAACTTTTGTTGATGCAAATAATACCTCAAGTTTTGATATTAAATTCAATGATCAATCATTAATGTTAAACGGTAAAGAAGTAAAAATTAATTTCTTTGCTGATGATCAACCAACAAAAATGCTCTCAAGTTCAGCCCAAGTTGTTGGAAACAAACTATTTTCTTTAGCAAAAAATTTACCAAAAGAAAAACATTTTACAATTTCATCACTTGAAATTGTTGAAAATGCCACAAATTTTGATGAAAGTGGTCAGCCGCAGACTAGTCAAATTTTCTTTGCCCAAAATTTTGACCAAAAACAGAAAAAATTCTTTACTAATGCAACAAGCGCAATGGTTGAATCAGTTGTTGTTGACCGAATCACCGAAGATCTTAGTCGTGTTAGCATGATTCTTGATTCAGTTGATAATTTTATTAAAGATAAAATTGCAACTTTATACTTTAAAGTCGCTGGATCAAGTAATTTAATTAAATCTGAAGCCCAAGCTTTTAAAATTAATGGTGATAAATTGGTTCTTAGTTGGGATTTAATTAATCTCGAGCCGGGAACTAACTATTTAATTGATTCAGTCGGAATTGCTGATTCAACAAATGAATTTGTTAATAAATTATATTTAAATTTTGGTCCTAATATTAGTGCTAATAAACTTACTTGAACTACCCGTCCGGCTGTTAGTTCAATTACTTATATTTCAAAATCTGACACCGCTGTTGAACTTAATATTGCTTTTAAAAATATTCTTGAGTCTTTAAAAACAGCCAAAATTACTTATTCAGAATTAAAACCTGGCGGAGCTTCCAAAACTATTGATGCAATTATTGAAAATAATTCAATAATTGCAAATTTAGAAGTAAATTCACTTGCAAAAGGACAAGACTATTTAATTGAAAAAATTGAAATTGATGGCTATCAATCTTCAAAAGGTGATTCAGATATTCTAAAAGTTTCCAAAACAATTAGTCAAGCCCAAAAAATATTTGGGGTTCATGCACCTTTAGTTTTAACTAAAATTGAAAATATTCAAGAACAACAAACAAGCGCTAAATTAAAAGTAACTTTTAGTCCTGAGACAATTAAGGCAATTGGTAAAGACAAAGTAAAAATTTACTATTCGCTTGCAGGTTCATCAAAACTTTTATTTGCTGTTGCAAGTCTAACCAATAATAATGATAATTCCTTAACTTTTGACCTTAGTGATCTCGAAATTGGTTCAAAATACAATATTAATTCTGTTGTTCTTGCAAAAGAAGTTGAGCTAAATAATCAAGATACAAATACAATACTTACCGAACGAAACATTTTATTTGGCGATGCTCAACACAAATTTGACTCAAGTCAGTCTTCGTTTTTCACTCAGAGTGCAATTATTGAAGTTGGTTATGATAATTCTTACGAACAACGTGTAATTGCTACTTTTATTTTAGCTGATGCAAAAGGTGTTTACAATGGTAAAACCGCAACACTTAAATACCGCCTAAAAGCAAAAAATGGTGATGAAGCATTAGCAACAAGTGCTCAATTTAAAGAAGGAAAAATTAGCGCAAAAGTAAATAGTGCGCGTATTTTATTTGATATTACCGACCTATATAAACAAGGTCTTTATGAAATTGACAAAAACTCACTTGAACTTGAGGGTACAACAAATTCTTCAACTGTCGCTCCTGTCCAGGCAAGTACTCGAGTTCGTCGTTCCGTTGCTCAATTTGCCGACACTAATACTAGCGCTGTTTTAATTCCTTTTAAAGATAATTTGCTTGATTCAACCGAAAAAAGTCAATTTCAAACTATTCCAAAAACCGCTAATGTTACAAAAATTCAACTAACAAATCGAACAAAAAACACTGCTAAATTTGAAATTGAATTTGGTAAAGATTTTATCCCAAATCAAGCAAATACTCAAGCTGCCAGCGCTGAAAAACTTGATGATTTTCTTAATAAAAACAAATTAAAAGTTCGCTTTAAAAAATACGGCGGTGAGCAACAAGAACAAATTGTTGAAGCAAAAACCGATGTTGATAGCCAAAAAACTTCTTTTGAACTTACAGGTCTTGAAAACGGACAACAATATGTAATTCTTGGCTTTGAACAAGCCCAAGATGATAATAGTCCACAAAGTACACCAAAGGTTGATATTTATTTAGATGATCTTGATTTTTACAAGGATCAAATAATTGCAACTGCAGCGGTAATTAAAAAAATTGAATTTGACACTGAAGTTGAAACCCAAGCTCGACTTAGACTTGAACTCAAAGATGATGGAAGATATACTGCCGGTAAAAAATTAACTGTTGAACTCGAAAAAATAGAATCAAGCCCTGGTCAATCTACAGGACCAATAGGAGCAATTCAATCAAATTTAGTTCTTAGTGCAGCAAGTCTTAATGGAATTTATGATTTTACCTTTTTAAATTTAGAAAAAGCAACCAAATATAAAATTAAATCAGTTAAATTTGAAAAAGAAGTTGCTCCTCCTGTTGCTTCTGCCCCAGGTGTTGCGACTTTATCTGCTCGGCGTTCAAAACGTAGTTTAGATCCAGTTTTAGTGAATGTTGACTCTCAAACTATAGTCGAAGAAGAAATTGATCTTCTTGAAACAGAAACAAGTCTTGAGGATAAAAAATCATTTATCACAAGCGCCAAAACTGCAAAAATTACTAGAATTACAACTAAGTCAATTCAAACAACTAGTTTAAATATTGAATTAACTCTTGATAATGTTGATGATTATTTAGGCCAAAAAACACTTGAATTAACTTACAAAAATTTATCAACTAATGCAAGCACTTCTAAAGAGGTTCAGGCAACTGTTGATCGGACAGCCAAAACAATTACTTTTAATTTAACTAATTTATCACCTGGCGATAAATACGAAATTGAAAATATTAAGCTCAAAGAAGAAACTACTCAAGTACGAAATGAACTTGATCTAAAAAAACAAGAATTCAAATTTGAATTTGACAGATCACCTAATACTGAGGCTGGTTTTGAAAAACAATTTTTTTCACCAACACCAAATCTAGCTCAAATTTTGCCAGTTTCAACTTCTGAGACTTCTGTTCAAATTAATGTTAAATTAAATGACAATGGTGCTAATTGAAATAATAAATTTTTACAAATTAAAATTAAATCAAAAGCTGGTCAGCCACCTCAGTCGCAAATTCCAACTGTTTATAGTGCTGAAATAATTAACGGAAATGCGATTTTTGACATTAGC
>NZ_AFHO01000028.1 GCF_000218525.1 Mesomycoplasma ovipneumoniae SC01 | reverse complement strand
AATCCACCAAAAGCAGCAGCAGGAGCAGCAGCAATAGCAGCTGGCGCCGCAGTTTTTTCAATCCGAGTTTTATTTTGAAGCTGTCTAAAGTCAAAAACATGCCCTTCAAATTTTAGTTTTGGCGCACCTTCTTCAAAATAGAGTTCAGCTTTTTTGTTAACTAATTCAAGTGAAGAACTATTTAAAATTACCTGACCATCTTGATTAATTTGAATTTCAATATCATCTAGATTAGGAGAGTCTGAATTAGTGCTTGTTTTATTTAGATGTGTTTTGGCTTTTTTAATATTTGCATTGATGACAAACGAATTTTGTTGGTTTTTGGTTGAAACAATTTGCACTAAATCATCAAAATTTACTGGTTTTTTTGAATTTGATAAATCTATATCACGCGTTTCAAGTTTGAAATCTGAATAGCTTTTTGTATTTTGATAATGTCAAAGCGGCCCAAAAACACTTAGGCTTAGTGATGAAAAAGCAATAATATTGGTGATAAACTTAAAAAGTTTTAGTTTTTTCTTCATTTTTCTCCTTACTATTAAAATTCTTTAATTTAAAATTATAACATGTATTTGAGAATTTTTCTGAAAATTTCATTTAAAAATATTGCGTTTAAAAAGAATAAATTAATACAAATTAGCGCGCTAATTTTAGGAGCCTCTAAGAAGATGTGTTAAAATGAAACAATACAGATTCGCAGTTGAAGACAAATTTAAGAACATTAAAATTGGCAAATTAAAGGGTTAAAAATTGCAATTTTGCATTTTCAGAAAGAATTTAGACAAATTTATAAAAAAGAAAAATGCAAAATTGACACAAAGAGTCAATTTTGCATGTACACGAAACAATTTAATAAGAAATTGCCAAAAAAGTTTGATAAATCTATGAAAAATAAATCTCTGCTAACTCAAAAAAGAAATAGAAAATTAAGGGTCTTTCTGAAAAATGATAGTGGAATTTATCAAGAAAAATGGAAAATGTTCTTAGAAGGACGAGGTTGATGCTCAATTATTTGTGTCTGAATTTGTTTAGTAATTTGTTATTTAAAAAAGATTTTTTTGATTAGTTGTTTAAAACTGTTAAAATATGGTCAATTTTAAGCTGATCTGTTGATGAAAATCAAAAATCAGCTTGATTAAATTCACTAAATTGATCCAAAGAAACAACAACAGATCTCATTTTTGCACTTTTTATTGATAAAAACCCTGAAAGAGAATCTTCAAAGCCAATGCAATTTTCGGGATTTAGAGACAATCCTTCTGAAGCCAATAGAAAAATATCAGGCGCTGGCTTAGGGTTTTTGATTTTTTTAGGATCAGCAATATAGTCAAAAAAAGCAATAATTCCAAGTTTTTCTAAAATTAAAGGCGCATTAAGACTACTTGAGGCTAGGCCAATTTTCAATTTTTTACTTTTTGCCTTTGTTAGTAAATCTAATATTCCTGGCAAGAGATGGTCTTTATTTAGATTTTCAAGTAATTTTAAGTAAATTTCATTTTTTTTAAAACAGACATCATCAATTTTTTCTTCATCTCAGGTTAGTTTTTTTAGTTCTAAAATTGCTTTTAGTGTTTCTTTTCTTGAAAGCCCCTTTAATTGGGCATTTTCAGTCTCGGTAAAGTCGATATTTTCTGCCAAAAGTGATTGTTTTCAGGCTAAAAAATGTAGTTGGGCAGTGTCTGTTATTATTCCATCCAGATCAAATATTAGTCCTTTAATTTCCATGGTTTATTGCAAAAAAATGCACGCTTTCTATAAGTTCTTCCTGATTATTTATCCAAATTTTTACAGGTTTTTTATTAAAATTTTCAACCCTAAAAGTTGAATGATCAATTCTTACTTGTAAATTTGCGCCTTGAAAGCTAAAGTTATAAATTAATGAATTTCACTGTTTTGGTAAATTAGGTTTTAAATGAATTTTATGATCAAAATAAGTTAGACCACCAAAGCCAAAAACAACCATTTGCCAAATTGCAGCAAGCGATCCAGCATGAATTCCGGCATCAGAACTTTTCATGTTTTGGCCTAAATCAATGTTAATTCCGTATTGAAAAAGTTGATAAGCTTTGTCAATTTTGTTAAGTCTTATTGCTTCAATTGCATAAGTTGCCGCCGAAAGTGAGGAGTCATGTGTTGTAATTTCCTCGTAAAAATCAAAGTTTTTTGATCTAATTTCTTTAGAATACAGCTCAGGAAAAAGGTATAAAAGTAAGACAACATCAGCTTGTTTAACTAGTTGAGATGCAAGAATTTTTTGACCTTTTACAAGTGAAAAAAGTTTTTTTCCTGCATCACCAAGCATTTTAAATTCGCTAATATCGTTTCGTTCTAGCGCTAAAAAGTTGTCATTTTCGGCGATAATTAGCTCTGAATTTGGTTTTTGTTGGACTAAATTCTGTGCAACATTTTTGATTTTTTCAAAATCAATTTTATAAGGAATTTTGCTAAGAACCTCAGCAAATACTGGAGTATTTTTTATTTTTTCAAAATAAAATAGCGCTAAATCAAGGTTGTATTTTGCCATTGCGTTAATATAGGCCGAATTGTTAATATTTCCTTTGTATTCATTTGGACCCATTACATCATTAATTTCAAATTTTCCGTCAGTAGTTTTTTCAGCACGATTAGTGTAAAATCAAGCAGTATCAAAAATTATTTCATAGCCGTATTTTTCCATGAAATCTTGATCCAAAGTAACAACAAAATATTGTTGAATTGCATATGCAATGTCAGCTGAGACATGAATTTCTTGACGGGCAGAGGCAATTGGCACTTGTTTTCCAGAAATTATATCAACCTGACCTCAAATTGGACAGACTTCGCCATCTTTAGGAAGGGCCATCTCTCAGGGAAATTGGGCTCCTTCAAGGTTAGATTCTTGAGCTCTGACTTTAACAGAAGCGGCTTTTTTTCGGGCGGCATCTAAGCCTTTATAACGATAAATTAATAAATTTCTGACAACACTGGGTTCAACAAAAAGATAATTAGGGTTAATAAAAAATTCTGAATCTCAATAAGTATGACCTTGATATCCTTCGCCAGTTAGACCTTTGGCCCCTGCGTTAATTTCGGTCGAATTTTTACGAAAAAGTCCATTTAGATGATAAAGGCCAAAATCAAGTCCTAGTTGGTCAAATTGGGAATTTGAATCAATTTTGACAAGAAATTTTTGTCATAAATTTTTGTCTAAGGCTTGGTTTGATTCTAAAAAAGACTCATGAAAATCGGCATTTAGCAAAGTTTTAAGTGTTAAATTTGCTTGTTTTTCGAGCTCTAAATCGTCAATTAAATTTTCGGAGTCATCAATAGAAGTATGAACTGACATTAATTTTATCAGACTTATTTTTGTTCCTTTTTTGAATTTTCCTTTGATTCTAAATAAGATTAGTCGTCTTGAGGCATCAACTTGAAAATTGTCATCTCCAGGTTTTATTCTTTGACCATTGACTTCAAAGTGGCAAACTAAATTGTGAATAACTAACAAATTTGAGCTAGTTGAACGTTGTTTTAACTGCAGAGCGTTTTCAAAAGGGCGAAATTTTTCACCTTCGGCAAAATGTTGAGTTCCTGTGTTTGTGTTTTGGGCATTAATTTGCGGGCGAAATTCAATTTGAACATATTCATTTTCAGGACTAACTTCAAGAATTTCAACATCAATTTTTTGGGCATAAAAATTGAGGTTCTGATGTGAAACAAAACGAAAAGTGTCGATTTTTATAGTGTTTTTTTGGCGAGTAAGTCTAACAGAGCGCGATAGTGATCCATTTTTTATATCAAAAACTTTTTGATATTGGTCCTCAGAGTCAAGAATTAAGGGCTGTTCATTTATAAAAATTGGGGTTGTAATTGAGTCAGCTAAATTACAAATTTCCGGAACTTCATGTTCAACATCTTTGTTAAAAACACCACTTACAAAAAATCCTGGCTTATTATAATAATCAGGTTCTTCGTCGCTGCTTCTCAGACCTAAATATCCATTTGTTAAGGCAAAAATTGATTCTGTTTTTCCTGTAAATCTTCGGTCAAAGCCATTTTGAATAACTAGTTTTTTTAAATTATCGTACGTTAAAAATTGATTAGTTTTCATTTTATTCCTTAATTAAAATTGACTCAAATGGGCGTAAAAAATCCTCAGGTTTTTTGAGATCTTGATATGAAGAAAGCAGCGGTTTTTGCTGAATTTTTTCGGCAAAAGGCAGTTCTTTTTTTGTTAAATTTAAGTAAAAAATTAATTTTTCACCTTTAAATTCACGGCTAATTTTGCAAATTCCGTCTTTGGTAATTTCTAATTTTGCTTTTCCATCAACAAGCAAATCTTTTAAGTCATTTTTATAAAGAAAAATTAATTTTTTATAAAAATTTAAGATTGAATTTTTGTCTAAAGTTTGACTCTCGACATTCATTCGCGGGTCATCAAGGCTTGTGTTAATTCAGGCTTTTTGGCTTGAAAATCCGTTGTTTTTATCTAAATTTCAACGCAAAGGACCTCTTCCTGAATCGCGACTGTTAATATTTGCATAAATTAACATTTCTGATTCAGAATAAATTTTTTCTCTATCAACAAGTGAAGCAAAAGCATTTTTCATATCAATGTCAACAAAATCTTGTCTGTTTTCAAAATAGGAATTTGTCATTCCAATTTCTTCACCATAGTAAATTATCGGAATTCCACGCATTGAAAAAAGCAAAAGAGCTAGCGATTTTGCAGATTCTTTTCAGAAAAATGGATAGTCTCCTCAACGAGAAATTGCCCTGGAAGTATCATGATTTGAAAGAAAATTGCTCATTAAACTCGGACTAATTTCTTCATTGTGTTGAAAAGGGATTTGGGCATTAATAAAATCTTGATAGTCTCAATTTGCATTAAATCCGTTTCTTCCAGTTTTATTTGACCAGCCGATTCATCATCATGAAAAGTTAAAAAAATTGTTAGCCAAAGGTGATTTTCCAGCCCCGTATTTTATTAATTCTTCAACAGTTATTCCGCTAGCTTCGCCAAAAGTGTAGGCATCAGATTTATTTTTAAAGGCAAGTTTGTTAAATTTTTCAAGATACTCTTGAGCGCCTTTGCATCAGGAAAAATACGGATTTTGTTCAACATTTTCAAAGTTTTTGGCAACATGTTTGATCGCATCAAGACGAAAACCGCGAACTCCAAGATCATACCAAAAATTAATAATGTCAACAAAAGCAGCTTGTGTATCTGGGTGGGCTCAATTTAAATCAACTTGGTCAGTGCTAAAAAGGTGGAAATAATATTTTTGAACATCTGGCTGTCATTCTCAGGCAGAGCCGCCAAAAATTGAAGTTGCTTTTTGTTCTTCAGGGCTTAATTTTTCTCTTCAAATAAAATAATTATGCTCTTTGTTTTCAGGCGATTCAATTGCCTTTTTAAATCAGGAATGCTGACTTGAGACATGGTTTAAAACCACGTCAATTATTATATCTATATTTAGTTCAGCGGCTTTTTTTGTCAGTTTAGCAAAGTCATTAAGACTACCAAATTTAGACCAAATTGACTTATAATCAAGAACATCATAACCGGCATCAACAAAATTAGTCTCATAAAATGGGGTTAATCAAATTGCGTCAATTCCTAAATCACTAAGATATTCAAGTTTATTGTAAATTCCAAGAATATCGCCATTTCCGTCATTATTTGCATCATAAAATGATCTGACAAAAATTTGGTATACTACTTTATCTTTTAAATTTGTTTTCATTTTAGTAAAAATTAATCCTTTTTGTTAGCAAAATTGACTGATGAGGTTGAATTAAATTAGTAATATTATTTAATTTTGAATTAAAAAGTATCTCAAAGTCATCAAAATTATACTCATACTGATTATTTGAAAAATTGTGAATAATTTTAACGGCCTTACCATCTAAGTCAATTTGATAAATAATTAATCCTTTGTTTTTGTCAACAGTTTCAAAATTTAGACAATCTTTAATTTGTTGATTTGTTTTTAGTCTAAAAAACTTGGTTTTTTGCCTAAATTCATTAATTTTGGCAAAAAAATTAAAAATTTGTTCTTCAATTTGCTTAATTTTTAAAATATCAAATTTTAAACCGTTGGTAAAATCTGTTGTCTTATAAGAATTAAAATCAAAAAAATCTGCATTTAAAAACTCAAAAGGTGGATTTTTTTGATTTAAATTTGGATGGCAGGCTTGATAAGTTGCTCCAGAAAAATCACAAACTTTTGAAAAGCAAAACTCACTTCCGGAACTAAAAAGCACTTTTCCTTGGACAAAAGAAACTAACATCAAGGCTTGCCGGTAAGTTTCAATAAATTGTTTTTTTGTGATTTTTGGAGATGAAGATAAAATTTTATCAGCTAAAGTCGGCCCATCATGACAAGTTAAATATGACAAATTTAGACTAATTTCATTAGCAAAAAGATCATAGCGTTTTTTAGAATGGTAAAAATCTTTAAAATCATAATCAGCAATATTTCCTGGAATTGAAGACACATAAGCGCCGAATTTTACAGCATTTTTTGATAAAATAAGACCTTTATCTGTTGGTGCATCACTGCCACGAACTGCGTTGCGAATTGTGTCATTAAAATATCCAAAATTAAAATTATTGCCTTCTTTTCCTTTTGTTAGTCTTTTAGAAAAAGGTAAATCACTAAAATCCCAAGCTTCTCCGTATAATAAAATGTTAGGATTAATTTTTCTTAGCTCTGTATCGATAATTTGAAGTGATTTTTTATCTAAAAATGAAGCTAAGTCAAAGCGAAATCCATCAACTTTATAATATTTAACAAAAAAAATGAGTGAGTCTAAAATTAGCCTAAAAGCCATCGGTTTTTGGGAGTCTAAGGGCGCAAAACCAACTGGAAAAATTTCAGCATTTTCACGATAAAAATGACCTGGGGCAACATTGTCAAAAACTGAATTTTCAAAAGTGTGATTATAAACAACATCAAGAATTATTCCAATGTTGTTTTTGTGAGCTTGATCAACAAAATTACGGAATTCAACAATTTTTGCATAAGGGTCTTGTGGATTTGTTGAATAACTGGAATTAAGTGAAAAAAAACCAATTGGGTCATAACCCCAATTATAAACACTATAATGACCTTTTCCGTCGCCTTGGTGGAGAATAGGAACATTTTTTTGGGCAAAAGTATAGCAAGAATGGAGTGGAAGTAATTGTAAAAAGTTTAAATTCAGCTTATTTAAATAAGAAAAAATACCATTATCAATTGCTCCAATAAAAGTTCCAGGATATTGGACTTTTTTTGAAAGCGAACTAAAATCACGAACATGGAGCTCGTAAATCTGGGCATCAATTTTGGGATCAGCTTCAAATAAGTTAATATCTGAAGGCATTTGGCCAGCTTTTTCTGAAAAAATATCAATTAAAAAGGCTTTAGGAGTTTCATTTTTAGTTCAATCAAAAGGAGCAAGGCTGAATGCATATGGATCAAGGGCGAAAGTTGTTCTCGAATTAGAGTGTTCAACCTTCAAATTATATGAATATGATTCAAAATTTTTGCTAATTTTGCAAAACCAGGCTCCTTTTGTTTTTTTCATTTTTATTGTTTTAAAAGGAATTGAATCTTCAAAGTGTTTATAAATTAAAAATTCAACTGAAATTGCATCAGGAGATCAAAAATAAAAATGAAACTTTTCATCTTTCAAAAACAAGCCAAGCGGTCCTAGGTATATTTTTCCGCGCGAATGTTTGCGAATTAGACTTTTTTCATAGTCAAAAAGCATGTTTACACCTAAATAATAAAAAAATTTGGCAAATTATTGGCAAAATTTAATAATTTAGTATAACTTGCCGAAAAATAAATGCAAAATTTAAATTTCTATATTTAAATAATAAAAAAATTGCATTCTTGTATTTTAACATAAAAAAATTTTTTTTATTTTTTTTTATTATTTTTTCAGGCTTTGGCTAACCAATAATTGCTTGAGATATTTTTTTACTCAGCTTCGAAGTTGGGCTAGAAAAAACCATTCTAGAAAATACCATTTTTTAGTTAATCAAAAACTGGTTTTAATAGTTGGAATAATTATACATTAATTTTGCAAAAAATAAAGAAAAATATTGATTTTTCACAAAAAAATAATTTTATGAGACTTTTTTTACATTTTTTGAATTTTTCAATAAAAAATTATTTTTTTTGATAAAATTAGAAAAGAGTACGTATAGACATATGACAAATTCAAAACCAACGTTAAAAACAAGGTTTCGGTATATTTTTTTAGGAAAACTACCTCTTGAACGAAAGTACCGTCCTAAAATCATCGAATACTTTTATTTATTTATTGGAAATTTTGTAATTTCTACTTTTTGAGTATTAGTTTTATTGGCTTTTGGAAAATATGAGTGGAAAATTAGCGAAAATTGAAGTCTAATTTTATCTAACGAATTTAGCACTTATTTTTGAAAATTCATAATATCTATTAGCATTACAGCTTGAGTTGTCAATATTTTCTTATGTATTCACTTGATTTACATTCTTTCAAAAACTGAAAATTATAAATGGGTAACTTTTTTGTCAATTTTTACTAATTTTTTTCCATTTTTTAGCTTTTTTAACTTAATTATTTCAGTTTTTGGCTTTTATAAACACAAAATTGTTTTTAAATAGATGTAAAAGTGTTTTTTTGAAAGGAATTATCATGAAGAAAATAACAAAATCAATTTTTGGAGTGGTTTCTTTTAGCCCGCTTGCCTTAATAGCTTGTGGTGGACCTGTAAACGAATTTGCACATAATAAGGAAATTATTGTCGCCGTTGACCCGGCCCAGACAAATTATTGAAAACAAAATATTGAAGAATTTAATAAAACTGATTCAGCAACAAAAAACGGGTTTAAAATTAGAACTATTTCCAAAAATGTCTTTGCAGCACTAGATTTTTCAACAGTTGGACACACAGATACAAACAATACACCCGATATTTTTTATGCACCTCAAGACAGAATTACCGACTTAGTTCAAGGTGGTGCAGTTTCTTATCTGAATGATTTTTTGCCTAATTTATTTGATGAAATTACAACTCAAATTGGTGCTACATCAACAGAAAAAGAAAATATGAAAAATTTTGGGACTGTTTTTGGCCTAAAAAACAACAGAGTCCATTCAGAATTTGTTGGAATTCAACATAACAAAGAAGGAATTGTTCTAGCTTCAACAGAAAATGAAGACCAAACTCGGACAATTTTACAAAATGCAGACACAGACTCACTTGCCGAACTTGTTGAAAAAGGCGAAGGTTTATTTAGAATCCAAGACTTTTGGTACGGAAATGGTGTTCTTGCCGGTGCGCTTGAAAAAATTGCTCAGCGCGAAAATTTAAAAGATGAAGACGGAAAACCACTAAATTTAATGTCAAAATTATTATATACTAAAAATAATCAATTTACTTCTGGCCTTCTTCATAGTGATATTGACCCAATTGTTGATTCCAATTTAAAACCTGAAAACAATGAATACCAACAATATTTCCGTGAAGCTTTTAAATCAGTGGCAAAAATTTACTACCCAGTTTTTAAAGCTGCTTATGGAAGTGAAGCTGATTATAAAAATTCAATTTGATCTAAAAAGGGAATTTCACAGGCAGATTTAGCACAAATTATCAAATCTGATATGAATGTCACCCAAAATACAATTTTTCGCCTAATGAAAGAAAAGAAACTAAAATTTGCAATTATTGGAACTTGAGATGTGCAAAACTCAGAAAAATCTGCAGATGCCAAGTCTTTTTTTAACATTACCAAAGCAACTAATGAAACTGATTTTAAACAAGCCTTAGGTTCATGATCTTTTTTGATCAATTCACGAAATAATTCATCTTCTCCTGAGCGAAAACAAGCCCTTAATGATCTTTTTAAAATAATGTTTTCTGCTAAAACAAACACTGCTTATTTCCAAGATGATTCAAAAATTCCGTTTGTAAAATCGCTAACAAATCAAATTAAACAGGAAGTCGAAAGAATTAATCAACCACTTAATGTCAAATTTGAAACACTTAAAAAAGACTTACAATATACAGATGATAACGAAATTGAAAATGCAATAAATGCGCAAATTCAAAAAACAGCAAATCCAAAATATATCAATCAAACAGTTGAATCAAATTGAGACAAAACAACAAACCAAGATGCTAGCTCAGAAGAAAATTATCTCACTTTTGGGCCAAGAATTGAGACAGAAAATCTTGATGCAAGTCTAGTTGAAAGTGCTAATAAAATTAACAGTTTAATTGAAAAATACCAAAAATTTGCCGCAATTCGTAATACTTTAGCAACAATTTTTGGGCAAACAGATTTATCTAAATTCACCGGAAATGGTGAGAGTTGACAAATTGACCAGAGTTTTTTCAAAGTTGGAATTAAAGATGCAAAAGCAGGAAAATACGATCTTGATATTTCCCAAAGTGATACTACCGCTCATGTTCGTAAAGTTGAGGCTTTCCTTTTTGGCGCAAATGGTGATGAGCAATCTGAAAAAGACAAAAAAATTGAAAAATACAGTAAGCTAATTCTTGAAAATAATCACGATCTTGCAAAACTTGAGGCAAGTATTGCGGCTGAGATTAAAGAAATTCAAGAAAAGGCAAAATTAATTGCCAAAACTCCAGCTGATGATGCAACAATTGAAAAAATTTCGCGTGCTTATTTAAATAATTATGTTAGCGCTGCCCTAATTCGCTCATTTGTTAGTCCTGAGACAATTAAGCAAACAAAAGCACAAAAAACTACCACAAAATCAGGCCAAACTGTTGACAAATACACACTAGGTGATGCTGAAGAAATTATTAGTGAATACTTAAAATCAAAAAGTTTTGACAAAATTCTTAACGTAATTGACTCAGATAAGACAATTGAAAATCAAGGTGTTGGAATTCTTAATACCGATAATTCCCGTTTTGATAGATCAAATCCGCAATTTAGTTCAACAGTTTGAAGCGCTTGAAATGATCAAACTTTTGGTTCAGAAGTTTTCCACAAAAGTGTTTTGAGCAAAATTAAAAGCGAAGAAGATTTTGCCAAAATATTTTTTGACAAAGTTGCAATTGAATACTACAAAAAAATTCTTCTTGCAAACCAAGGAACTAGCAGGGTTATTGTAAATTTTAGTTAAAAATGGGACCTTTTTTTAAATTTAAGATCAACATACCAAAGTCACATTTTTATTTGCTAATTTGTTTAAGTGCTTTTTTGTCTGTTGCGCTTATTAGTTGAATTTTAATCCCTTTTGTTTTTGGGACACATTTAGACCAAATAAGTAAAACAAATCAGGAAAATCAACGGGAAATTTTAGCCTCAAATTTAGCAGCCGGAAAATTAAGTGCTTATATTGGGACAAATTTATTTGTGATTTTCTTTGGAGTCTACCTTTTTTTAGCTTATTCAAAAGTAAAAATTGGCTATTTCTTCTACTTTTTTTGGATTTTTGTCTTTTGTTCAATGGCTGCTTATCCTTATTTTCAAGGAGCGGAAAAATTAAATAATGCAGAATTAATAAGCGGAATTTTTATCTCTATTTTTTCTGGGTTGATTGTTGTTGTGCTCATTTATTCAACTTACATTTACCGACTTAAACGAATTATTACAAAATACAAATTAGCTAATGGCGGTTTTAATGCATAAATTACAACTCTATAATTATTATGGCAAGAAATTTGACACGATTATTGATATTGAGGCTAAAACGCTAAAATCTTATTATCACAGTGCAAAAATTACCCACTCAAGATTTTTAGATAAGATCAAAATTCAAGAAAACATTGAAAAAGAGCTATTTTTACGGGCTCGACAAACAATTCGCGATAATCTAAAACGCGAATTACATAGTCAAAAAATTGCTTTTAAAAATGAGCTTAAAGTTCTCAAAGACGCTTACATTAAACTTAATTTTGCAGTTTCAGTTGAAAAATTGCTCAGTTTTGAAATTAAAAAAATCGAAAAAGAGCTTAAAAATCTTCGCAATTGATTTAAAGATTTTTCCAAATCACTCAACCAAACAGAAGATAGTCCGCAGGTTAAAGTTGAATTATTTGAAAAAACAAAAAAATCAACCTTAGAATCTGAAGTTGACTTAATAAAAAAGCACTTCATTTTTCAAGTCTGCCTAAATTATGTTAGAAAATACCAAGATTTTGACTTTGATTTAAACAAAATTAGCCAATTTCTTGATGAAGACGGCAAAAAATTCTTAGCCCAATCAAAACTTAAAAGTGATTTTTTTGTTAATTTTTATCAGCAAATCAAACAAAAACAAGACGAACTCTTAAAAAAATCAGCTTTGGCTAAAAAAAATTACACTGAAACTAAACAATTACAAACTGACTTATATAAAAAAAGAAAGTCAAATTTAGAACTCAAAGCAAAACAAAAAATAATTTCTTTGGAATATAGTTATAAAAATGCAATTGATTTCCTAAAACAGCAAGCAAATCAACAAAATGCGGCCCAAAAAGAATTAATTAACGAAAAAAAGCAGGAAATTATCACTTTTGAGTCACAAAATATTAACAAACTAAATCAATTTAAGCACGAAATTAATTCACAAATTAACAAAATTAGTGCTCAAAAACAAAAATATCTTGCCTTTAGTTTGTCGCAGACAAAAATAAATTTCCTTGATCAGGCGATTAAATTATTTTACAATATTGAAAAAAATCAAAATTTTGAAATTCCAGATTTAGATATTTCCCTAGAAAATCACAGTCAAATTTTAAAAGATAAACTAGATTTTTTCCATAAGTTAAAAGATGAAAATGGGCAACTTTTTGATTTAATTAAAAGTCATTATTTTGGTTTTTATGGTAGTTTTTTAATAAAAAAATTGGCAAAATCAAGTCTAAAATGGCAAATTTTGCTCCAAAAAGCTAAATATTTAAAACAATATTCATACAAAGGCCATTATCTTCAGGATCTCGGTTGGGCAACTAGAGAAAAAACAATCGAAGACTTTAAGACACGGATAAAATTTATAAATGAAAAAATTCTTGCAAAATACGAGCTAAAAGTTTTAAAATCAAGTCCAGATTTTAAAACTCAGCAAGAACAAATTAAAACAAAAATTAGCCAAATCAAGCAAACTTATCTTGAAAGTGTTGCAAAAAACAAAAAGCGACTTCAGCAAAACGAAATTGCCAAAACAGCGTTTAAAAACTTGCAAAAACAAGCAAAAATTACAAAAACTGACCAAAAAAGAACACTGTTTTTAAGCTCAAAAATAACAAAATTCAAACAAATTCTCAAAACAAATAATTACCGTTATTTTAACGAGTTAAAAGTTAACAAAAAAATTTATGAATCAAAAGCAAACGAAGCACTAAAGTCTTACCCTGTTGAGACAATAAAAAACGTCCGTTTTATTAGCTTTTTTTTGAATTTAATCTTCCCGGGGCTTGCTGAATTATTTGTATTTCGTCAGTTTATCAAAGGATCTTTACTTTCAATTGTTAGTCTAATTTGTTATACTTTAATAATTCCCTTTTCATTTGGGGCTTATTGGTCAAAAATGGGCGGAATTCCGGGCTTTGCTGACTTAGGAGCAAATTTACACTCGCCTCGGGATGGTATTTTTACTGATGCTCGTTTTTACCTTTTTGGTGGCGTCTTATCGGTAATTTTAATGGCTTTTGTGCTGATTTACTTTATAATTGGGGCAATTTCGGCCTGAAGAATTGCAAAAGCAATGGAAGCAGGCGTTGTTCCGGGAAAATGGCTCTATTCAAAACAGTGACTCCAAACTACCGGATTTCCGTGAATGATTTCACTAATTGGCCATGCTTTAATGATTTTTATCGTTGCTGCGCCAATAATTACTTCGGTTTTAATTTCTTTTACTGATTATGGTTACAATCATGCTGCGCCAGGTCAAACTGTTAACTGAGTTGGACTTAAACAATGAGGAAAATGGTGAGATTATCGGCAACTTGGATTGTTTCAATCGCTAGCTTCAGTTCTTGGTTGAACAGCAATTTGGACAGTTTTATCAACGCTATTTCCGATTGGTTTAGGAATTTTAATTGCAATTTTAACAAATTCGTCCCGAATTAAAGGTAAAAAGATTTTTCGGCTAATATTTATTTTACCTTGAGCAGTGCCTGCGTTTGTTTCTTTGTCTTTTATTCGTTCAATGTTTGCTGCTGATTCAAAAGGTTATATTAATTTAATTTTAATTAATTTAGGACTTATTAAAGACGGAATTTCTTGACTAAACCAAATTGGTACGGCCCGAGTTTTACTGATTGTTGTCCAGACTTGAATTAGTTATGCCTTTATTTTTATGCTTGTTACTGGAAATCTGCAGGCAATTTCGGGCGAAATTTACGAAGCTGGCGCCGTTGATGGAGCCTCAAAATCGCAAATTTTCTGAAAACTAACGCTACCGCAACTACTTCTGGGAATTGCGCCGATGTTAATTGGGCAATTTGTCGGCGCCTTTAATAACTTTACAACAATTTCAATTTTTACTGGCGGTGGCCCTGCTTATGCAAATGCCTCCCCATTTGGTGAGGCCTCAACTGACATTATTATTTCTTGGGTATTCAAGCTAACAACTCAAGGAATAAAAATTGATGGACACCAAGCTTTTGCCGCCGCACTTTCAACACTGGCAGCGCTAATTAGTATTAGTTTTGCCCTTCGTGGTTTTATAAAATCAATGCAAAGGAGATAAAATTATGAACTTATTAGTGTCAAAAATTGCTAGTTTTGAGTTTGTTGCCAAAAATTCTAGTCCAAAAAAACGTCTAAATTTAAGTGATGAACGGGATATTAAACCAATTGAATTACTTTGAATTTTTCTTAATTATTTAATTTTAATTTCTTGGTCGGTTGTTGTTTTATTTCCAATAGTTTCGCTAGTTATTGCTACTTTTAATGTTGCTAATACTCGACTTATTACAATTACACCATTTGTTTTTGGTTTTGATAATTTCACTTATTTATTTACTTCTGAACGGTCTTATTTTTTCTCTTGGTACGGAAATACGCTAACAATTGCACTTTTAACAATGGTTATTTCAACTACCGCAGTTGCTTTAAATAGTTATGCTTATTCACGTTTTCGCTTTAAAGGTTCAAAACATTCTTTGACAATAATTATGTTATTGCAAATGATTCCGGCAACTTCTTCGTTAATTTTTCTCTATATTTTAGTCCAAATTGGCCAAATTGGCGGAATTTCACCAATATTTATGTTAGTAATTATTTACTCAGGTGGGGCCGTTTCTGGAAATACTTTCATGCTTAAAGCTTATTTAGATAGTATTTCCCGCGAACTTGATGATTCAGCAAAAATTGATGGCTGTTCAAATTTTGGTGTTTTTTTCAAAATTTTATTACCAGTTTTACGACCTGCAATAATTATGGTTGCACTTTGATCTTTTTTAACACCATTTACCGATGTTATTTTACCAAGATTTGTTCTTTTCAATATTCAAGACTTAACTCTTGCTGTCGGGCTTGAAACTTTTATTAATGTCGAACCAAAACATGTCAATGCTGGTGCTTATGCAGCTGGGGCTCTACTTGCGGCTCTTCCGGCGCTTGGTTTATTTATGTATTTACAAAAATACATAATTGGCGGACTTTCTGAAGGAGCGGTTAAAGGTTAATTATGGAAAAAAATAAAAAACTTTTTGAACTTGAAGATCTTAATTTAGATTTAAATCAAATTGATTTAAATAAGATGGTTGCAAAAATTGGCCAACAACAAGAAGAAACAAAAGGCGCCAAAATTGTCCTTAATAATGTCTCAAAAAAATATGAAGGTAATGACAAATATACACTCGAGGCAATCGATCTTACAATTGAAAGTGGTAATTTTTGCATCTTTTTAGGACCTTCAGGTTCAGGAAAAACAACACTTTTAAGAATGATTGCCGGCCTAAATTCAATTACTCAAGGTGATTTAATTTTTAATGGCAAACGGTATAATAACCTTCCGCCACATCAGCGAAATATTGCAATGGTTTTCCAATCTTATGCCCTTTATCCGCATTTGAATGTTTATGATAATATTTCTTTTGGACTCAAAATTGCAAAAGAAAGACGCGACATTATTGACTCAAAAGTAAAAAATGTTGCTCAAATTTTAAAAATCAGCGACTATTTATACTCAAAACCGCGCGATCTTTCTGGAGGTCAACGTCAAAGAGTGGCAATTGGACGGGCAATTGCTCGTGCACCGCAAGTTTTTTTAATGGACGAACCACTTTCAAATTTAGATGCAAAATTGCGTGAATCAATGCGCCGTGAAATTGTAAATATTCACCGAATGCTCAAAACTACAAGTATTTATGTAACTCATGATCAACTTGAGGCAATGACGATGGGAAACCAAATTGTAGTTTTTAATGACGGTAAAATTCAGCAAAATGGAACCGGAAAAGAATTATATTTTAAACCTAAAAACACTTTTGTTGCCACATTTATCGGTTCGCCAACAATGAATTTATTTGATTGCGTTGTTGAGAACAACAAAATAAAGGCAAAAAAGGCGCCAATTTGATTTGAAGTTGACCAAAAATTGGCAAATTTATTAAGCCAAAATCAAGAATTACAAGTCGGTTTTCGTTCTGAAGATATTTATCTAAACCAAAATCAGGCCCAATTTGACGGAATTATTACTAATGTTGAGCTAATTGGCAAAGATCAACTTGTTGCAATTAAAGTTAGCGATCAACTTGAATTAATTTCCAACCAGAACAATATTTTTGAATACTTTTTAGATCAAAAAGTTAAAGTTAGCTTTAATTTAGAACGAATTCACATTTTTGATGCAATAACAAAGGAGCGAATTGATCTTGATAACTAATTTAGAATCGCGAAGTGCCAAAATTTACTTTTTTATTGCACCTTATTTTACTCGTAAAGTTTTACAATTATTAAGTAAAATTTTACTTTTAATAATTATAATTTTCTCTTTCGTCCAAATTTGGCAGTTTCTTGAGCGAATTGATTGGGAAATTGATTTTGTTTCAAAAGGTAGTTTTTCTAATTTAACAAGTCAAGAAATTACTGAAATTGCTAGAAGCAAGTCAACTTCATTGCCACTTTGACCAATTTTTATTAGTCTAATTTCACTTGTTATTGTTTTTGGTTTTATTCTGTTCTTTTTAATTTTAGCGCAACATATTTATTTATGAAAACAATTTGGCGATCTCAAAGGATTTTATAAATTTATTTTTACTTTATCTATAATTATTTTTATTTTAAGTTTCTTTATTGTCGCTCTTCAACCAGCTCAAGTTGAGCAAAATGTTAGTGTAAAAATTGGCGAGACCACCGTCACAGATTCAATTTTTTCTGATTTTGCTAATTATACAAAAATGTGAATAAGTCTAATTTTTAGCTTTTTAATTTTGATTTTACAAATAAGTGCAAAATCAAAATTTGGGGCTCTTGAAAAAGACAAAACTTTAGCAAAAAAACCTTTTGAAACAAAAAGTCTTGAAGCAAAAATAAATAAAATTATCCAAAAAAATTCCAATAGCTAATTGTATTCAAACATTTTCCCCGAGTTTCCCAGTTTAATAGATAATCTTAAAAAGCGTCTGGTTTTAAACTAGGACAAAAAAATTAACAGTTTAATATTATTGTAACATCATAGCATATTGCTGTGGTGTTTTTCAATTTAAAATCGATTGAATTCTATAGTTGTTGTATCAATATATATAATCTGCAATTATTTTTTTCAGATCATCTAAAGTTATTTTACTGTAGTTTAACTCGTTTAAGCATTCACTTTTTATAATTGAAAATCAATATTCAGCCTCCCTATTATCCAAAGAATTTCCTATGCGAGACAATGAAACAGTTCCTCCCA
>NZ_AFHO01000029.1 GCF_000218525.1 Mesomycoplasma ovipneumoniae SC01 | reverse complement strand
TTTGTTGCATTTGAAAATTTAAAAAAGCTAACACTTTGGGTGTTAGCTTTCTCCTAAACTCGGACAAAAAAGCCAACACCTTTAGTGTTAATTTTTTTTGTCCTGGTTTATTTTGGACACTTTTTTAACTTTTTTGGCAAACTCAAGAAAAATAACTATCAAAGCAAAAACACTAAATTTTAAATCTAACACTCGTGAAATAAAAATCTACCTATTAATCAAACTAAAAAAGCTAAAATTTTAGCGTAAAAAGCAAAATTATGAAATTTTTAAACTGCTTTTTTAGTTTAAAATACTGACAAAAATCATAAAAAAATACAACTACTATTTAAACTCAATGTAAATAGAAAACTCATTTTTACTTACATTGAGCCTAAAAAAATATATGAAGTTTTGAAAGAACAATAACCAACAGCCATAAATTTGTAGATTTCTAAATGGGTAAATTTAAGGCATTCCATCATATTTAAAAACATAATGGATAATTCGCACTATCAAAGTACATTAGACAAATAATATCAATAATTCCTCCCTAATTCAATATCAAAATTTATTAATTCATTCTTAGTGAGGACTATTATAACATAATTTTTTATTAGACCAAGCATTTTTTTTTTTTTTTTGCAAAAGGTTAATTTCAAAATAATAAAAATTAAGATTTTAGCACTAAAAAACACCGATTTACGGGTATTTTTGCATATTTATATTCAATAAAAAGTGAATTTTTGTCATCAAACTGGAAAACTCAGGAATATATTAACTTAGATTTAGCACTTAAAAAAATCGCCAAATGGCGATTTTAAAAATATCTGTATGTTCATCTATATTTTTAATTCAGGAAAAGACGACTAGATTTTTATCTAATTGTCTTTTCTATGAAAGTATTTTTTATTTACTTCATCTTCAAATTTCTTTATTAAGTTTTGATGGTTTTTTAAAAACCATTTTTTGTGATTTTCAATATATTCTTTTCTAATACTAGAATCATTTAAATCGTTAGGCACTCTTTTAATTCTTTCATCTTCACTATCAAAACCTGTAAAATCTTCTTCTAATCTTTCCTTGCACATTTGGACATACTCTTCATTAATTTCTATACCTATACCTCGTCTATTAGTTTGCTGGCAAACTCTAAGCATTGTTCCACTACCAACAAATGGGTCAAGTACAGTATCATTTTCATTCGATGATGCTAAAATCATTCTTTCATATAAGCCTTCTGGTTTTTGTGTGGGATGTTTTTTTCTATTCTTATTACAATAATGCATATGAGAAAATTGCCATACATTTCCCGGATTTGAACCCCTCATATTATTTATTGAACGGTAAAATTTTTGTGGAACTCTTATATCATCTAAGTTAAAGGTAAATTTACTTTTATGCTTGGTAAACATTAGTATATCATCGTGTCTAGGAGAAAACCCTTTTGTCTTCCCTATTCCTTGTGTATAAAACCAAGTTATCCAAGAATTAAAATGCATATTCAATTCTTTTTCAAGTATGCTATAGATATATGATATATATCTCATACCCATAAAAATATATATAGTTCCATCATCTTTTAGCACTCTTTTTGCTTCGGTAAGCCACTGTCTTGAAAATTCTAAATACTCTTCAAATTCCAAATTATCTTTATTATTTCCATAATCTTTATTCAAATTGTATGGCGGATCTGTGACAATTAAATTAATACTTTTAGATTCAATTTTTTTAAGTTCTTCAATTGCATTTCCACAAATTATTTTTAAAGTTTTATCCATTTATTTTTAATTGCCTCTCTATAGAAATCTTCAAACGTTCTTCTGCTACTATGTAAATATTTTTTATCTAATAATTGACACATTTCCCAAGTAGTTCTTCTTTTAAAACTAACACAATGAATATCTTTTATTTGTATTTGACCGGTGCCTAGAGCTGGATTATAGCTAATGTCATTATCTCCTATAAATTTTAAGTCATACGCATTAAAGTCAACAACTTCCATAATGCCATCCATCAATTGTGTTCGTTCATTTCTTTCTGAATAAACTTTATGCTTAATCGACAATACTATAAACATATAATCAGGGTCAACTACATAAGCTGTCCTAATCCTAGAAAAAGAAGTAATATTAGGACCTTTTCCACCATCAACAATATCATTTGCAGTGGCCTTTACATCAATATTTCCTGTAAGAACTTTAACATTATCTTTTTTAAACTCAAGTATAATATCTGCCATTCCTAATCTTTCTTGTGCTTCTACATTTATTAAATTATATTTATTATTTTGAACATTTTTAATGCCGGAAAAAACCTCAACTGCCCAAGCTTCGATCATAGGACCTGCAATCTTGTTTATATTTTCTAATGGTAGTCCTAATTTTAAATTTGTATTTATTATAATCTTATCATCGCCAGAATTTTTTCGTTCTTGTAATATATTTATTATTTGTTCAATAACAAATTTTGAATCTTTTTCATATTCCTTAGACTCTATAGGTATTTTAAATTCTAAATCTTCATATCTCATAATTGTTTTTCCTCCATTTTAAATAATATTAATAACATCTTCAATCTTACAATTTAATTCTTCACATATCCTTTCAATATTTCTAAGCGATATATATTCCCGAGTTTCCTAGTTTCATAAGCTAATTTTAAAAAAGTATCCGGTTTTAGGCACTTTTTTAGCTTTTTTGGCAAACTCCGAAAAATAACTATCAAAGCAAAAACACTAAATTTTAAATCTAAACACCACGAAAGAAAATCTACTTATTAATCAAATAAAGCAAACTAAAAAAGCTAAAATTTTAACTTAAAAACCAAAATTATAAAATATTTAAACTACCTTTTTTAGTTAAAACACTAACAAAAATCATAAAAAAATACAACTACTATTTAAACTCAATGTAAATAGAAAACTCGTTTTTACTTACATTGAGCCTAAAAAAATATATGAAGTTTTGAAAGAACAATAATTAAAAGCCTTAATTTATAGATTTCTAAACAGTTAAATTTAAGGCATACCATCATATTTAAAAATATAATGGAAAATTCGCACTATCTAATTTTATTAGACAAAAAACATAACTAATTCCTCCCTAATTCAATATCAAAATTTATTAATTTATTCTTAGTGAGACTTATTATAACATAATTTTATTTCAGACCAAACATTTTTTTTTTTTTTTTAGATAAACATTTTTGTAATAAGACTTGTTTTTAAATTTTTAAAATATTCAGCTTTTTGTTCATAAGCAACAATTAGTGAGTCAAAAGTTTCAAAAAGTTGCCAAATTTTTTCTTGTTCAATAGTGTCAGCAACTTTTATAAAATATTTTTCAATTTCATTAAGCCGAAAAATATGTCTAACAGATTTATTTGTACTTTTTAGCATCAATTTTTTAAAAATCTCGGTCTTAAATCAAATTAAAAAATAATCAGAATTATAGTCTTTTTTGAGCCTAAAAACTTCATACATCGGACTAATTAATCCAGGCATAGAATTTTTATATAAAGCAAGAGAGCCAACTTGAATTCTTGATGGATTAAATGCAAAAGAATTTTTTGTTATTATTTGTGAGTTGTCTTTATTTGCAAAAATTGCTTTTCCACCTTTTTTAAAAAGTTGTTTTTGACTTACAAATCCAAGTTTATTTGAAACTGAATAACTTATAAGCTTTAAATTATTTGAATTTTTGTTTTTATAAGTTTGAAAAAGATCGCTAATTTGCTCAGTTTTTCAGGGTTGACTAAAGCCTTTAAATCTAATTAAAGGAAAATCTGAACTTAGATCAGTAAACATTTTTTTAGTTAAATTATTTTTAAGATCTTTTAAAAGGTGGATTTTTTCTTCAAGTTTGTTTACTAGGTTTTCAAAAGTCTCAAAAAGTTGGGAAATTTTTAGCTGCTCGCTAACATCAAGGGTGAATTTTAGCTCAATTTGAGCCATATCAATAATTTTTAGAGAAGGAATAATGCCATTTGTGACATTTTTTTTGGTTTTAAGTCCAATTGCAATGGCAAAAAATTCGTTTTCAGGATATTTTTTTGAAGTTAATATTCCACAAGAACCTGTTGCAAAAAATTTTCCTTTTCGGAAATTAACAGTTCCAGCATTTACACCGGCGGTAGTCCAGGTTATTACATTTTCAGCCAAAAACTCGTTATAATAGCCTAAAATCCCTTGATTTTCTGTTTGTGATGAATAAACCGGGTAGATGTAGCTCTCTCTCTCTCTCTCTCTCTCTCTCTCTACAGGTCTAGATTTTATTTGGTTTTTGGTTAGTGATTGGCCTCGGGAAATCTCGAATAAATTTTTAACTTGATCACTAATTCAAACTGAATTGAAATTTTTGAATTTAACTAGTGGCATATTTGGCTTTTTATACATTAATTAATCCTTTAAATATTCTAAATTATAATAAAAAATCCACCTTTAAATAGTAAAAGTTGGTTTTTTTATATTTAAAAATTTTTATTAGTTTAAATTATGATGAAGATGATTTAACACTTATTTCACGCAAGGCAAATTTACCTTTTGATGCTTCTTTTTGTTTTGGATCTTTAGTTTTTTCTTGATAGAAATTAATTAGCTCTTGTTTAATTTGTTCTGAATCGACAACAATTCTACTAAAAGGATAGGCGTTATTTACTGCTTCAACAAAAGCTTTGAGTTGTTCTTTGGCATCTTCGCTTGGAGATCCGCTTATATTAAATACAACGTTTTGCTGATTTTGACCAGTTTGATTACGAAAATAAATTCGCCCAGAAGGATTATCATAACGCTCAGAAATTCCACTTAGTTTATCGGTATATTTGGAGCCTTCAAAATCTGAAACATTAGCTGAAAAACTTAGGCTTGAATTAGTATCAGAACCAGAATTACTATCAGCGGCAAAATAAATGTCAGTAAATCTTAGCTTTTTAAAGCCTTCATAGTCTTGAGATGCAAATTTATCTTCTTTTCAATTTTTAATGTTATCATTAAAAATTTGATCAATTTCGTCAAATTTAAGGTTTTTAATTGTTTTAATATTTGTTTCAGAAAAATCTAGTTTTGGAGGATAGCCGCCTTTACCACCGTGCCGACCTTGGAATGGGCGTTGGTAAATTTTTGAACCAAAAGCTAATTTTAAACCTTCAGTGATTTTAGCTTCATCATCTCCTTTATCTCAACGGAGTGTGTCAAATAAAATTGATCCTGGAATTTGCTCATCAGGTGTGTTTTTGTGAAAATCAGCGGCATTATTATAATCAAAACTAATAAAATCAACATCAGCAACGGCATTTGGATTAATCGCTCAGTTATCATCAATTGCTTTTTGATTAGAATAGAGTTCTAATTCTTTAAGTTTTTTGCCTCGAAGTGCGTGTAGGCCATTTATTGCTTTTTGTTCATCTAAAAATAAAGTTAGTTTTTGGACATTATTTGGTAAAGCTTGCAAAATTTTATCAATATTTTGGTCTTTATTTTTTGTTCCAACATTTTTAAGAACAACAGCATCAATTTTATTGCCAACATTTGATTTTAGAAATTCCTGGAATTTTTCAAAAGCATTTTTATCATTTGCATCAATTGAAACGGCAATAATTTGGGACTTGAAAGCTTTATGTTTATTTTGAGCATTTTGAGTGTATTGGTAAACTTTTATTGATCTAGAACCTGAACCAGCAACTTTGTCAATTTCGCTTTTTCATTCACTATTAGAAGAAATATCGGCTTTGTCTCAACCTTCATAGTTTTGATTAGCAATTCCCTGTGGATTACGTTGAACTCAACCTTCATTACTTAAAAGGCGACTTTGATTTCGCTGACGATAAAGTCCATTTTTACCTGTAACTGGATTGTCATCAGGATTTACAAAAACTCAACCGTGATGATCATTAACATCAACAGTCATTCCGCGGGCAATTCATGTGTATTCAACATCAGAGAATTGCGGACCTTCTATTTCTTGTTGTTTTAAAAATTTTAAGTAATTATCTTCTCTTGTTTTGTAATTATTTGCTACCCAAATTTGGTATCTTAGACTTTCTTCAAATAGTTTTCTTTCATGTTCTCCACCATTAGGGTAATAACGCTTAAATTCATGTTTTAACTGGCGCTCTAGTTCGGCAATTTCAGCTTGCCGTGAAGCAATATTTGCTTCAGTTCTTCTTCTTGAAGCAGCAAGACCTAAACGCCAGTTGGCTTTTGCCTGCTCAATTGCTCCGGCTGGAACATTAACTGGTTGAGATTGTCTTGGCGAAGTTTGGACTCTTTGAGTGGTAGTTGCTGTGCTTTGAACTGGGGAACTAGCGGTTCTTGAAACACTTGGAGCTGGAATTGGGATGGTTGATTCGATTCGAGTAATTGGTCTACGTGTTATTGTTGGAGTAGGCTCAGGTTTAGGGGTGGCAATAGCAATTTTTTTTACTTGTTTTGGAGTTTCAACTTTTGGCGGGATTTTTTCAACTTTTTGCGGTTGGGTTTCTGGAGCGGGCGATTCAATTTTTTTAGGTTCTGGTTTTTTGACTGGTATATATTCAGAATTTGTAACTGGTGAATTAAAAGCGGTGTCATTTGGTATATTTTTAAGAATTATTGATGGTGCTTGCGGTGAATAGGCAACCAAAGAAGATTCTCAACTAAAATTATTTATTACATCATTTAATGCAAAAGAAATACCAACAGCAATAGCGCTTGCTGCCGCTCCTATTAAATATTTTTTGCGCTTTGAGACATAAAAAACTTGCATTTCAACCTCCCTAAAACAAAAAAACAAAATTAGGTAAATTTTTGAATTTAAATTTTAGCTAATTTTGTTTTTAAGATACTTTTAGAAATTATTATAAATGATTTTTTAAAAAAAACAAACTTTTTCCAATAAAAAATTTTTAAGGATTTTTAGGATGTTTTAGTTTCAGCAGGTAATCCTTCAAGTGACCCGCTAAGTTGGCAAACCCAGGAAAAAATAACTATCAAAGCAAAAACACTAAATTTTAAATCTAAGCATCACGAAAGAAAAATCTACTTATTAATCAAATAAAGCAAACTAAAAAGCTAGAATTTTAACTTAAAAAGCAAAATTATGAAATATTTAAACTACTTTTTTAGTTTAAAACAATGACAAAATCAATTTATGGATAAAATAACAAAAATCATAAAAAAATACAACTACTATTTAAACTCAATGCAAATAGAAAACTCGTTTTTATTTGCAGCGAGCCTAAAAAATATATGAAGTTTTGAAAGAACAATAACCAAAAGCCCTAAATTTATAGATTTCTAAACGGTTAAATTTAAGGCATTGCATCATATTTAAAAATATGACGGAGAATTCGAATTTTCTGATTTTTTTATGGCAAAAACATAACTAATTCCCCCTTAATTCAATATTAAAATTTATTAATTTATTCTTTGTGATGTTTATTATACCATAATTTTATTTTAGCCCAAACATTTTTTTTTTTTTTTTTTTTCAAGGGGTTGGTTTTAAAATGATAAAAATTAAGATTTTAGGTAAAAAACACGGATTTACGGCTATTTTTCATATTTATATTCGCTAAAAAGTGAATTTTTGCCATCAAACTGTCAAACTCAGGAATATTCTAAATTATAATAAAAAATCCGCCTTTAAATAGTAAAAGCTGGATTTTTTTATATTTAAAAATTTTTAGGAATTTTTAGGATGTTTTAGTTTCAACAGGCAATCCTTCAACTGAGCCACCAAGTTGTGAAGCCAAAGAAGAATCAACTTGAATTTTACTAAAAGCATTTGTTCGTTTTGCGGCCTTTAGGAAGTATTCTAAATCAGTTTTGGCAGTTGCAGAAAAAGTTCCGTTAAGAACTAAAGTTGCCCCTTGGACTTGTTTTCCATCTTTGTCTTTAATGTAAATATTTGAAAATTCAACAGGTCCAAAATTGAGTCTTTTTTGGAATTGACCATCAAATTTTGAAATATCAACGGTATAAGTTTTTGAAGAAGAATCACTAGTAGAATCAATTCCAAAAGAAATGTCTCTAAACTTTAGGAAAAAATTAGCTGTTTCTTTAATACCAGTGTCAGTTTCTCATGTTGAAATTTGACGATTAAATTCACCGTTAGCCTCGTCAAATTTAATACCGCTAAAAGTTTTTATGTCAGTTTTAGAAAAATCAAGGTTAGGTGGATAGCCCCCACGGCCACCAAAAACTCCTTGGAATACCCGCTGATTAATTTTGGAACCAAAAGCAATTTTTAGTCCTTCGTTAATTTTGTCAACGCTTCCTACATCTTTTGTTCAACTTAGAGTATCAAAACGAATTGAACCAGGAAGTTTTGCGCCAGGATTATAAAGATTTATACTTGCCTTATCAACAAAGTCTCATTTAATAAAGTCAACATTTTTAAGTCCATTAGGATTAATAGCTCAAGTTCCAGTTTCTTTTTGAGCATTTGAATAAAGTGATAATTCAGTAAGTTTATGATTTTCCAATTTTGAAAGAGCTTCAAGTCCTTTGTTGTCCTCAACAAAAAGACGCAACGAAGTAATTGAGGCAGGAAGTTTAGAAATAATTTGTTCAATTGTTGAGGTGTAGTCACCTTTAACATTTTGAAGCACAACTTCTTTTAAATCATTATGTGATTTTGCCAATGATTGTAAAATGCTATCAAATTTTGATAAAGCAGTTGGATCAGATGAGTCTAAATAAAGCGATTTAAATTGTCTTATACTATTATCTCCTGCGGTATTGCCAGCGTCTTTTTTATATTGGATAAGTCTGATTGACCTAGAACCTTCAGGAATTCCGGCGGTTGAGAGAGCCGAAGTAAAATTTGTATCTTTTACATGTGAACTAGGAACATTTAGTCCACCAGATCAACCTGGGCGAGATAAACTACTTAAAACTGTTGAATCTTGATTTGGCCATGGACTATCATAAGGTGCAATTCCTTTTGCATTATCAGCTTTAATTGCTTTTTTAACAATATTATTTCTAGGTTCCCATCCATCGGTGTCTCTATCGGGAGTATAACCCTTTTCAAGTAGGGAAATTTCTTCTCGGTTTAACTGACCAGCGTCAAAACGGGCTTTACGTTCAGAATGGTACTTTAAATCGTATTTTTGGCGCTCTAGTTCATATTTTTTGTTGCTAATTTGGTAATTGTAACCTTCGTTTCAAGTTTTTAATTTTTCCGGTGTTACTTCTCCACTACGCCAATAAACAGATTTGTCGGCTTGATCTCTTTGTCTTTCTAATTCTTTAATTTCAGCAGTTATTCTTGCAATATTTGAATTAGCGGTATTAACATTAGTTGAAGCACGAAAACTAAGGTTTCGAAGCGCTTGACCTCATCTACCGTTTGTATCAACTTGCTGATATGAAGGCGAAGGAGCAGGAGCAGGCGGGGCAAAAGTAGGAGTTGCAGGCCGGCTTTGAACTGTTGGAGTGGTTACTGTTCGAATTGTTGTAACTCTTTGGACTGGTCTGGGAGTTGGAGGGGCGATAGTGCGAATTGGGGTAACAATTGGCGAGGTTGGTTTTGGTTTTGCTTTTGGTGTTGTCTGGGGGATTGGATTATCAATTTTTTTAACAGTTGGGGGTTGGATAGTTTGAATTGGTTTTTCAACAACTATTTTTGGACCTGGGCTTGGAACAGGAGCCTCAGGTAAGTTTTGCTTTTTAGGCGGATCAATAAATTCAGTATTTGCTACAGGAGAAAAATTATCATCATTTGGTTTGTTTTTTAAAACTGTTGAAGGAGTTGCTGTTGAGTAAGAAATTTCTAAAGGACTAAAAATATTAGCCGAAAAAACACTCGGAATGTAAGTTGCAGCGGCAACCGAAAGTCCTAGTAATGCAACGCTAATTATTTTTTTTCTTTTTGATAAATAAAGTACCATGATATCTCCTTTTGCAAATTACTTTGTTTACTTATTCAAGTTAAATTATAGCATAAATTATAATATAAAATATAAAAATAGGTACTAAAAAATCTTAAAAAAAAATAGACCTAATTTTTTCAGTTTTGTTTTGATAAATATTGGTGAATTTTTTCAACATAATCAGTTTTTTCAAAACTAAGATTAAGATCATCGCGGCCAAAATGTCCATAAACAGCAAGATTTTGGTAAATCGGCTTTGATAATCCAAGTTGACTAACTAAATTAGCAAGCCGAAGATCAAAAACATCTCTAATAATTTGACTAATTTGATCTATGCTAAATTTAGGATTTTTAACATAAGTAATATTAACTAAATCAGGAAATTCAGAGCCAATTTGGTATGAGAGTTGAATTTCAATTTCATCTGCTAAATTAGCGGCAACTAGATTTTTTGCAATATAACGGGCAATATAGGCTCCACTTCGATCAACTTTTGTATAGTCTTTTCCACTAAAGGCTCCACCACCATGGTGAGCTGCATCTCCGTAGGAATCCATAATTATTTTTCGACCAGTAAGACCACTATCACCAATTGGACCTCCGATTGTAAATTCACCAGCTTGATTAATGAAAGTTTTAAAATCAGAGTTTAGATCATAGTCTTTGGCAGTTGGTATCATAATTTTATTTAATACAAAATCACGAAAGCGGTTTTGGTCATAATTTTTTAAATGCTGAATTGACATTAACATTTTAGTTATTTTTGGTTGGTTGTTTTGATCATAAATAACTTCAACTTGAGATTTCATGTCAGCAAGAGCTTCTAAAAACTGACCATTTTTACGGTAAAATTCAGCTTTTTGAACTAAAGAGTGCGCAAGACTTTGGGCAAGAGGCATAAAATTTTTAGTTTCATTAGTGGCAAAACCATAAACAATCGACTGATCGCCAGCGCCAAGACTATTTTGAGAACGGTTTACAAGACTAGAAATTTCCTTTGACTGGTTATTTACATTAGAAATTATTGTAAAATCATTTTCGGTATAGCCAATTTCAAACAAAATTTCCCAAGCAGTTTTGATAAAATCAACATAGCCTTTTGTCGAAATTTCACCACCGATAATAATAAGTCGATTTGAAGCCATCACTTCAATTGCCACCCGCGAATTTTCATCTTGTTCTAAAAGTTTATCAAGAATTGAGTCAGCAATTTGGTCACAAATTTTATCAGGATGACCTTTTCCAACAGATTCGGCGACTGAAATTTTTGATATTTTCATTTTTTTCCTTTAGTTCTAAAATTAATAGCTAAAAACTAGGCACTTTTTTGTTTTGCTTGCAGAAATTCTTCAAAAGAGAGCGATTTTTGGCGTTTTGTTGTTAATTTTCCGTTATTTATTTTGATAATTAAATCGGCCAAAGGTTCCATTTGGGGATCATGAGAAACCATGACAATTGTTGTTTTATATTTTTTATTAATATATTTAAGAATTCTTAAAACAATATTTGTGTTATTTTCATCAAGGGCACCGGTTGGCTCATCGGCAAAAATTATTTTTGCATTTTTAACAAGCGCTCTTAATATTGAAATTCGCTGTTGTTGACCACCGGACATTTGTGATGGAAATTTAAATTTTATATCATCTAGTTCAAATTCAGAAAATAAATCCTGGATGTCTAAAAGTTTTGTTTTATCACCTTGAAGATAAGCACCAACTTGAACATTATCATACCCATTTATATTTCCTAGAAGATTATATGATTGAAAAATAAATGAAACTTTTTGACGACGGAATTTTGTAAGCTCTGAATTTTTAAGATAGGCTAAATTAACCGAGTCAACAATTATATCACCTTCAGTTGCCCTATCAAGACCTGACATTAAATTCAATATTGTTGACTTTCCTGATCCGGATTTACCATTTAAAATAGCAAAATCACCCTCGGCGATACTAAAACTAATATCTGCAAAAACTTTTGTAACAACAGAGCCAAAAAGATAATATTTTGATACGTTTTTAAAATCTATTATCGAACCAGGTAAGTTAGCATCTTGAATTTTACCAACTTTAACTCGTGGAGTATCATTTGCTCAGCGAATTAATTTTAATTGCTTTGCTGATAAATTTTCTGACTCAGTTTCTTTAATTATTTTTAAGGCTTTTGTTTGTCTTTCAACTTTTTTTGCCTTTGAAAAAAAACTTAATGACATATTTACTCCTGTATTGCTAGTTCAACTAGTTTTTATAATATAATTTAATGTAATTTAACTTTTACATTAAAGGCTAAATTATAATACAAAAGTTAAATTTTAAAATATTTTTTAAAATTTAATGCAAAAAAATAACTACTATTGAACTAAAATAAAAAAAAGAATTTTACAAGAGTAAAAAACAAGGCATGCCAGGAATAAAACTAATTTCAATTCTTAATCTGTTCAATTCTTAATCTGGAAGATAATCAAATGTTGTTATATAATACCAGAAAAATTTAAAATTTACTAATAATTTTTTTTCTTTTTTTAATTGTTTTTTAAGGTAAAATTTATTTAATTAAAATAGGAAATAAAAACAAAATGGAGGCAAAAATGGCAGAGGTCTTATATATAAAGTCACATTTAAATCAAAATTCAACTTCTAACAATGTTGCAAAACTTTTTATTGAACATTATAAAGAGCAAAATCCTAATGCAACTATTAGTGAATTTGATCTTAACGATTATAAAGTCGGACAAATTTCCCTAAATTCAGAAAATTTTTCAAGCTTTTGAAAAGAAGTTGATGCTGATTTTTGAATTGAAAAACTAAAACAAGCCAAAAAAGTAATTATTTCATCACCGATAATAAATTGAGGTTATTCAGCCCAAATTAAAAATTTTTTCGATGCAGTTTGTCTTGCTGATCGTACATTTTCTTATAAATATTCAAAAAAAGGTGGAGCAATTGGTCTTCTTGATAATATTGAAAATGTCCAAATTATATTAAGCTCACATTCAAAACAAGAAGAACTACCAAGTCCAAATCCAGCTGAGACAATCATTGGTACTTTTAATTTTCTTGGTGCTAAAAAAATTAATAATCCGCTTATTATTGAACAGTCTTATAAATATAAGGAAAATGGTTTTGATGAGAGTCTCCTAAAGCAAATCAAAGAGACAGCTAAAAGTTTTTAAAAAAAATAAAAATAGGAAAATTATGAATATTCTAGTTTTAAAGTCATCAGTTAATGAAAAAAAAGGATCATATTCTTCGACTCTTTCAGATCTTTTTGTTAATTTTTATCGTGAATTTAATCCTCAAGATCAAATTGAAGTTCTTGATCTAAATAAATTCGATATCGCTAACATTAATTTAACAGAAAAAAATTTTGAAGATGGTAGTTTTTACCAAAATGCACAAGCAGAGTTTTGAATTGATAAATTAAAAAAAGTAGATAAAGTTGTTTTTTCAACTTCAATGACAAATTTTAACTATTCAGCCACAACCAAAAACTTTTTTGATGCAATTACAATCCCAAATGAAACCTTTAGTCTTAACAAAGAAACTGGCGAATATCACGGATTATTAGATAATATCAAAAATGTACAAATTCTTACAGCCCAAGGAGCCCCAATTGGTTGATATCCATTTGGAAATCATACTGCCTTAATTAAACAAATTTTTGAGTTTTTAGGCGCTAAAATTGTCTCAAGCCCTTTTGTTCTTGCGGGAACAAAAGTAGCGCCGGCAAATCAACTATCAATTAGCGATTTTGTTGAACAACATCGCGATGAAATTAAAAAATTAGCGCAAAATTTTTAAAATATAGAAAAACAAGTATAATTTTATAATTGATTTAAAAAAAATTATAAGGACTAACATGAAAAAAAATATCCATCCTGTTCAACACGATTTAGCTCTAACTTGTTCAACTTGTAATTCAGAATTTACTATCAAAACAGTAGTTGATAAATTTACAATTGATATTTGTTCTGGTTGTCATCCTCAGTTTACTGGTGATAGATCACTTAGTCGAACCACCGGAAGAATTGAAAGATTTCGTCGAATGGCGGCAAAAGCGCAAAAAAATCCTACAAAAAAATAGTTAATAATTTTAAATATGATTACAAAATTAAATAAATTACAAGCAAATCTGACTGTTTTGTATACTAATTTGAAAAATTTTCACTGAAACCTACAAGATGTAGATTTTTTAGTTATTCATAAATATACAGACAAATTAGCACAAAAAACAATTGAATTTATTGACCAAGTAGCTGAAAAAATCCGTTCATTAGGACAAGTTGCAATTTCAAGTTTTGATGAAATTAGTCAAAATTCAGATTTAGAAATATTTAATTCAAAAATTTGAACTTCTGATATAGTTCTTGAAAAAATTGGCAAACAAATCAAGCTAATTCTTGAAGTTTGCAAAAATATCCAACAAGACGAGTCAAATTTTGAAATTCAACATTTAATTTTCCCATTAATTGATGAACTTGTTCTTTACTATCATAAAGAACTTTGAATAATTCATGCACAAAAATCAAATAATTAATCTTATTTATGATTCAGAACCGATAAGAATTGATGTTTTAGTTGCTAAATTAACTAATTCTTCACGGGCCATTGCTCAAAATTTAATTTTAAATAAAAAAGTATTAATTGATAATATTGCAACTTCTAAAAAAAATTTACTTGTAAAATCAGGACAATCTATTATGATCATAAATGATTATATAAGTCCACAACCATCATTAAAAGCTGCTAAAATTGATTTTGAAATTATTTTTGAAGATGAAGATATTCTTTTAATCAATAAACCAAAAAATTTGGTGGTTCATCCTGGCGTTGGCAATTGAGACGGAACACTTGTAAATGGAGTTATTAATTTTTTAAAAAATAATCTCAGTGATCTTGATAAAGTTCGACCAGGAATTATCCATCGACTTGATAAAGATACAAGCGGTCTTATTTTAGTAGCTAAAAATGCAAAATCACATTCATATTTTGCCGATCAATTGGCAAAAAGAGAAATTCAAAGATTTTATAAAGCAATAGTAGTAGGAAAAATACCTCATAAATTTATTAAAATAAATTTGCCAATTGCTCGTGATTCTAAAAATCCCTTAAAAAAGGCAGTTAGTTATTTTAATTCCAAACAAGCAATAACTAATGTTGAATTAATTAAGCATTTTGTTTACAAAAACCAAAATTTTAGCCTAATAAAATGCCAACTTGAGACTGGTAGAACTCACCAAATTCGCTTACATCTTGCTCATATAGGTTTTCCAGTTTATGGTGATCCAATTTATGGAACTAAAGTTGATAATTTAGGCCAAAGATTACATGCATACAAATTAATTTTTAGACATATTGACGGAAAAGAACTTGAATTTAGCACTGATCTACCAAAGGAATTTATGATCGCCTTTAATCAAAAAATCTAAAATTTTATTGTTTTAGATTTTTTGATTAAAAAAGAAACAAAGAAAAAAATTTTTCCCGAGTTTCCTAGTTTGATGAGATAATCTTAAAAAAGTGTCGGGTTTTAAACCGGGACAAAAAAAATTAACACTAAAGTAAACCAGGACAAAGAAAGTTAACAATTTAATATTATTTTAACATCATAGCATATTGCTGTGGTGTTTTTCAATTTAAAATCGATTGAATCCTATAATTGTTGTATCAAAATATATAATCTGCCATTATTTTTTTCAGATCTTCTAAAGTTATTTTACTGTAGTCTAACTCGTTTAAGCATTCACTTTTTATAATTGAAAATTAGTATTCAGTAAACTCGGACAAAAAAAGCCAACACCTTAGTGTTAATTTTTTTGTCCTGGTTTATTTTTAGGCACTTTTTTTACTTAAAAAGCAAAATTATAAAATTTTTAAACTACTTTTTTAGTTCAAAACACTGACAAAAATCATAAAAAATACAACTACTATTTAAACTCAATGCAAATAGAAAACTCGTTTTTATTTGCATTGGGCCTAAAAAAAATATATGAAGTTTTGAAAGAACAATAATTAAAAGCCATAAATTTGTAGATTTCTAAACGGTCAAATTTAAGGCATTGCATTATATTTAAAAACATAATGGAAAATTCGCATTTTCTAATTTTTTTATGGTAAAAACATAACTAATTCCTCCCTAATTCAATATCAAAATTTATTAATTCATTCTTAGTGAGGATTATTATAACATAATTTTTTCTTAGACCAAGCATTTTTTTTTTTTTTTTTTTACAAAAGGTTAATTTTAAAATAATAAAATTAAGGTTTTACGGTCAAAAAACATGGATTTACCGGTATTTTTTCATATTTATATTCACTAAAAAGTGAATTTTTGCCATCAAACTGGGAAACTCAGAAAAAAAGAAACAAAGAAAAAAATTTATAGCAAAAATTTACTATATAATAAGAGTATATAGTAAATTCCTAAATCGAAGATAAAAATGCAACGTATAGTATAATAATATTATAGTTGCATTTTTTTATTTTTGGAGTATCATGGAAAAAAGAAA
>NZ_AFHO01000030.1 GCF_000218525.1 Mesomycoplasma ovipneumoniae SC01 | reverse complement strand
ATGCAAATAAAAACGAGTTTTCTATTTGCATTGAGTTTAAATAGTAGTTGTATTTTTTATGTTCTTGTTATTTTACACATAAATTGATTTTTGCCAGTGTTTTAAAATAGGTAATTAACTTTTGCCAAAAAAAGTTAGAAAAGTCACAAAACAAAACTAAATTAGTAGAAAAAATTCAAACAACTAATTTTTTATCAGTGATATTGATTGGGCGACTTTTGTTAATTTTTCTACTAATTTTTTAAATAATGATACAATTATTTAAAAAATTCAAGTGTTTTAAAAATAGCTTAAAAATAAAGGTAAATTTAAAAAATGTTATACAAAAATTTAAGAATTATAAGTCATTTAGAAGAGTTTTTTGGCTGAATTGAGTTAGATGAGAGCGGCACTATTGTCAATTTAGGCCGTGGAAATACCGATTTTGAAGGTATTGATTGCAAAAATAACATTTTGTTACCAGCTTTTATCGATTCGCACACTCATGGTGGTTATGGTTTTTCATTTGATGATTTTTCTAGCTCAGATTGAGAAAAAAATTTTCTAGAATACAAAGAAAAATTACATAAATTTGAAGGTGTAGCGGCTATTTTTGGCGCAACAGTTACTCAATCTTGGTCTAAAATTCAACAGAACTCTGAATTTTTTAGTTTTTTACTTAAAAAATATCCATATTTTTTGCTAAATTGATATTTAGAAGGACCTTTTATTTCTGTTGAAAAAAAGGGTGCTCATGATCCAAACCTAATTATTCCGGCTAAAAATTTTCATTTTGAATTTTTAGCAAAAAAATTTGCTAAAAAAATTACAGTTGTAATTGCCCCTGAAAGAAACTCGGCAAAATTAATTGATTTTTATCATAAATCAATTAATTTTGCAATTGGCCATTCAAATTGTTTTGACTTTGAAAAAGATCATGAATTAAAAAACTACCGCAGATTTACTCACTTTTTTAATGGCAGTTCTAACTTTGACCACAGAAGTCAATCACTTACTAACCTAATTTTTGAATCAAAATTACCTAGAAATTTTCTTGTTGAGCTAATTACTGACGGACTTCATATTAGAAATTCAACATTAAAGTTCACAATAAAAAATCTTAAAAAGGAAAATTGAATTGCTGTTTCAGATTCACTTGCCCAAAAAGGACTTAAAGACGGATTTTATAATTTAGGAAACTTAGAAACTGAGAAAAAAGGCGATTTATTTTATTTGAAAAATTCACAACAAATCGCCGGAAGTGGCATGAGTTATCTTAGTATTCTCAAAAATTTAAAGAAAAATCTTAAACTTTCATGACAAGAAATTGTTTTTTGCTCTTCATATAACGTTGCAAAAGCCCACAATCTTTTAGATTATTTTGGGACAGTCAAAATTGGACAAAAGGCAAATTTTGTTATTGTTGATGATGATTTTAATCTAAAGATAGTAGTGATTTTTGGTCAAATTTACAGTGATTTTTAAAAAATTTTTGTTGCTAAAGAATAAATTAAGAGATAAAGAGTTTAAGTTACTTTTTATAATCTTTAGCTTTTTCCTTGTCAAAAACCAAAAAAACCTATGGATTTATAGGTTTTTTTGGTTAACTCATGAGTTTGGCAATTTGATGGCAAAAAATCACTTTTTAGTGAATCTAAATATGAAAAAATGCCCTAAAATCCGTGTTTTTTGACTTTAAATCTTAATTTTTATAGTTTTGAAATTAAGCTTTTGCAAAAAATTTTTAAAAAAATGCTTGGTTTAAAAAAATTTTAAGTTATAATAAACCTCACTAAGAATAAATTAATAAATTTTGATATTGAATTAGGGGGGAATTAGTTATGTTTTTTGCACAATAAACTCAGATAATGCCATTTTTCCATTATGGCTTTAAATTTAATGGAATGTCTTAAATTTGACCGTTTAGAAATCTACAAATTTAAGGCTTTTAATTATGGCTCTTTCAAAACTTCATATATTTTTTTAGGCTCAATGTAAGTAAAAACGAGTTTTCTATTTACATTGAGTTTAAATAGTAGTTGTATTTTTTTTATGGTTTTTGTCAGTGTTTCAAACTAAAAAAGTAATTTAAACATTTTATAATTTTACTTTTTTAGCTTACTTTATTTGATTAATTTAGTAGGTTTTTCTTTCTTAAAAATCAAAAAAACCTATGGATTCATAGGTTTTTTTGATAACTTTAATAAAAACTATTTTTTAATGTAAGTGTTAATAAATGCATCAACTATTTCTTGACGAGCACTAGAAGTTTTACCATTTGTAAAATCAGGATGATCAAAAACAGCAAAAGCTTTTAATGTAATTGTAGATTGGGATTTACCAGACTCGGTAGCTGCCTCTGCCGCTGGCTCTTTTGGAGTTGTAGGAGCTGGTTCTTTTGGAGTTGTTGGTGCTGGTTCTTTTGGAGTTGTTGGTGCTGGTTCTATTGGAGTTGTTGGTGCTGGGTCTTTTGGGGTTGTTGGTGCTGGTTCTTTTGGAGCTGTTGCTGCTGGTTCTTTTGGAGTTGTAGGTGCTGGTTCTTTTGGAGTTGTTGGTGCTGGTTCTTTTGGAGTTGTTGGTGCTGGTTCAACTGGACCTATTTGTGCTCAATCTAAATTAAAGAAGTTTGGGAAAGGACTTGGGGTTCTTGAACCGCGGTCGATATTATAAATAACATCACCTACTTCTTTGTAGTTTTTAGGATCCTGACTATTTGAAGAATATAAACTTATAGTTATTAAAAAAGGTGTTTTTATTATTTCTAATAAAAGATTTGCATCTTCTTCAATTAAATTATTATTTTTTTCAATATCAGCATCTTTTGGTAAGAAAAATGATTGGGTAAAATAGACGTTATTCGGAATGTCACCAAGTGTTGGAACTGTTAGTTGAGCCGGTTCGTCAATAAAAAGCTCGGCTCTTTGAGAAGTCCCTTCCTTCATCTCGGCGGGTCATGACCCTAATAAGTATGATGATTGTTTGAGAGCTGGATTAGTAAGACGGCTATTTGTTTGGGCTGTATCTTTTCTAGAAATTCCTGACGCAATTAGAACTTGTTTTTTGTCAACTATTTTTAAAGAATCAGGAGAACCACCAAAAAATTGAATATAAGAATGAGTTCCGAGTTTTTTGTTCCCTAAAAGATGTTTAAAATAAACATAATTTGCAAATTGTTTATAATCCATTCCGATGACATAAACCGGTTTTTGACCGTCACTTGAATCAAGTTTTTGGATAAAAATCCCTTTTCCGTCTTTGTCTGACAAAAGATAGTGTTGTTTTCCATCAGAAATACCTTTGGCGCTAAAAGCTAAATAAACCGCACCTGAATCAACACGTGAAAATGGTTTTGGAGGCACTGGTTGGATTGTTTCAGTTTTCGCTGCTTCAGGTTTTGCAGCAACAGGTTTGGCTGCTTCAGTTTTAGTAGCTTCTGTTTTTGATGCTTCAGGTTTGGTAGCTACTGGCTTAGTCGCTTCAGCTTTAGTCGCTTCTGTTTTTGATGCCTCTGGCTTAGTTGCTTCTGTTTTTGTCGCTTCAGTTTTTGCTTCCTCAGCTTTGGCTGCTTCAGCTTGATTATTTTGTCATTTTAAAGGTTTTGTAAGCTCAAGTCCGGAGGCAGTTCTTCTTGCTTTTTCAGATTGGAAAGCTAGTCTTCTGTTTTCGGGGTCAAATAAATTAACTTTGCCACCTTTTTCATTAATTTCTAAACTAACTGGGTCTAAAAATAAGGAAGGATTATATTTTTTAATAATATCATATGCTGATTTATCAGAATTAATAACATTATTAACAACAATTTTGGAAGAAGCAAGAACTCTTGATTCATCATCATTTGAAACTAATTTAAAGTTAAAAACTAATTGGTGATCTTCTTGAGCTTTAATTTGGTATTCAACTTTTGCATCATTAAGACCATAAATTGAAGCTGTGTTTATTGTTGTCCAAACATTAGTCCCAATTTTTGCTGATTCAGGAGTTGGAGTAGGGGTTGAATCAGGGGCTGGAGCTGGAGTTGACTCAGGAGATGAAGCTGAACTGCTCGCTGAATCAGTAGTTGCACCTGATCCTTCATCATTAAAATTAGAAACATTTACAGATTGTGTGCTAGTTGAATTAGCTTTTGATTTAGCTTCTTGTATTACTTTTTTAAGTTCTTCTTTTGATGTTGCAATTTCACTTGTTGTTGGGTATCTACCATTGTCAAGTAAAAATACATTTGTAACAACTTCATCGCTAGGTTCTTCTAAATTGGTTGTAGTTTTTGCTAGCTCAAAAAGTTTGTCAACTATTTCTTTAATTTCATTAGTTGAAAGTGTTCTTGGTCCGGTTTGACTTGCAAGACTAAATTGTTGAACTGAATTAACTGATCCAAGAAGTTGTCCTAAAGCTTGCTCGTATTTATTTAAATCAACAACTACATCAAAATAAACAGTTGTTTTTTGTCCAAATTCGTTGCCTTGACGACTAAAGTCAATATCAAATTCAAAACGAACTTTTTTATCTTTAAGAAGTGTTTGTTGATCTGCTTGGCTAATTTTGGTTGTCTCTAAAAGTTTTGCATCTATTTTGCTGAGATCAAAAGTTCCAAATTTTGTTCTTGGATTTAAGTGGCTTAAATCAATTTCGAAAAGTTCACTAACTGGTTTTTGAATAATAGTCGCAGTATTTGTTCCTGATTTTTGATTGTATAAAAAATCAACTAATGTGGTTTTATCTTTGATTAGCGCTTCTTGAAGATCTTGTTTCATTTTAATGTTTGAACTAAAATGATCTTGAAGTCAAGCTGCTAGAGTTGATTTGAACTCTTCAGGATCAATTAAACCACGAATTTCAAGACTTAATTTTTTAGTTTTGTTATCTTTTTTGTTAACTAAATTAAGTTCTAAAAATAATTTTTTGTCTTTTTGTGTAAAAGATAATTGGTTTTTTGAGTCAACAACAGCTTCAAGACTATAATTACTATCCAAGAAAATTGGCTCATCTAAAGAATTATAAAGACTAAGACTAGCCCCAGAAGAAGCCAGTGTGCTTTCAAGTTTTGAAAAATTATTGGAAATACTTGTTGAATTTTGGAAATTGGTTGCTAGTTTATTTTGAAATTCTGCTTGTAAAAGATTGCTTCTTGATACATCAATAAAAGATTTAGATTCATCAACTTGAAATTTATCAAGATCACCACTAGCTTGATCGCTAGCCGCAAAACCTTTAAGTTCAATTTGTCTTGAGTAAGTTATTTGGTCTTTTTCTGAACGGGCAAAAACTACAACATTTTTAATTGAATTACCTTCAGCAACAGCATTTTCAAAATTAAAACTAATTTGATAGTTTTTTGATTTTAGATCGCCAAAATCAAAACTTGAACTCAAGTCAAATTGATAAAGTCTACTTTTGGCCGCTGCAAGGGCAGTTTTTGCTGAAATATTAGCAATATTTGGGTTAAGTTTTAAATCTGAGACAATTGTATTAAATTGTTCGTTTGAAACACTACCTGTACTTGCAAGTGTGTGCTCTGTTGGACTTTCATTTAAAAATGAATAATAAGAATTATTATATGCTTTTAGACCTAATGGGATCCCAATAACAGCGCTTAATGCAATTGCTGATCCTAAAATTGTTGATACTAATCAAAAAGGCTTTTTTAATAGTTTCATTTTGTTCTCCTATTTTGAATATTATTTAGCTGCTGCTACTGACAGGCGCTGCCGCTGGTGCTGCTGCTGGTGCTGGTGAGGTTGTTGTTGAGGTGGTATCAGGTTTTTTATTAACAGTAATTCTAACTTTTAGTGTTGATCTATGTTGAGGGGTTGTTGAAGTTGAAGTTGAAGATGAAGATGAAGATGAACTTGAACTTGAAGATGAAGATGAACTTGCGTCCGCACTAGAACTATCTTTTGTTAAAACAAAAAGTAGACTTTTAGTAGTTTTGTCAAATGAGTCAGTAATTGATTCAACTAGAGTTTTATAATTTTTGTCTTTAAAATGGGTTGAGAGGTATTCATCAACTTTTTTTCCTAATTCAGGAAGATAACTTGTAAGGCTATTTTCGTCCTCTTTTTTGCCTTGATTCTGCGCCCCTTCTGCTTTTTTCCCTTGATTCTGAGCTCCCTCAGCTTTCTTTGGGAAAGTTAAACTTGAAAATTTAGTTGAGTCAAGACTGGTTTCTCTAAATTGGTTTTGAAGTTGAACAACGGCTTTATCTAGTTCGTTAATTTCTTTTCTACTTTTATAGATTGCTTCATCTTCGAGCTCTAGAAATACTTTTATTTCTGGAGTTTTAACATTTAATATACTTCCGTCGTTGGATTCGAGTTTGAAGCTAAATTTAATAGGTAAAACTTGCTCTTTTTTACCTTGGTTTTGTGCACCTTCCGCTTTTTTACCTTGGTCTTGAGCACCTTCCGCTTTTTGCGCTTGCCCTAATTCAGTAATTTTTGTAGAAACTACATCTTTTTCTTGTTCAGCTTCTTTGGCAAATTCAAGTGTATATTTTAAATTGTCATCAAGTTTTGCCCAAGCCTTAAAGTTGTCAAACTGACCAGCTTTTAGGAAAAATGCTGATAAAACATCACCAAATTTTTCAAATTTTGCATATTCTTCTGTATTAGCTGTAGTCTCGCTTGATTCTTTAGTTGTTACTTTTTGATTTTTTAGATAGTCAAAAATTGATGAGTCATCTTTTTTATTTCCAAGTTCAGTTTTAATATTTGTTGGCAGAGCCAAAGTTCCATAAAAACCGATACCTTCGGTATCTCTTCATAAACTATTGAATGAAAGTTTTTTGATTTCGCCTGAAGAAGTTAAACTAATTTTATTTGCTTCTTCGAACATATTGTCTTTAGAATTTAAAAGACTTTGAGGTATTTGGGTTGCTTCAGCAATAAGCCCTCATCTTTTGGTTAGTTCAAAAAGTGTTTCAAGGAGGGTTTTTCTATTTTTTGTCAGTAAATCTTGGAAAAAACTAGCAACTTGATGTCCGTCACGGAAAAAATTACGAGTTTCAATACTTGAAACTCCTGCAGTTCTAGTTGATTGAGTCTCGTCTTTAGTTAGTCTTTGAATTTCTGATAAACTTGGGTGTTTAATTTTTCCAACTCAAGAGTCTAATAAAGAAACATAAGGTCCAAAGTCTAAATCGTAATTACTTTCTAAAATACTGCGAATCTCATTGGTTTTTGGACTGGTTCCAAAAAGAGCTTCAATTTCTTCTTTTGCAACCTTGCGTGAAGATGATCTGATTCCTAGTCCATATTGTTCAAAAACTGCCTGTTTTTGTTTGTTATCTTTTCCAAGTTCTTCAAAAAAGCGCTTTTTAAAAATGTCGCTATTTAATTGACCTAAGCTTTCTAATTGCTTAAGTCCGCTAATTTCTAGAGTTCCAGTTTTTTGACTAATTTCGAAAGAAGAATTGCTTGGCATGAAAAATTGATTATTGACTGAAATTGAATAAGGAATTAAAACTTTAGTCTTATCAGTTGCATCAATTTTTGCTTCTAAAGGATCAAAAGAAACTTTAAGAGTCTCGCTTGTGTTGTGGTTTTTAAATTTTTGACCAAACTTTCCAAAATCAAAAGCAAGTTTTTTGTCGCCTAAAAGTTCTAAAATTTCTGACTTTGCACTTTCTGAACGCTGAGTTGGATCGCTAAAAAATCCAGATTTAATTTGACCTAAAAATTCAACGGCAAGTTTGTCGCTCATGCTTGACTTTAAGTCTGTTTTTGTTAAATTTTTCAAACTTAAATTATCAAAAAAATCTGAATAATCTAAAAAATAAGAGCTGTTATTGCTTTTTTCTAATTTAACCGCACTTACTACCGGAGCAAAACTTGAGCTTGAGTCAAGCATTTGTCTAGCAGTTGAAGTAAGAGTTGCTTGTAAAAAGAATGAAGGAACTTGATTTTGAAGGCTAACAAATTGACCATTTGACCTATCACGCGCAAAATCAAAATCAAAAATTGTATCAATTGAATTTGGAAGTTTGTTTTCTTGTGAACTTTTGAGTTGAACTAATAAATTAGTAAGTGAAGGAAAATATGAGCTAATTTTTGCAGCAAATTCTTTTGAGTCTTTTGATTTATTTAAATCATGCTGAAAATCAACTGGTCTAATTGTGCTAGGATCTGTTGGGTTTGAAGTAGCTACATTCTGGTCGTTGAAATTTGTGACTCTAGCAGAAACTAAATTTTTAACTTGCTCACTAAGTCTGTTGGTAATTTGCTGTAAGGAAAAATTAAATTCGGCAATTAAAATAGTTGATTCTTTGACAAAAGAAACAACTTGTTCATAAATGTCAGATTTTGCAACATCGCCGTTTTGTAATTTTTGAGTAGCTTGAAATTTGACTTTAAAATTTTGGTTAGCATCATCTGGGAGAATTTCTAGAATTTGGTAGCTAATTTTTGCATCAGAAAATTCTGAGTCAGAAAAGTCTAATTTTTCTAAATTCCCATCCTTTTTCTCAAAAAAAGAAAAGGATTCAAGCGCATTTTCGGCATTTTTAATTTTATTGTTTCCATCTAAAAGTGTTGTTTTTACAGCATTATAATCTGAGTCAGCGTGAAAAGCACCTAAATTAAAGGCCAAATTTGAAACACGAGATGCAAACTGATTTACTTGAGTTCTTGGATTTTCGGCATTATATTTTATATTTACTGTAAGACCGATTGTCAGCCCGATAACACCAATTCCAATAAGTCCCGAAGTCCCCACCAATAAAAGGGTCTTGGATTTTGATAATTTGTTCATAGAAACCTCCTATGTTATGCTAAAAATAAAAAAACAAATAGTTTAAACTAAAAACTAAGTTTATTTTCATAATAGTATATAGTAATTATACTAATTTTCAAAATTTTCAACTAAAAAAAAAAAAAAAAGATAGAAACTAGAAAAAATTACCTTCTAGTTTTTATTCCGAATTTCCCCGTTTGATGGCAAAAATTCACTTTTTAGTGAATCTAAATACGAAAAAATACCGGTAAATCCGTGTTTTTTTCGCTAAAATCTTAATTTTTATTATTTTAAAATTAACCTTTTGCAAAAAAAAAAAAAAAAAATGCTTGGTCTAAGAAAAAATTATGTTATAATAAACCTCACTAAGAATGAATTAATAAATTTTGATATTGAATTAGGGAGGAATTAGTTATGTTTTTGTTGTAAAAAAATCAGAAAATGCGAATTATCCATTATATTTTTGAATATGATGGGATGCCTTAAATTTAACCGTTTAGAAATCTACAAATTTATGGCTTTTAATTATTGTTCTTTCAAAACTTCATATATTTTTTTAGGCTCAATTTAATAAAAACGAGTTTTCTATTTACATTGAGTTTAAATAGTAGTTGTATTTTTTTGTGATTTTTGTTATTTTATCCATAAATTGATTTTTGCCAGTGTTTTAACTAAAAAAAGTAGTTTAAATATTTTATAATTTTGCTTTTTGAGTTAAAATTTTATCTTTTTTTGATAATATGCAAAAATTAAACGTCAATTTTTGCATATTGGGCATTTTCTTCGATAAAAATTTTACGCAAAGTTACGTCTGTGCCCATTAGTGAGTCAAAAATTTGTGCTACTTCTTGGATATTATGAATTTGAACTTGTGTCATACGACGGGTTTTTGGATCCATTGTTGTTTCTCAAAGTTGTTCAGGATTCATTTCTCCAAGTCCTTTGTATCTTTGGATATTAAATTTAGGATTTTCGCCACTAATTTTACTTAAAATAGCTTCTTTTTCAGCATCATTATAAGCATATTCGATCTTTTTGTTGTAAGAAATTTTATATAGTGGTGGAATTGCAATATAAACAAAGCCAAATTCAATTAACTTTTTAAAATAACGGAACAAAAATGTCAAAAGTAATGAACGAATGTGAGATCCATCTGAATCAGCATCAGTCATTATTATAATTTTTTGGTATCTAATTTTACTAATATTAAATTCAGGACCAACCCCAGTACCAAAAGCGGTGATCATTGAAATAATTTCTTCATTGCGCAAAACTTTTTCAAGTTGAAAACGTTGTGAGTTAATCACTTTTCCTCGTAAAGGTAAAATTGCTTGAAAATTACGATCACGACCCATTTTGGCACTCCCGCCAGCTGAGTTCCCCTCAACTATATATAATTCGGCAATTTGGGGATCTTTTGTTGAACAATCAGCAAGTTTTCCAGGGAGCGTTCCTACATCAAAGGCTGATTTACGCTTTACTGCTTCGCGAGCAGACTTAGCGGCACGGGCTGCTTTTTGAGCTAGCAGATTTCTTTTAATGATCTTATCGGCATTTTCTGGATTTTCTGCTAAAAACCGCTCAAGAACAGTGCTTAGAGTTTTGTTTACAAGCGGACGAACTTCTTTGTTATTTAGTTTTGCTTTTGTTTGACCCTCAAAAATAGGGTTTGTATGTTTGACAGAAATAATTGCAATTAGACCGTCTTTTATATCTTGTTTGTCAAATTTATCTGCTTCAGATTTAATAAATTTATTATTAATTGCATAATTATTTAGAATTCTTAAAAGCGAGTCTGATAGTCCCAGTTCGTGAGTTCCACCTTCGATATTGTGAATATTATTTGTGTATGATTTAATTTGCTCATGATCTTCACTAATATAATTTAGGGCAACTTCGATTTTAATAATTTCATCATTATGCTCAAATTCACCTTCAGCATAAATGATTTTGTCACTAACTTTCTCAAAATCCTTGCTAAGATCAGAAACATAATCACGAATTCCACCATTATAGCAAAAACTTTGATTAAATCCGTTTCTTTTGTCGTTAATTACAAACTCAATTCCTTGAGTCAAGTAGGCTGTGTTTTTAATACGATTTACGATTGTTAAAAGTTGAAAATTGTTTTTTTCCAAAATTTCAAAATCAGGCTGGAAAATAATAGTTGTTCCTGTTTCATTTTTTTCCAAGTCAGCAATTGGACTCAAATCGCCAAGTTTTTGGCCGCCATTTACATATTCTTGAAACCACAACTTGCCTTCACGTTTAATATAAACTTTTAAATTTTTAGCTAAGGCATTAACAACTGAGGCACCAACTCCATGTAGTCCGCCTGAAACTTTATAGGATTTTCCATCAAATTTTCCACCTGAATGAAGAACGGTAAAAACAACTTCGGCAGCCGAAACACCATGTTTTGGATGAATTCCAACTGGAATTCCACGCCCGTTATCCTCAATACTTATTGTATTATCATCTATAATTGTTAAAATAATTTTAGATGCAAAACCAGCAAGCGCTTCATCAACAGCATTGTCAACAACTTCTCAAACTAAATGGTGTAATTCGTTAATTCCAGTTCCACCAATATACATTCCAGGTCTTTTGCGAACAGCTTCTAAACCTTCTAAAACAACAATATTTTCAGCTTGATAATCTTTTGACATTATATTTTTTCTCCGACAAGTTACGTTAAAATTTTACCATAAAAAGCAAAAAACGTAAGTCTTTTTAACTTATTTTTTAATTAATAGTCTTAAAAATAAGTTAAAAAATAAGAAGAAACACTATCAAAATCAGCTTAAAAATTTAAATTTACCTATAAAAAGAGGTTGCCAAAAATTAATGCTAAACATACCACTTTTTATTTCAAAAGTTTGTAAAAATCTTGTATAAATATATAAAATCACTGAATTTCTCAGTGCTCAGGTCAAAAAATTCAATGATTTTATCAGCTGAAATTCCTAAATTTAGATGCAAAGAAACATAATCAAAATAAGGGTCATTGTACCTAACTCATTCAAAGTCAATAAAATAAAGATTGGTTTTAGAAACAATAATATTTTTAAACTGTAAATCATTATGACAAATTACTTGAGGGTCAAATTGATATTTTTGAACTAGTTTTTTGTACTTTTCATCGTTAATTTCGTCAATTTGTCAATCAAATTTCGTAATTTTTTGATTATGTTGTTGGTGAAACTTTGAAAGTTCAGTGAATAACTTTTTAATATAAAAATCTAAGTTTTCTGAATCTAAAATTTGTCCTTCAATCCATTTTTTAATGTAATTTCCCTTTTGGTAAAAGAGAAAATTTGGATCATTTTGAATGAAATTTTCTTCATTTTGTCAATCAACAAAATTATTTTTTGCTATTCGAATTTGCACTTTTTGGTCTTGGTAAAAAGCTATAAAAGTACAATTATGTAAACCACAGTAAATTAAGGTTGGATTTTTTATCAATGCACTAATATTTTGTGGAAAAACGCTGAAATTCATAGGTTTTTTTGATTAATTAGAAAAAGATGATCTATTTTAATTTTTATCAGATTCGCTTAATTCAAGGTCAAAATAAACCATTGTGTGGTCTGAAATTCCCCTAATTCTTTTTATATCTTTTGGATCGCCAGCTTTATAATTTGCTGATTTTTTATCTTGTTTGCGCATTTGGTCATATTTTTCTAAATCGACTACATTTTTCTCAAAAATTGGAAATAAGTCGTATTTTTGTGCATTTTTTGTTTTTAAATCGCCTTTATAAAAAATTTTGTCATAAGAATTTGCATATTCGCCAAAATTTTTAGTAGATAAAGTTGTTTTTTCATCTTTATCAAGGAGAGAACGGTATGACACTAATGTTGACTTAAATAATTTTTCGGCATTTTCACCGCGAATATTTGTGTCACCCATGAAGATTATCTCGTTATTTGGACCATCTTTTTCGTCAATTTGGGTTAAAACATTAACTAAATCACGAGCTTCATTTGCTTCTTGTTCACCTTGTTTAGAAGCTTCAGAATCAGACTTTTCCTTACGATTATTATTTGCACCAGGAGAATCAAAATGGCCAATAGCTAAAGTAAAATCATTTTTAATATTAGTTTTAGTTTGAAATTTAACAGCAGCAACCGGGCGAGCTCATGTCAAATTTTTGCCGTCTTGAATTAAGTAAGGGTTAGATTTTCCTTCAAAATTTATTGTTTCAAGAAGTGAGGACTTATATAAAAAAGTGTATTTTTCTTGTTGGTTTGTTTTCCCATATTTGTCAGTAGTTATTTGTTTTCAACCAGCGGAGGGATTTAATTTTTCAAGTTCTTTTACAATATCAGTCCCATCACCGGTCGAAATAATTTCAGCAAGACCAACAACATCACTTCCAGAAGAATTTATAACAGTGGCAAGAGCATAAGTTTTGGCACTGTTTGGATCTTTTGATTTATTTGTGTAATTTAGAACGTTTCAAAAACCCACGCGAATTGATTGGGTATTATCTTTTTCCAGATTTTTTCCAGGTTCTTGGTTTTTTTCTTGATTTTGGTTTTGCTTTTGAGTCTCATCAGTCAAAGATGATAAGTCTTTTTGAGGTGATTTTTGATCACCATTTATAATAATTCCGGGTCCATTTTGATCTCCGGTAGATGAAGTATAAATAAAATATGCACCAGCACCAATAGCAGCGGCTGATCCTACAAGAATAAGCGGCAATAAAACAGTTTTTTTCATTTTAGATTAAATTTTTATTAATTAATTTCCTTTTTAGATAATTCAATTAGAGCATCACTAACTTTTTTTAACTCAAGTTCATTTAAAATGTTTAGTA
>NZ_AFHO01000031.1 GCF_000218525.1 Mesomycoplasma ovipneumoniae SC01 | reverse complement strand
TTTCTTTTTTCCATGATACTCCAAAAATAAAAAAATGCAACTATAATATTATTATACTATATGTTGCATTTTTATCTTCGATTTAGGAAAAACCAGTTTTGACTGGTTTTTTTAGTTTTTTTTAAAATTCAAAGCAAATTTTAGGACTAAAGTTTTTTAGATTTTTTTCATAAGCAAAAGTGACTGTCGTTTTTGAATAATATTTTGACTAAATTGTAATTTAGAATTAAAAATAACATCAAAATCTTCAAAATTATAGTCATAAGAATTGCTTGAAAAATTATGAATCACTTTAATAATTTCGTTTTTAATTTGGATGTTAAAAATTATTAGTCCTTTTTTATTATCAACAGTTTCAAATTTTATAGAATCACAAATTGCTTGATTATTTGGCAATTTAAAAAACTGGGTTTTCTGACGAAATTCGTTAATTTTTGCTAAAAAATTAAAAATTTTAGTTTTAATTTCGCTAATTTCAAGAAGGCTAAAATCAAGACCGTTAGTAAAATCGGTGGTTTTATTTGAATAAAAATCAAGAAATTTATTGGCCTGAAATGGAAAAGGTGGTTTTGTTGAGTTTAAATTAAGATGACAATTTGAATAACTAGCGCCCGAAAAATCGCACGCTTTTGAAAAGGCAAACTCAGTTCCTGAACTTAAAAGAACTTTTCCTTGAACAAATAAAACCATCATTAATGCTTGACGGTAAGTCTCGATAAAGGCGTTTTTCGTTAGTCCTGAAGCAGTTGTTAAAATTTTGTCAGCCAAAGTTGGGCCATCATATGAAGTTATATAAGAAACATTTATACTAATATCGTTTGCAAAAAGGTCATCTCTTCTACTTGAGTGAAAAAAATCGCCAAAATTAAAATCAAAAATACCACCTGGAATTAATGAGACATATGAAGCAAATTTTGAACTATTTTTTGACAAAATTAGACCTTTATCACCAGGAACATTAGATCCGCGAATAACGTTAGAAAGCCCGTTATTTAAATAAGCAAAATTAAAATTATTAGAACGACTAGTTTTTTCAGTTCGATTTTTATGTTGTAAATCAGTTTTTTTACAAAATTTACCAAACAAGATAATGTTAGGATTTATTTTTTTCAGTTCAATACTTATAATTTCAAGCGATTTTTTATCAAAATACGAAGCTGCATCAAAGCGAAAACCATCAACTTTATAGTATTTAACAAAGAAAATAAGTGAGTCTAAAATTAACCTAAATGCCATTGGTTTTTGTGAATCAAGAGGTGGAAATTGGGAAGGAAAAGACAAAGCCTCATCGCGATAAAAATAACCACGGGCAACATCATCTAAAATAGATTTGCGAAAAGTTTGACTAAAAGCAACATCAAGAATAATTCCAATATTTTTTTTGTGAGCTGAGTCAATAAATGTTTTAAATTCTTTGATTTTTAAATACGGGTCAACCGGGTTTGACGAATAACTTGAATTAATTGAAAAAAAACCAAGTGGATCATAGCCCCAATTATAGTTTGTAAAATGACCTTTTCCTTGTCCTTTTTTAAGAATTGAAATATTTTTTTGACTAAAAGTGTAACAAGAATGAACTGGCAATAATTGCAAAAAATTAAAATTTAAGCCTGATAAATAATCAAAAATTTTCTGATCTAGAGCCCCAAGAAAAGTTCCTGGATTTGCTATGTTTGAATTTTTGGAACTAAAATCACGAATATTTAATTCATAAATTAGCGCATCACTCAGCGGATTTTTGGTTTGAAATGATAATTCTGAAGGACTTGCGCCAGCTTGAGGTGAATAAATATCAATTAAATAACTTTTTGAAACTTCATTTTTAGTTCAATCAAAAGGACAAATGCTGTATGAATAAGGATCAAGCGCTTCGGTTATTTTTGAATCACGGTGTTCAATTAGTAAATTATAAAGATATCCGTGAAATTTTTCGTCAATTTCGCAAAACCAAACATCAGATCGCTTTGTCATTGCGATTATTTCGGTTGGATTAGTGTCTTGAAAATTTTCATAAATTGCAAAGTGAACCCGCGTTGCATCAGGTGATCATAAATAAAATTCAAAACGGTTTGAATTAAAAATTAAGCCTAGCGGTCCTCAATATGATTCACCGCGCGAATTTTTTCTAATTAAAGCAGTATCATAATTAATAAACATATTTACTATAAAAACCCAAAAAAGTGCTAAAATAAACGATAAATCTAGAAGTTGTTATAATACTTATGTTGAAAAAATACAAAACTTCTATAAATGAGCTAAAAAAACATATTTTTAAATTATAACATAACAGCTAAAAATCATTTACTTTTAATTTTTTATTTTAAAAAAATTTAAACGTTGTATAATTATTTTAGCCTTTATAAAATTAACATTTCAATAAAAGGTTGTCCTTGTGACGACTTTTTTGTTTTAAACCCAACAAACTTTATTGAAAACATTCGAAAAAAAGGAGATAATTTGAATTTAATACAAAGGTTAAAAAATGAATTTAATGATATTTTGTCAATTAATTTTGTTTTAGAAGACGGGCTGAACTATTTAAGAATTGTTACAAATTATAATTCGCTTGATCAAGTTGAAGAGATTTCTGTAAAAATTTCTGAATTTATTGATAAAATTGAGTCTAGTGAAAAAAATTTTATTTTAGAAGTGCTTTCAAGAGGGCAGGATTACCAAGATGAATAGGAAAAAAGAAAAAGTTACTAAAATTAACCCAAGAGATAATGCAAGATTAATTGTTCAATCAATTAAGGAGGTTGCTAAAAACAGCGAGTTATCGCTAGATAGAGTTGTTGATATTTTCCAAGAAGCTATTGAATTTGTTATATCACGAAAAATCGACCCTGATGCGCATATTGTAATTGAAGCTAATCTGGAAGATTCAAATTTTAAAGTTTTTAATACAAACGGAATTGTTGTTGAAGATACTTATTTTGATGAGCTGACAAATGAAGAAAAAATTAATGAATCTATTTCATTTATTTTAGTTTCTGATGCAAAAAAAGTCGACGAAAATGCCCGTGTTGATGACATTTTTTCAATTGAACTTGACCTTACAGCTTTTGAACAATGACTTTTTACAGCAATCATGCATACTTTTAAACAAAAAATTTCTGAAATTGTTCGTAATAATGTTTTTAATAAATATTCTTTATTAAAAAATCAGGTTGTCTCTGCGACAATAACAAACAAAATTTCAGCTGGTTACATTTTTGAAATTGATGATGACAAAGTTTCTGCTTTTATGCCAAGTCATTATGCAACTGGAAATAATTTAAAAATTGGTTCACGTCATGAAGTTGTTATTGAAAATGTAACTAAAAATACAAAACAGTCACAAGTTGTCGTTTCATCAAAATCAGTTCAACTTGTTAAGAAAAAAATAATTGATGCAATTCCTGAATTACAATCTAAATATCTTGAAATAGCTTCAATAGCGCGAATTCCTGGTGAAAAATGTAAGGTTGCAATCCGAAAAACTGATGATGCTGAAGCAAATGACATTTCAGAAATTGGCTCAGTTGTTGGCGAAACCGGTTCAAGAATTTTTGCAATTACCCAAGAACTTGATGGCGAAAAAATTGAAGTTATTAAATATGATGACAATATAATTCAATTCATTGTAAATGCAATGTCACCTTCAAAAGTTATTTGCGTTAAAGAGTTCAAAATAAGTCATAAATTACGGCGTTTTACCGTAGTTGTGCCTGATTTTCAACATAGTCTTGCTATTGGAAAAAACGGTTCAAATGTAAAATTAACAGCCGATTTAACTCGTAGTCAACTTCAAATTTTACCTTATTCTGCAGTTCTAAAAGACAATAATTTCCAAATTGAGTGAAACGGAAATGTTAAAGATCACCAAGAGCTAATCGATCTCAAAAACGAATATATGCAACGTCAACAAAGTCGCGCTTATCAAAATAAGTGAAATTCATATAGTCGACCTAATAATAGTTTTGACTCAATTTTGCAGCAATTTGAATCAGATATTCTCGAACTTGAAAAACCTTATGGGGTTGAGAATGAATTTATACCTAGAAATAAAGTAAAATCTACTAAAATTCAGCCAGAAATTACTAAACCCGCTAGTCCTTTGAAACAATCAGCAACTAAAAATAAACCTTCAAGCAAACCCATTAATAAGCAAGAAAATAAACCAAATTACTCAAATTATCAATCAGATTCAATAGAAAATTCATATTCTTTTTCAAATGTAAATCAAAAAAAATTTTTTGATGCTGATTCTTTGTTTGATTCAGCCGTTAATGAAGCAATTAGCGAAAATGAATTAATCGACAAACAACATTTAGAAGAAGAAGGCAAAAAACAAGACCAAAAAACTCCAAAAGTACAAGTTAATTCTCAAACCGAAGAAAATAGCGAATCATATATCGAAAATGAAAAACAGATTAAAAATTTCAAATCAGATGATGATCTTGTAAAATACACCGGTGTTGATGATATTGATATTGACGATTTTGACTTTTAAGGTAGCAAAATGAAAAATCACACAAGAAAATGTATAGTTGATCAAAAAGTTTATCCTATAAATAATTTAATTAGGTTCACTTATATTAATCAAAAATTAATTATTGATAAACATTTTGATAAAAAAATTGGTGGCAGGGGCGCTTACATTTTCAATGATTATGAAAAAATTCAATTTGCGATTAAAAGAAAACTTTTTAATCGCGCTTTTAAAACAAATATTTCCCCTTTTGCTTACCAAAATTTAGCAATCGAGGTAGAAAACTTATGAAAAAACCGCAAAAACGAATCTCAAATGTAGGCGACATTAAGGCTCAACTAAAAAATGTTGAAACTAAAGTTCACAATGGCGTTTTCCTCTTTTCGGGAATAATGACAATTAGCGAACTTTCAGAAAAAATTAATGTCTCTGTTAATGAAATTATTACTTATTTTTTCAAACAAGCAAAAATGTATAATTTAAATCATAGTCTATCTGAAGATGAAATTGCCGAAGTTTGTCTTGAATTTGGACTTGATTTTAAAAAAGAAGTCCAAATTGATGCATCAAATTTCATGGAAGAAGTAAGTATTAAAGACGATTCTGATCATCTTAGCCACCGCCCTCCAATTATTACGGTTATGGGTCATGTCGATCACGGGAAAACAACACTTCTTGATTTTATTAGAAAAACTAATGTTGCAAAAAATGAGCGCGGCGGAATAACCCAACACACCGGTGCTTATCAAGTTAATTTTGAAGACAATATTATCAATTTTATTGACACCCCAGGTCATGAAGCCTTTACACAAATGCGCGCTCGTGGGGCAAAAGTTACCGATATTATCGTGCTTGTTGTTGCCGCTGATGATGGAGTTATGCCTCAAACTAAAGAAGCTATCAGTCATGCTACTGCTGCAAATGTGCCTATTATTGTTTTTGTTAATAAAATGGACAAACCTAACAAAGACATTGATCGAATCAAAAATGAACTTTCAGCATTAAATATTGTCACCGAAGAATGAGGAGGAAACAATATTTTTGTCTACGGTTCGGCTCTAACTGGACAAGGAATTGATGAACTTTTTCGGTCTATTTTACTAGTTGCTGAAATACTTGAACTAAAGGCGAACAAAAATCGCTACCCAATTGGAACCGTTATTGAAGCAAAACTTCACCATAATAAAGGAACAATTGCAACTCTAATGGTGCAAAATGGAACTTTGATGGTTCGAGATTTCATTGTTGCTGGTTGTCAATACGGTCGAATTCGTTCACTTGAAGACACAAATGGTAAGCCAATTAAATTTGCTCCTCCGGGAACTCCGGTTATTGTCACAGGTCTAAATTATGTTCCTGAAGCTGGTGATAAATTTTTTGGCTTTCATGAGGAAAAATTTGCCAAACAACTTGCATTAGAAAGAAGACAATCTGAAAAACTTTCAAAAACAAAAGCCCAAACTAGTCAACAAACAAAAGAAAAAACCTTAAATATTATAATCAAAGCCGATGTAACTGGAATTGCTCAAGCTTTGCATTCAACAATTGAACAACTTGCTTCAAAACATGTTCATATTCACATTTTACACTCTGGAGTTGGGATTATTAACAAAGCCGATATTTTGCTAGCCCAAACTTCAAATTCAACTATTTACACTTTTAACCTCCAAGTTCCGCCAGCAATAAAAGCGCAAGCTAAACAAGCTCAAGTCGAAATTCGCGAGCACACTATTATTTATAAAATAGTTGATGAAATTAAAAAGCAAGTTCGAAGTATGCGTGAAATCAAATATGAACTTCAACATATTGGTACTGCTAAAATCATTGCTAAATTTTGATTCTCAAAAGTCGGTTCAATTGCCGGATGTAGCGTTGTTAGTGGAAAATTTGTTGAAAATTGCAAAATTGAATTGTGAAGAAATTCCAAATTAATTCACTCAGGAAAAATTGAATCACTTCAGCGTGATAAAAATCCTGTAAAAGAGGTAACAATTGGAAATGAATTTGGAACACACATCTACAAATTTGATGACATCGAAATAGGTGATGAACTTAAATCTTTTATTGAAGTTGAAATTGATAACTAAAGGAGAAAATTATGTCTGTTAGTCATGAAAAACGGCAAACTTATTATCACCAGTTGATTTCAAAAATTATCGACTCAAATTTTTCTGAAAGAATGCCAATTGCTGTAAATTGAGTCCGTCTTTCAGGTGATAATTCTCATCTTTTTGTCTATTTAGAGTTTGAATATGATGAAGATAAGTTTCTAGCCGAAATTATTAAAGCTGAAAAATTTATAAGACTCAAATTTGGAAATCAACTTGAGGGCTTTAAAGTTCCAGAATTACACTTTAAACTCGATCCTGTTGCAAAACGTGTCGATGAAATGGACAAAATTTTTGCCAGAATTAAATCTGAAGATGAAAATAACGACAAAAACTAACTATTTTAAAAATTTTTCAGTGAATATAAAATATTTAAACTACTTTTTAGTTTAAAACACTGGCAAAAATCAATTTATGGATAAAATAACAAAAACCATAAAAAAATACAACTACTATTTAAACTCAATGTAAAAAGAAAACTCGTTTTTATTTACATTGAGCCTAAAAAAATATATGAAGTTTTGAAAGAGCAATAATTAAAAGCCGTAAATTTGTAGATTTCTAAACGGTTAAATTTAAGGCGTTCCATTATATTTAAAGCCATAATGGAAAAAATGGCATTATCTAGGTTTATTGTGCCAAAAACATAACTAATTCCCCCTTAATTCAATATTAAAATTTATTAATTATTCTTAGTGAGACTTATTATAACTCAAAATTTTTTTAAACCAAGCATTTTTTTTTTTTTTTTTCAAAAGGTTAATTTTAAAATAATAAAAATTAAAGATTTTAGTCTCAAAAACACGGATTTACCGGTATTTTTACGTATTTATATCCACTAAAAGTGAATTTTTGCCACCAAACTGGAAACTCAGGACTTTGTATTTTAAAAAGTTTTCCTAAGAACATTCATTTATTTTTTGACATTTTTTCAAAAAATAAATGATTTTTTTTAAATTTAAAATAAAATTACTTTAAATATGAATCTAATAAATTTACACACAAGAAGCGAATATACATTTTTATCATCAACGATCAAATTAGACTCACTAATTGATTTTGCGCTCAAAAATAATCTAAAAACATTGGTGCTAACAGATTTTAACACAATGTTTGGGGTTCCAAAATTTTACAAATTATGTAAGGAAAATGGGATTAATCCTGTAATTGGCCTTGAAATTGAAATTGAAAAATTTCATTTTATTTTGCTTGCAAAAAACTATTCAGGTTATGTTTTTTTGTCGACAATCTCGACCAAAAAAACAAAAAATGAGGACATTTTTCTTAGTGGCTTGCAAAATCAAGATAATTTAATTATTATTGATCACCCCAAAAAAGGTTTTTACTGTCAAAAAAAGGTCCAATTATCAACACTTTTAGGCCAAAATAATTTAAAAAACTACTATATTGTCGAAAATAATCCCAAAATTAGTAATGCAATTTACGTTCAAGAACGAAATGTGCTTTATGCATCAGAGAAAATTTATCTAGAAGCCCTTTACAAAATCAAAGGCGAAATTTTTGATACAGGCCAAAAATTGTACGATTTTAATGACTGAGAAGTTGAGATTGAGACTGAAATTATTAAGAGAACAAACGCCCTAGTTGAAAATATTAAAATTGAATTTCCTAAATTTGGAATTAATTTGCCAAATTTAGATCCAACAGGCCAAAGTGATCCTGATATTATTTTAAAAAATGTTTTAATAGAAGGAATAAATAAAAAAAGAACTGAACTTGAAAATTACAACTGATCCTCAAGACTACAGTATGAATATAAAATAATTTCTGAGCTTAAATTCAGTAACTATTTTTTGATAATTTGAGATTTACTTAAATGAGCTAGAGAAAATAATATTCTAATTGGGCCAGGTCGAGGTTCAGCTTCTGGATCGCTTATTGCTTATTTATTAGATATTACCGCCGTTAATCCTTTAAAATACAACCTAATTTTTGAAAGGTTTTTGAATCCTAAACGAATTTCAATGCCCGATATTGATATTGATATTCAAGATACTCGTCGAAATGAGATAATTGATTATCTTTTCCAAAAATACGGTCCAGAACATTGTGCGACAATTATCACTTTTTCGACACTTGCGGCCAAAAGTATTTTTCGCGATATTTCAAAAGGATTTGGTATTCCAGAGGCTCAAATTAATAAAAATGCTAAATTAATTAGTGCAAATATGACACTGGCTCAACTTTATCAAAATACTAAGTCCGAATTTTACAAATTAATTGAAAAAGGTGATAATTTTCAAGGCCAAGACAACAGTGCAATTTACAAAAAAATCTATGAAATCAGTGTCTTTTTGGAAGGAATGCCCCGTCAGTCCTCAACTCATGCAGCCGGAATTGTGCTTTCAAAAACGCCAATTTCTCAACTAGTTCCGCTTCATTATTCAAAGGAAAATCTTAATCAGATTCAGTATTCTGCTGAATTTATTGAAGATTTTTCACTTTTGAAAATTGATCTTTTAGGTCTAAAAAATTTAACTATTGTGGCAAATATTCTTGCCAAAATTAATAAAAAAGGTCACAATTTGCAATTTAACCAGCTTCCAATCTATGATAAAAGTGCAAATAAGCTTTTATCTGAAGGAAAAACAAGCGGAATTTTTCAACTAGAATCGCCCGGAATGACAACAAGTATTAAAAAAATCGGCGTAAATTCAATTGATGACGTTGTTGCGGTAATTTCGCTTTATCGACCTGGCCCAATTAAGCAAATTCCTACCTATGCAAAAAACAAAGAAAGTGGAAATTGGCCTAAATATTTTGCTGAATATGACAAAATTCTTGAGTCAACTTTTGGAGTTATTATTTACCAAGAGCAAATTATGGAAATTTGTCAAGTTGTTGCAGGTTTTGATCTGGCTCAGGCAGATATAATTCGCGTTGCTATTTCCAAAAAAGATGAATCAAAACTGGAACAAATTAAGAAACACTTCCTTGAAGGAGGTGCTAAATTAGGCCGTGATCCTAAATTAGTCGCTGAAATTTATGATAAAATTTTTGAATTTGCTGACTATGGTTTTAATAAAGCCCACGCGGTTGCTTATGCAAATTTAGCCTATAAAATGGCTTATTTAAAAGCTAAATTTCCCCTTTATTTTTTTGCCGAACTTATTTCAAATGAAAATGGTGCTCACGCAAATATTAAAAAATATGCCCAAGAAGCACAAAATTTTGGAATTCAGATTTTGCAGCCAAATATTAACTTTTCGTCCCACATGGCGACTTATTCTGAACAAAATAACACGATTTACCTCCCACTTTTAATGATAAAAGGTCTTGGAACAATCGCGATTAAATCAATTATTGACGAACGTGAAAAAAATGGAAAATATAAGTCTTTCCTTGATTTTATAAGACGAATGAAAATAATTAATTTTTCAAAAGTTGCAATTGAAAAATTAATTTTTGCAAATTCACTAAAGGAATTTGCAAATCAAGAAACTTTAACTCATAATTTAGATTTGCTCTGAAATCATGCCACTTTAGTCTTAACTGATAAAGACGGAAATTTGGTAGCGCTTGAAAATAATAGCGAAACTGAATCAAATTTGCTTGAAAAACTACCTTATAATGAAGATGAAAACTACAAAAATGAAATAAAATATCTCGGAATGTCTTTTATTGAAAAAAAACAGACACAAGTTGTTGCAAATCAAATTCCACTTAAAGATTTGAGAACTAATAATGAATATTTATTATATCTTGAGTTAAAAAAAGTAAAAGAATATGTTACAAAGAATGGCATTACACTTTATTATCTAACTCTAACAGATGGAGAAACGACAATCGGTGTCTATTCAAAAAATTCGGATTATTATTCCTTTAAATTAGGAGAAAACTATAAATTTAAATTATTGCTAAAAGATGATGGAAAATATACAATAAAAAAATAAATTACAGAATAAAGTTGACAATTATGAATAAAAAAATTTTGCTAATTGATGGAAATTGACTTGCTTTTAAGTCATTTTTTGCTGGATACTACGGAAATCAGTTAATTAATTCTAAAGGTGATATGACTTTTGCAATTCATATTTTTTTTAATACTGTTTTTAAATTAATTAAACTTGTTGAGCCAAACAATATCTATTTTGCATTCGATTTTGGCTCAACAACAAATCGCCATCAAAGCTATCCTGATTACAAAAAAGGTAGACAAAAACCGCCTGAATCTTTGTTTCTCCAAATAGATATAATCAAAAAAATCCTTAGTTTATCAGGGTTTTTTTGATCACAGGACAGCGAATTTGAGGCTGATGATTTAATTGCATCTATGCAAAAAATAATAAGAAATAGCGAGCCTGAAACAGAAATTTTCATTTTTAGTTCAGATCAGGATTTACTACAATTAGTTGATAAAAAAACAACTATTATTAATAAAATTAAAAATAATTCTATTAATGCAGTTAATTTGGAAAATTTTCACCAGAATTTTGGAATTAATCCTGAGCAAATTGTTGATTTTAAAGTTTTAGCGGGTGATAGTTCAGATAATATTAAGATAATTGATGGCCTAGGAGCAAAAGGCGCAATAAAATTACTTGAAAAATATAAAAATGTAGATAACATTTTGGAAAATCTTGATAAAATAAGTACAAAATTAT
>NZ_AFHO01000032.1 GCF_000218525.1 Mesomycoplasma ovipneumoniae SC01 | reverse complement strand
TAATTGAAAATCCGCTTTAGAGGTTTTTAATGATAACATGGTGATTTAACATTTAAAAAAAATCGCCAAACGGCGATTTTAAAAATACGTATGTGTTGCATTTATATTTTTAATTTGGGAATTTACTATATAATAAGAGTATATAGTAAATTTTTTTACTCAAACAAACGAGGTGATTTATGAAAATAAATAACAAAAAAATTAAAAAAATTTTTGGTTTAAGACCATGAACCAATTTAATTTTTGCTAGTTTATTAATTAGTGTTCCGGTAATTTCAGTTATTTCCCAGAAAAATTGGCTTCAAAAAGATTCAACAAGTCTGAGTTATAATGAAGAATTTAACAATTTTTTAGATTCAGAAGCTAATAACGTTATTAGCCAATTAGAACAAAATTCTACCGTGAATTTTTTAAATGTTCAAGATGTTGAACAAGAAGCTCGAAAAATTCGTAATCTAGGTAGATTTAAAAAAGATTTCAATAATTTTATTAATAAAGTGAAAGCAAATCCGAGGGCAGATCTTGAAAAACTTGCAAAAGACACTTTAGCTAAAAAAGGTATTAATTTTGACAAATTAAAAAAACAATATCAACATAAAGTGAAAATGCCATCAGTATCATTTGAATACAAATACAAACCACAATTTCGAAGAGCAATGGGCAATGTTCCATTCCCTTGAGATCCTAGACAAATAAGTTTTCGTAGAGTTCCAACATCAGGAATTCCACAAAACGATGAATCATATAATAGATATTCAGCTGGAGTTTGGAGATCGCACGTTAAAACTGCTTCATTTGCAGCAATAAATTTCGGACTTGCTGTGGCTTACGGTTTTGCTCTTAATTTTGTAGCAGCTGTTTCTGCAGGTGCAGCAGGGTCAATGCTTAGCTATCTTTCAGCAAAATACAAAGAACTTTATGATCAACTACAAAAAGCTCCCTTTGATATTAGAGATAAAATCAAAGGGCAAATGGCAAGTCAGGCAAATGCAATCGGTATTGCAGGAAGCGTTAACAAATGACTTCGAGGAGTTTTGACGCTAGCAAATAGTGTTAGAAAAGCACAAACAACTGTTAGACCGGCGCTTTTAGCTTCAAGCGTACTTTCAAATGCTGGCGCTATTATTTCATTAATCGATCTAACTCAAGGACTCATTAGCGAACTTATAGACCGTCTAGTGATTATTGATAGTTAATTTGAAATTTTTAGAAAATAGTAAGTAAAAAATCTATTTAAATTTAAAAAACCACTTAAAAAAGTGGTTTTTTAAATTTAAATTAATATATGGTGCTCTCGACAAGACTTGAACTTGCACCCGTTTCCGGATTAGAACCTCAATCTAACGTGTATACCAATTTCACCACGAGAGCTTATATGGCGGATCAGACAGGATTTGAACCTGCGCGGGTTTTTTTGAACCCCTAATACGTTTCCAACATATCCTCTTAAGCCTCTTGAGTACTGATCCAAGGTAAAATAAGATTTAACACTATAATTATACAACAAAAAAGGATTATTATTAATTTAGATTTAAATTTTTAAACTTCTAAATTAACGCAAAAAAAGTTCAAAAGAAGGGCTCCTAAGAATAAATGATTAGCAAAGGGTTAAGTTTTGAAAGAACTAAAATTAAAAATTCATTAATGATTTTTTCTTATTCATGATAATTATAGCACAAAAAACTTTTTTAGTGAAAAATTTTTGAAGTCTAATAAAATTTGTGAACTGTGTTGATTTTCATTATTATAAAACTAAAGAATAAATAAAAACTAGTTGTCTGAGTTTTTTCTGCTATTTAAGTTTTATAGAAGTTTGGTATAGTAAAATATTGACTAATTTTTAAGTAAATTAATAATTTGCATTATTAAATAAATAAAAGCAATGCGGGCTGAAGTATGCTTTTCAAGAACGTCCTCGTTTTTGAAAGTTAGGAAGCTAATTGAGGATTGCTTGAATAAATTACTTTCATAATTTGAAGTAAAGGAAATAATATTACAGTTTTTAGATTTCATTTTTTGGACCAATCGATCTATCTCTAAATGCATACCAGAAAAACTAAAAAAAATGCAAACACTAGAATCAGCAGATTTTTCTACTCACTTCTCCTGAACTTCAAAGTCATAATGATAATCAACATAATATTGTAATTTTGATAAATAATTAGCAAAAATCTGAATTATTTCTAAATTTGATCCTTTGCCAAAAAACATAATATGCCGCACCTTCTTTAGTAAAGCAACAAAATTTATAATAGAATCATGGTTTATCTTATAAAGATTATCGAGATTTTTGCTAATAAGAGAATGATATAGGCTAACTGCTGTATTTTTGTTGGCAATTTTGTTGTTTGAAAAACGGTTTTTTTGAATTTGCATATAAGAATAATTACGATCAAGCGCTGGTAATAAATCTTTTAGACCTTTAAAACCCAACTTTTTACAAAACTTTATCACAGAAGCTGTTGAGCAATTAGCATTTTCAGCAATTATACTTAATTTTAAAGTCATAATTTTGGTGATATTTGAAATCAAAAATTTAGCAATTTCCTTATCAATAAAATTATGATTTTGCTTAGAAAACCACAATAAATCATTCATCAAATTACTATCCATTTTATAAAATTATACAATATAACAATTTATTATAGTAACATAAAATAGTATTAACGCGTAAAGCAATAACCTATAAAATTTGTATTCAAAGACTTTTTAAAAAAGGAATTTTGATTACAAATTTTGCTAGTATACGTTTTTTGATAGTTTTTGTAGAATTTTTTATACCATTAATATAGATTTTTAGTGTAGAGCAAAATGTTAGATATTTTTACACTACTATCGAATTTAGCAAAAAATATGAAATATTTAAACGACCTTTTTTAGTTAAAACACAGGCAAAAATCAATTTATGGATAAAATAATAGAAATCATAAAAAAATACAACTACTATTTAAACTCAATGCAAAAAGAAAACTCGTTTTTATTTAAATTGAGCCTAAAAAAATATGTGAAGTTTTGAAAGAACAATAACCAAAAGCCCTAAATTTATAGATTTCTAAACGGTTAAATTTATGACATTCCATCATATTTAAAAATATAATGGAAAATTCGCGCTGTCTGATTTTTTTAGACAAAAAACATAACTAATTCCCCCTTAATTCAATATCAAAATTTATTAATTATTCTTAATTGATGTTAATTATAACACAACTTTATTTTAAACCAAACATTTTTTTTTTTTTTTTTGTAAAAGGTTAATTTCAAAACTATAAAAATTAAGGTTTTAGCGTCAAAAAACACGGATTTACCGGTATTTTTGCGTATTTATATTCGCTAAAAAGTGAATTTTTGCCATAAGCGGGGAAAGTCAGGAGTTTTTTATATTTAAAAGCAACAGTAATTTTTGTTTTAATTTGTAAACTTAATTTTAAAGTATTGAAAAATTAGCAGGCTAATTTTAAAATTAGGTTTGGTATAGAAAATACCGACTAATTTTGGAGAATATTAAATATTCCCTTTTTGAAGGTTAATCAAATTATTAATCAAATTGACATATACTCTAAATATTAAGGAGATTTTATGGCTAATTTAGTCAAAATTATTAAAACTAAAATTCAGTCATTTGGCGGACTTTTAGGACAAATGATAATGCCAATTATCGGCATTTTTATTGCCTGAGGTCTACTTACATCTTTTTTTATTCCCACAGGCTGAACACCCAATAAAGATCTTGCAGCCATGGTAGGTGTTGGAATTACTTATATAATTCCAATTTTAATTTGTTTTCTTGGTGGTTATAAAATTTATAAAATTCGCGGTGGTGCAATTGCTGGGGTTGTAGCAATTGCTGCGGTTGCTGCTGGTCAGTCAGAAATTTTTATAAAAATTACTGGCGGTACAGCGCCAATGCTAGTTGCAGTTATGTTATTTGGCCCAATTTCAGCGCTTATTTTGAAACACACAGAAAAATTTTGAATTAATAAAATTCCAAGTGGGTATCAAATGTTAGCAAATAATTTCTATCTTGGAATTCTCGGATTTGTGCTTTTATTCCCCACTTATTATTTATCAATTTATTTTATTGGTTATTTTATTAAATCGCTCGGATTTTTGACCCAAAAAATGGGAGAGTGAAAGTTATATCCTTTAATTGCACTAATTGTTGAACCTGCAAAAATACTTTTTCTAAATAATGCAATAAATCATGGTGTTTTTACAACTTTAGGAACAATCCAAGTAACTGAAACTGGCAAGTCAATTTTATTTTTATTAGAATCAAATCCTGGACCAGGATTAGGACTTTTATTATTCTATCTAATTTTTTCAAAAGAAAAAAATATCAAAGGTCAAACTGCTTCCTCAATTCCAATCCATTTTTTAGGTGGGATTCACGAGGTTTATTTTCCTTTTGCTATTTTAAAACCAGTCTTAATTTTATCACTAAATGCTGGCGGTATTTTTGGAAATTCAATGTTACAAATTTTTAATGTTGGCGCAGTTGCTCCTGTCTCACCAGGTTCAATTATTGCTCAGTATATCCAGGTAGAAAAATCGACAAATTCATTAGTTGGTATTACAATTGCGATTTTTGGATCTGCTATAGTGACTTTGATAAGCGCCTGGACTATCAATTTTTTAGTAAAGTTACTAAATAAGAAAAAACTAAAAAACGAAAATTTAGACATTAACAACGCAAAAAAAATGATTGAAAGTGAAAAATCAAAAATAAAGAATACTCAAGAATTAAATTCAAAAAAGATTGTTTTTGCTTGTGATGCGGGTATGGGTTCTTCTGTAATGGCTGCTTCAATTTTAAGGAAGGTTTTAAAAGATAATAATATTGTTGACATTGAAGTTTATAATTTAGCCATTGCCGATTTAACTGGCCAAGAAGAACTTATTATCACAATTGAAAGTTTAGAAGATCGTGTTAGATCCAAAAATTCAAGGGCTACAATTATTTCTTTAAGTCAATTTTTAGATAAAAAAGCTTACGAAAATATAGCCGCACAACTTAAAAATAACCAAGAAAATAAGGAAGATCTCTAATGAAAGTTGTTCATTTTGGAGCCGGAAATATTGGTCGCGGATTAATTGCAAAATTATATCAAGAAAATAAATTTGAAATTATTTTCGTTGATGTTAATAATAAATTAATTAACGAGTTAAATCAAAGAGGATTTTATTATGTTATTAACTTTGAAAATGGTCAAAAATACAAAGTCAGAAATTATTTCGCAATTAATCTAAGTGATGAAAAAAAATTATTAAATCATTTAAAAGACGCCGATCTGATTTCAACTTCTGTTGGATCCGAAAATTTAATTCATTTGAGGTCAATTTTTGCAAAATTAGCAAAAATTGAGCGAAAAAACAAACAAATTATCTGTTTTGAAAACGGATTTCGAGTTAGCAATAACTTTAAAAAAGGTCTTGAAAACTGTAAATTTTGGCAATTTGTTGACACAACAATTGATCAAATCGCCCCAACTTCGACAGATTTAAATGTTTATACCGAAACCTACTCAGAAATTATTCTAAAGGAAGAAAACCAAAAAATTAAACTAAAAGGAGTAAAATATCTGGAAAATTTAGACTATTTTATTTTGCGAAAATTATTTTTTGTAAACACTTTGCACTCGGGAATTGCGTATTTGGCATATATTTTAAAATATAATTACATTCATGAAGCTTTAAATTCGCCAGTAATTCAAAAATACATTAGTCAACTAAAAATTGTTTTAATTAAAGTGCTTTCATTCCAAAATACCTTAATTAAGCAGAACGAACTTGAGGTATATTTTGAAAAAACGATTAAAAGATTTGAAAATCCAATTTTGCAAGACTCAATTATACGCGTTGCTCGGAATCCAATCACTAAAATAGGAAAAAATGAAAGATTTAATTTGCTATTGAAATATGCCAAAAATGCAAAATTAGAACCAGAAGAATTAGAGATAATTTATAAAACTTTTGCAAATATTTTAAATTATGACTCAAAACAGGATATCCAAGCAATAAAAATGCAAGAAAATCTTGCAAAAAATGCCGAAAATTTTTTAAAAACACAAACAAATTTAGAAGATTTTGAAATCAAAACAGTTCTTAAATTTTATGATAATATAAAAGGATGAAAGAAATGGATTTAAAAATAGAAAATATCCAATTAAATCAAACTATTGAGTCAAAAAAAGAAGCATTTACAAAATTAATTGAAATTTTCCAAGCAAAAAATTGCTGTAAATATCAATATTTACAATCAATGGAAAAACGTGATTTAGAATCATCAGTTGCTCTTGGGAACTATCTTGCCCTAGCGCACGGAAATTATGAAAGTAATGATTTAATTTTTAAAAATTGTATCGAAATTATTCACTTAAAAAATACGCTATATTGAGATAATCAACCAGTTAGATTTATTATTGGGTTAGCTGTAAAAAATACTGACCAGATTAATTATATACAAAAAATAGGGCTTGCATTTATTGAAATTAAGAAAGTTGAAGAAATTTTAAATAGTCAAAATTTAACTAAGGAAAAAATCCTTAACTGAATAAATCAAGGTTAGACCCGAGTTTCCAGTTTGATAGATAATCTTTAAAAAGTGTCCGGTTTAAACTAGGACAAAAAAATTAACAGTTTAATATTATTATAACATCATAGCATATTGCTGTGGTGTTTTTCAATTTAAAATCGATTGAATTCTATAGTTGTTATATCAAAATATATAATCTTCAATTATTTTTTTCAGATCTTCAAAAGTTATTTTACTGTAGTTTAACTCGTTTAAGCATTCACTTTTTATAATTGAAAATCAGTATTCAGCCTCCCTATTATCCAAAGAATTTCCTATGCGAGACAATGAAACAGTTCCTCCCA
>NZ_AFHO01000033.1 GCF_000218525.1 Mesomycoplasma ovipneumoniae SC01 | reverse complement strand
TACTAAACATTTTAAATGAACTTGAGTTAAAAAAAGTTAGTGATGCTCTAATTGAATTATCGAAAAAGGAAATTAATTAACAAAAAAATTTAATCTAAAATGAAAAAAGCTATTTTATTCCCACTTATTTTCGCAGGATCTGCGGCAGCTGTTGGTGCTGGTACATATTTTATTTATACTTCATCTACCGGAGAACAAAGTGGAACGGGAATTATTATAAATAAAAGTGAAACTTCACCTCAAAAAGACTTGTCTGATTCGGTTGATGGGACTCAAAAGCAAGGTCAAAATCAAGAACAAAATCAAGAACCTGAAAAAAATGCAGAAACAGACTTGTCTGATTCGGTTGAAGAGACTAAAAAGCAAGATCAAAATCAAGAACAAAACCAAGAACCTGAAAAAAATGTAGAAACAGACTTGTCTGATTCGGTTGAAGAGACTAAAAAGCAAGATCAAAGTCAAGAACAAAATCAAGAACCTGAAAAAAATGCAGAAATAGACTTGTCCGCTTCGGTTGAAGAGACTCAAAAGCAAGGTCAAAATCAACAAAAAGCCCAAGAACCTGAAAAAAATGCAGAAATAGACTTGTCCGCTTTGGTTGAAGAGACTCAAAAGCAAGAGCAAAATCAAGAACAAGGTCAAGTATCTGAAAAAAATGTAGAAACAGGCTTGTCTGCTTCGGTTGATGAAGCTCAAAAGCAAGATCAAAATCAAGAACAAAGTCAAGAACCTGAAAAAAATGTAGAAAAAGATTTGTCCACCCCGATCGACGAGACTGAAAAGCAAAAGCAAAATCAAGAAAAAACACAAGGACCTGAAAAAAATTTACAAAAAGATAATAGCCAATCAATTCGCGTAGGTTTTTGGAACATTCTAAGATACACAAACAAAACAAATAATAAAAAAGCAAATACCGCCAAAACTTATGCTCTTGCTAAAGTTATAAATTCTTCTGGAAGTGATGCTGTTGGTCTTGCCGAAATTACTACAACTGGTGATGGGGCTGATATTGTAAAAGAACTTGAAAAATTAAATCCTTCTGCTGGTTGAAAACAAATAACTACTGACAAATATGGGAAAGAAAGACAACAAGAAAAATATACTTTTTTATATAAGTCCTCACTTCTTGAAACAATAAATTTTGAGCCAAATTCTAATCCTTATTTAATTCAAGAAGGTATAAAATTACAGAAATGAGCTCGACCGGTTGCGGCTGTTAAATTTCAAACTAAAACTAATATTAAAAATGATTTTACTTTAGCAATTGGCCATTTTGATGCCCCAGGTACATATAAAGGGACTAATAGAAATCGTAAGGAAAATGCTGATCCTGAAGCTCCTGGTCAAGGTGATCAAGAAGCAAATGAGGCTCGTGATTTAGTTAATGTTTTAGCACAAATTGACGAAAAAGATGGCCCAAATAATGAGATAATCTTCATGGGTGACACAAATATTCTCACTAAAAACACCGAAAAATTATTTAAGTCAACATTAGAGTCATACCAATTGCTTCTTCATAAAGATGAAAAAACAACCTTATCTTCTAAAAAATTTGGTGAATATGCAAATTCTTATGACAAAATTTTTTATAAAGGTGATTTAAAGACAAAAAATGCACAAAAATACGACTTATATTCAATTTTTGAGAATAACACAGTCAATTTAGAAGAATATGACCAAATGCGCAAGCAAGATAATAGACCAACAAAAGATAAAACCGGTGATCCAAAAAATATGGAAAGAATTAAGGTAATTTCAGATCATACAATGATTTATTTTGACCTTGAATTAAGCGAATCTGATACTGATTAAAATAGATCAATTTTTTCAAAATTAATCAAAAAAACCTATGAATTTCAGTGTTTTTCCTCCAAATATTAGTGCATTGATAAAAAATCCAAGCTTAATTTATTGTGGTTTACATAATTGTACTTTTACTGCTTTTTATCAAGTAAATTAGTAGAAAAATATAAAAATGTAGATAACATTTTGGAAAATCTTGATAAAATAAGTACAAAATTAT
>NZ_AFHO01000034.1 GCF_000218525.1 Mesomycoplasma ovipneumoniae SC01 | reverse complement strand
ACTCTAGTAAGAAATTGTACAGCACAAAAACCGCCTTTACTTGCCCTTTGCTTCTTATTCTGTTTTACTCTAGTAAGAAATTGTACAGCACAAAAACCCGTGACGTTTTTACCCTACGTGATTTATCGTTTTACTCTAGTAAGAAATTGTACAGCACAAAAACATATCTCAAAGTTTTTTGCTCGAAAAAATAGTTTTACTCTAGTAAGAAATTGTACAGCACAAAAACAGGCAAAATATGGGACAAAACAAAGGAGAGGTTTTACTCTAGTAAGAAATTGTACAGCACAAAAACGAACTGTTGGACTGGAATTTAGACCTTTTAGTTTTACTCTAGTAAGAAATTGTACAGCACAAAAACAGGAAAAATATGGACAAACAAAAATTACTTGTTTTACTCTAGTAAGAAATTGTACAGCACAAAAACTATATTATACCATATTTTTATTTTTTACAAGTTTTACTCTAGTAAGAAATTGTACAGCACAAAAACTGCACACGTTTAAAAAAGGTGGAAGTCCGCGTTTTACTCTAGTAAGAAATTGTACAGCACAAAAACATATAATACTGATTATTAAAAATATAAGGTGTTTTACTCTAGTAAGAAATTGTACAGCACAAAAACACAAGTTTGGCACAATTAGGGCAAATAATTAGTTTTACTCTAGTAAGAAATTGTACAGCACAAAAACTAGGCGGTCTAATTTTTAATATTGAAGATAGTTTTACTCTAGTAAGAAATTGTACAGCACAAAAACTGTAGTTGATTTGCCACGCGGTTTTTTAGTGTTTTACTCTAGTAAGAAATTGTACAGCACAAAAACAATTGCCCGCTTTACAAAAATCGTTGAACTGTTTTACTCTAGTAAGAAATTGTACAGCACAAAAACACTCAATTTAATTAGAAAATTGAACATTGAGTTTTACTCTAGTAAGAAATTGTACAGCACAAAAACTAGATCTCCAAAATTTATTTAATGAATTTTGTTTTACTCTAGTAAGAAATTGTACAGCACAAAAACTAGGAGGTGGTGCTATGTTATTACATCTAGGTTTTACTCTAGTAAGAAATTGTACAGCACAAAAACACTCTTTTTTCTAATTGTTGGTCTTTTATAGTTTTACTCTAGTAAGAAATTGTACAGCACAAAAACTGACTTTGACTCTTAATTTCAACTTCTGCTGTTTTACTCTAGTAAGAAATTGTACAGCACAAAAACAGACTCCGTATTCAATTTTATACCCTAATAGTTTTACTCTAGTAAGAAATTGTACAGCACAAAAACATTAGAAGTAAAAAGTATAATGAGAGGTTTGTTTTACTCTAGTAAGAAATTGTACAGCACAAAAACGAGCAAACCAATTTAATTTCCACAATTTTTGTTTTACTCTAGTAAGAAATTGTACAGCACAAAAACTAAAACAAAACATGGAAGCAAAATTTTTAAAGTTTTACTCTAGTAAGAAATTGTACAGCACAAAAAC
>NZ_AFHO01000035.1 GCF_000218525.1 Mesomycoplasma ovipneumoniae SC01 | reverse complement strand
TAAAGTTTTACTCTAGTAAGAAATTGTACAGCACAAAAACAAGGCTGCATATTCGGTTTTAGTAATAATACGTTTTACTCTAGTAAGAAATTGTACAGCACAAAAACCCTTGCCTGTTCTTTTGCTTTCTAGATAATGTTTTACTCTAGTAAGAAATTGTACAGCACAAAAACGTTTGATAATAGTGTGAGTCAAAAAAAGCAGTTTTACTCTAGTAAGAAATTGTACAGCACAAAAACACTACCGCTCCCCCTTTTTTATATACCCTTGTTTTACTCTAGTAAGAAATTGTACAGCACAAAAACTACTTTATTTTGGTCTAAAATTAATTTTCTAGTTTTACTCTAGTAAGAAATTGTACAGCACAAAAACACAACTTAAAGGCGAAAAAGGAGACAGAGGGTTTTACTCTAGTAAGAAATTGTACAGCACAAAAACGCGGGTTCGTGGGTAGGACACTACCCACTTGTTTTACTCTAGTAAGAAATTGTACAGCACAAAAACATGTAATTGAGCATTTTTTTAAGAAAAACCGTTTTACTCTAGTAAGAAATTGTACAGCACAAAAACGGTATATTTATTTTACAAAAAAAGGTGGCAGTTTTACTCTAGTAAGAAATTGTACAGCACAAAAACTGAACCTAAGTTTGATTTCCCAACAATTAAGTTTTACTCTAGTAAGAAATTGTACAGCACAAAAACTAGTACTCCGACGTCTTTATTTATGTATATTGTTTTACTCTAGTAAGAAATTGTACAGCACAAAAACTTGCCTTTGCTCTAATATACCCTTTTTTGCGTTTTACTCTAGTAAGAAATTGTACAGCACAAAAACCGCCTTTACTTGCCCTTTGCTTCTT
>NZ_AFHO01000036.1 GCF_000218525.1 Mesomycoplasma ovipneumoniae SC01 | reverse complement strand
TTTGTTGCATTTGAAAATTTAAAAAAGCTAACACTTTGGGTGTTAGCTTTCTCCTAAACTCCGACAAAAAAGCCAACACCTTTAGTGTTAATTTTTTTTGTCCTGGTTTACTAATTCAGGTGATTTTAGTTTTAAACTTCAAGGAAAAACAAAACAAGACACAGACTGGGCTAAAAAAGCTGATTTAGAACTTGTTTATATTAGTCAAAAATCACGTTATAGTGTTAAAACTAAAGTCGAATATGATCCAAAAACTGACACTTTTCATACTTATGCCGATAATTTACTTGGTGGTTCAATTTATGAATTACAACTTGTAGCCCCAAACAATCCGCGTTATTATTTTAGTTTTTCGAAAACTTCGCAGTTTTTTTCAACTAAAAACCAAGTTGAAAAATTTAGTCATTATGATATTGAAAATGACACAATTTTGAATCTTGATTTATTTGATTCACAAAACTTACTTGATTCGGCTAATTTAATTTTGTACTATAAAGAAATTGGTTCAAATAAAATTCTTGAAGTAAAAGGTCAACTTGTTGCCAAAAATGACCAAAAACAAGCTAGTTTTGTGCTAAGAAATTTAGATCGCAACCAAAAATACGAAATTCTTTCCACTAAATATTATTTTGATGATCCTGATCAGCTTTTTGATTTGGCAATTTCGCCTTTGGCTAATCGTTATTTTGCCCCAAGTCCAATTGCCGGTAAAATTTTAAATCTTAATCAAAAGCATTATGGTCTAAATTCGGCTTTGCTTGAGATTTCCCTAGCTTTTGAAAACAAAA
>NZ_AFHO01000037.1 GCF_000218525.1 Mesomycoplasma ovipneumoniae SC01 | reverse complement strand
GTATGCAAGATCAATTATTAGATAAAAAAGGTGCGAACAGAAAGCCAGGGAGTGGCAAACGAAAAAAACCAATTGAACCTGATTGAAACGAATTTACAAAAGAAGAATTAATAGAAATAGCTAAGAGATATTACGAAATCAATAAAAATAAATTAAAATCAGGAAAAATTAGTGAAGCCAAAACACTAAATATTCCTTATAGCAAATCTGCAAAAATTTTTAATGTATGCAGGCAATCAGTGGCAAAATCTAAAACTAGAGTTATAAAAGTAAGGGAGCACAAAAATGATGCAATAATTAAACAATCCGTTCTTGATAACAAAGGCAGATATGGTTGCATAAGGTTGAGTGCTTATATTTCTATGAAATATAATATTGACATTAACGCTCGAAGTCTTGGAAGACATTTAAAAAGATTGAATTTAGTATGCAAAATTAGAAAAAGAAGAAAAAAGAGCGAAATTAAGAACACCAAATTCGCACTGCCGGATATTGTTAAACGCGACTACAAT